>NZ_JACEOL010000035.1 GCF_013868055.1 Thermoactinomyces mirandus | reverse complement strand
TTTGTCAACAGCCTCAGAGATCCGTTTGGATCTCTATTTTTTTATGATTGATTGTATTGTGGCTCTTCACTGGCAACCTGTTGTTCCCGTTCTTTTAATTGCTGCACAACGGAATCCATATTTTGTGCCAACTGGCTGTATAGCTGTTTTGCCTGCCGGTTATCCGTATCCAGCGAAAAAGAACGCAAATTTGCCGCCACACTTTCTGCGCTGGCGATAGTTTGTTTCAGCTTTGTACCAACTGTCATGGGTTACCCTCCTTTTTTAAAATGTATTTTTTTAAAAAATAACTGTTTTTATGCCAAGATATTTTACTGCCAAGATTTGAACTGGACCGGTCATTTATCACCGCCCGTTGAATATGTTGTAAAGAGAAGAAATTTAAGGAGTAGTGCGATGCAAGGTCAATGGATCGTTGAGGTGCGGGAAATGATTCACCGGATCAGCAGGGAACTGCTTGGCAGGCAAAGCCCGGAAGGAACCTGGCCGTTCTGTTTTGAAAGCGGCGTCATGACGGATGCCTATTATCTGTTGCTGCATCAGGTCTTGTCATGGCCCAAAACAGCTGCACTATCCTCAATTATTGAGCGGATTCTGGACAAACAGACAGCAGACGGCACTTGGAAAACCTTTCCCGATGAGAGGGAAGGAAGTGTTTCGGCCACACTGGATGCTTCTGTCGCCTTGTTATATGCCGGCATAAGAAAACCAACTGATCCGGCCCTCAAAAAGGCGCGTGACTTTCTCCTCGCTCATGGGGGCGTCAACCGGGCAAGTTCCCTGACCAAAGTGATGCTGGCACTGTTGGGCCATCGAAGTTGGTCCCGTTTTATAAAACTGCCTGTGGAATTTTTTTTGTTGCCTGTCTGGAGTCCGGTCAATTTTTTTGACTTTGTCGGTTATACGCGTGTTCATGTCGCTCCCATTATTTTGGTATCTGATCAGGATTTTTATGTCCGTTTGCAAGGATTTCGGGAAGTGGAAGATTGGTTGCCCGCTTCCTCCCGGGCGTATATGGAACGGATGCATCCCGATTATTTCTGGACAAAGGAAGATCTGCTGCCTGCGGTTAAAACATCGGCATTGTTCAGGGAAAAGATTCATGAGCGGGCGATTCATTGGGGAGAAAATTTTCTTTTGTCGCGCATCGAAGAAGACGGAACCCTGTACAGTTACATGACCAGTACATTTTTGCTGATCTTTGCCCTGTTGTCGTTAAAATATCCGACCGGTCACCAGGTGATTCAAAAAGCGATGGACGGACTGGCCCACTTGATTTTCCCGCTGCCCGGAGGAGCACATTTGCAGGAAACGACTTCAACCATATGGGATACGTCGCTCGTCATGACCGCATTGCAGAAAGGCGGCATATTTTTCGACCATTTCGCCATTCAGAAAGGAATGAAGTACCTCCTGTCAAAACAGCACACCAAATGGGGTGACTGGCATTTTCGCAATCCTTGCGCCATCCCGGGCGGGTGGGGATTTTCCCATTCCAATACCATCAATCCTGACGTGGATGATACGGTGCAGGTCCTGGAAGCCATTGCTCCTACTGTCCGCGCTGGTTTTGCGCAGGATGAATGGAAAAGAGGTTTGCAGTGGCTGTTAAACATGCAAAATGGGGACGGGGGCTGGCCGGCATTCGAAAAAAATACGAATAAAGCCTGGCTCAGGCTGCTGCCCTATCGGGACGGAAAGACAATTTGGGGCGATCCGTCCACGGCAGACCTGACCGGGCGCGTACTATCCTTTTTGGGGTCTGAACTTAAGTGGACCATTAACCGGCCTGAAGCAAGACGGGCCTGGAGCTGGCTGTACCATCACCAGCGGGCGGATGGCTCATGGTTTGGCCGTTGGGGAATTTCATACATTTATGGAACGTGGGCAGCTTTGAAAGGCTTGGCAGCAGTGGGAGTGCCTGCTGACAACATTTGTGTGCAAAAAGGGATTCGTTTTTTGTTAAATAAACAACGGTCGGATGGGGGATGGGGAGAATCCTGTTACAGTGATGTGGAACAAAGATTTGTTTCTCTTTCTTTTTCAACTCCGGTTCAGACAGCGTGGGCGCTGGACGCTCTGATTGCTTGTCATGACCAGCCCACTCCTGCCATTGAAAAGGGAATTCTCCGCTTGCTGGAACTGATGGAAGAGCGGGAACCGGAGGTCTGGTCCTATCCGACAGGTGCGGGTCTTGCCGGCCAGTTTTATATCAATTACCACAGTTATCCATATGTTTGGCCTTTAATCACCTTGTCTCATTATCTCGATAAATATGGCTCATAGGTTTGTTGCCCGCGATGAAAAAAACCATCCACTTCTGATTGCCAGAGGTGGATGCGATGTTTAGTCAAGCGGATAAACAACCATTCCCAACAGGCCGGGGCCGGCATGCACAGAAAGGGTTGGACCGATCGAACCGATGTATAATTGGACAACATTTTCCAGGTCTTTCAACCGTCTCTTGAGCGCTTCAGCCTCTTTTTCTGCCCTGCTGTGCAAAATGCCAATCCGGGCGCGTGTTGACGCGATTTGCTGATAAATCGGGCTGATCAGTTTTTTGAGCGCCTGCTGTTTGCCACGGGCAATCGTGTGCGGGTGCAGTTTGCCATTCTCGTCAAAGGTTATAATCGGTTTCAGGTTCAGCATGGAACCCAGTGATTTGGCCACTTTTCCAATCCGGCCGCCCGCCTGAACGTATTCCAGCGTATCAAGAATAAAATAGGCTTTGATTTTGCCTTTGATTTGGCTGATTATCGACAATATTTCCTGGTAATCGGTTTTTTCCCGTATTAACCGGGCTGCTTCCAAAACGAGAAAGCCCAGCATCCAGGAAACCCCTTTGGAATCGATCACATCGATTCTCATGCCGGGAAAATCCTGTGCGCATAAACGGAAAGCGTTATGTGTTCCACTGAGCGAAGCAGAAAGGGTCAGTACGATGCAATGGGTATAGCCCTCGTTTTGCAAGTTTCTGTACAGATTGTTTATATCTTCCAGCGAAGGCATTGATGTTTTGGGAATCTCCTCATCGAGGCGATCCATAATCTGCTCGGTAGTGATATCAATGCCGTCGCGGTATTCGCCGTTCGAATAGATGATTCGAAGCGGAACGACATGAATGTTGAATTGGCCTGTCAACTCATGGGGTAAGTCACAGGTGCTGTCTGTGACCAGTGCAATCTTCATTACATAGCCTCCTTAAATACTTACAGTATACGGTTAACCGTTTTTTGATTGCAAGGGAATTATCAATTGATAATAAAATATAACAAATTTGTAATAAATTTGTCCACCCGGCATCTTCCCGGCGATCCGGGTGGACAGCGGACAATCAGGGAGACAGCAGAGAGAAGGGAGGAGAAGGAATCTCTTCCAGCGACTGTCCATTCTTGTAATACAATGAAGGAGACAGAAGAATAAAAAAGATATGTGTATTTTTAAAACCGTTTTCATTTAAAAGCTGATTAAGTTTTTCAGCCAGCCGGTCATGTATTTTTTTACTGCGGGGAAACATCATGATCTCCAGTGAACGGGGAGAATGGGTGATTGGCTCAACTGAAAGCAGTTCAATTTTAACTTTTTCTTCAGAAACCTGTGCCATATTGGCAAAATGAGTTACAATTTGCGGTGCCAACCGTTCCAGTGCATGTTTGGGAAATCCTTTGAACCGAAGATAAGGCATGATTCATTTCCTTTCTAAAAAAAGTTTGTCCGAACATCCGGACAGATCATTTCTTTCAATAAAATTGCTGGCGAAAATATAACGATTTGAAAAGATCTGGTTGCCAAAACGGGTTTATTTCTGCTTGCTTATGATACTTCGATTTTGTTTTAACATATTTTTAAACACTTTGCCTCTACCGTAGTTGGAGAGAAACAATGAAATATCAATCCTGGCTGGCCCCAAATATCATAACATACAAGTTGTTTTTATTTTATTTTAGAATAAAAACAAACAAATTGTAAAAACTTGGAGAAACCTTCTTTTTGGACCCGCTTGCAGCTTTGTTTCCAATTGTTTCAGACACGGGCCGGAGGAAATCCAGACAACTGTTCGGTCAGCCTGGTGACACTTGCTTGATTTTTCCCGCGAAAACGTGCGAAGATTAATAGAAAGTCTGGAGGCAGACAGGAGGCTTTGTCATGTCTGATCGCAATCTTGTGCAGCCTCAACTGTTGGAAATACTGCGAAATGCATTTCGTTCCAACAGGCTGGCTCATGCCTATATTTTCTATGGTCCCAAAGATACCGGCAAGAGAGAACTGGCTTTGGAACTGGCGAAGACTGTTAACTGTGAACGGCAGGAGGGATCCGCCTGCGGTAAGTGCTCTTCCTGTATCCAGATTGAGCAGGGGAATCATCCGGATGTTGTTATGATCCGTCCCGACGGGAACGTCATCAAGATCGCCCAGCTCAGGCAATTGCAATCACGGTTTCGTTACAGCGCTCCGGAAGGGGTAACCAGAGTGGCTGTGCTGGAAGAAGCAGACAAGATGAGGGCTGAAGCGGCTAACAGTTTGTTGAAGTTTCTGGAAGAGCCGTACCCGGCCATGATGGTCATATTGATTACGGAGAGATTGGCCGACATTCTCTCTACTATCAGATCCCGTTGCCAATTGGTACGTTTTCCTGAACTTTCCCCCTCGGCCAAAGCAGCCAGGTATTTGAAAATGGGGATTCCGGAACATCTGGCGCGCCTGTTTGCCAATTTGCCGTACCGGTTTGATGTGAAGAAAGAAGAGTTGGACCGGATTGATTTGGCATATCAGAAGGTGATGGAGTGGGGAAGCCAGATCCTTTCGTCAAGCCCTGAGGCTATCATCACGCTGTCAGAACCATGGTTTGTTGAAGAAGTGCAGGCAGAGCGGACCCATTTCCTGCTGGATATTCTGCTCCTGTTTTATCGGGACTTGCTGCTCTATCCGTTAAAAGGGGAAACGGAGATTTTCCACGATTCCAGCGTGGGACCGATCAGCGCAAAGCAACCATCAGAGCGAATTGTCATGGCAATGGACAATGTCCTGATTGCCCGCCGACTTTTGGGCAAATCCCAGCTCAGTTGGCAGGGAATTCTGGAACAAATGATCCTGTCCATTCAGCAGAACCGGTTAAGCATGGAAAATGGCTGGCAGTTGATTCCTTTGTCAAAAGTCTGATCAGCAGGATCGATGATTTTTTCAGTAAAAAACCGAACTTGTAAAAAGTTCGGTTTTTGCATTTATTGAAGGTTTCCCCTTTTTTTGGAACGATTGGTCAACAATTCGGGATAAACCAGCTGGCAGGCACGCAAGGCAACTTGCAAGGTCAGCTTGTTTTCGGTTGACAGGAAATGGTCTCCCAATAATTCTTTCAGCTTCCGCAAACGGTAATACAAGGACTGGCGCACAATATACAAATGTTCCGCAGCCGCTTTCTTGGAACAGTCGTGATCCAGGTAAACTTTTAACGTATACAGCAAATCGCTGTTTTTCTGCCGGTCGTATTCGATAACCGATCCGAGATGCTGGCTGATGTATGATTTTAACTGGCTGTCTTCTTTCAGGTTCAGGATTAACTGGAATATTCCCAGTTCATCATAGAAGACAAATGCATCATCCTGACGGTCGTTGAGATCAAGCACCTGGTCGGCTTCCCTGAAACTCTGGTTAATGAAAGCGAAGCCCGTGTAGCGTTGCCCCACACCTGCGTTGAATAACGGATGGTCCTGGCGCTTTTTCCGGCTGGTACTTCGAATCTGTTCAAGCAACTGTCTGACCCTTTGTTTCCAGCTGATTTGGGAATTGAGATCGAAGGCAATGATTGCAATCTGCTCATGATTACGGGTAATCAAGGGAAAAAAACGGTACTGTTCAAATGCGGAACGGATAATAACGGGAAAATCGTACCGGATATATTCCGGCGTTTCCAGCGGAGTTTCCTGTTCTTCGCCGATCGGCCTGTTCCATTCAATCAAGGTGACAAAACTTTGCCTGTTGTTCAAGTCATTGTAATCGGCATGCAAATGTTTGCGGATTTGTGATTCATCCAGCCGATTGTGGAGCAGGTTGTTCACCCAGGCATTCTCCGAGTGCAGGCGCCGTTCTTCCATATATTTTTTGCGGATCAGGTCCTGGGCAATCGCCAGCGCTGACCAGTCCAGAATCAGGTATTCATACCGGGTCGGTTTCCGGCTGCAGATCATGCCGATATAGGCCAGAGTTTGCCCCATGGCGCGGATGGGCTGCAGGAGAACATATTGTTCTTCAAATGACCAGGAGTGGGCCGGAGTAAGTTCGGGATCTTTCTCATCAAATGTGGCCAGCCTGTTTTCAAGAAACCTGGACAAAGAAGTTTTTTCCTTTGGATGGTCATCGGGGAAAAGGGAAAGTTTTCCCTTGCCGGATATATAAATAATTGGTGAACTGGTTTTATTGTAAAGCATTTTCAAAATATTGGCAGTTCCTTTGGGCTCCAGGCTCAACCGGTGAAATTCCCGCGACAGGGTTTCCAGGTTTTGCAACAGTTGCACATGCTGGTTGATAATCACAGCGTGCAAATCCTGTGTAATATCTACAAAACGAATCTGGTTGGGAAATGCGATTAACGGGAAATCATGCTGGTTTGCGATTTGGATCAATTCATCGGGAATCTCATGAAAATAATATCCCAGTTCGAGACATAAGCAAGATGCGTTCAGGTGAATCAATTTTTTCAGATAATGGGCAGGCGACACGGAAGACGATTTAAAGTTGATGCCCGTAGCCAGGATCATTTCTTCCCCGTTAATCAGTGTATCAAATTCGGAAACCTCCAAAATATGAACCCACCTTACCCTCCGATGCAATCCGTTATGCCCGGCTATTACTTTTGCACGTGCGAATGTGGGACGGTTCAAAATTTCTTTCAAGGTAAGAAAAGATTCAAAAGCCAATGGGATTCACCTTCTGTTGTATAAAATGGTAGCTGGAGTGTAAAATAAACACAAACAATTTTTGACAAATTGTCTAATGGAAGCGCTTTATAAATACTTTATACTTAATTTGTACTAATTACAATCATTAGATAAAAAGGTGATCATCAATGATAATTGGCGTACCCAAAGAGATAAAAAACAATGAAAATCGGGTCGGAATGACACCGGCAGCTGTAGCTTCTTACGTCAGCCATGGACACGAAGTCCGGGTGGAAACCCATGCCGGTGAAGGAAGCGGATTTTTGGATCATGATTATCTGGAAGCCGGGGCCAAAATTGTAGGTTCTGCCCGGGAAGCCTGGTCTGCAGAGATGGTTGTAAAAGTAAAAGAACCGTTGCCGGAAGAATACCAATATTTCCGTGAAGGACTGATTCTGTATACCTATCTGCACCTGGCAGCAGAACCGGAGTTGACAGAAGCTTTACTCAAAAACAGGGTAACAGCCATTGCCTATGAAACCATCCAATTGGACAACCACTCCTTGCCGTTGTTAATGCCGATGAGTGAAGTTGCCGGCAGAATGTCGATTCAAATCGGGGCACAATATCTTGAAAAACAAAAAGGCGGAAAAGGTGTACTGCTGGGCGGAGTGCCAGGAGTATTGCCGGCTGAAGTCGTTGTTGTCGGCGGAGGGGTTGTCGGAACCAACGCAGCCAGAATAGCGATGGGAATGGGTGCCAACGTAACCATCCTCGATATTAATCCCGTTCGCCTGCGGGAACTGGATGACCAGTTCCGGGGCAGAATCAATACCTTGATGTCCAATCCGTATAATATTGCGGGTGCCGTTAAAAAAGCGGACTTGCTCGTCGGTGCGGTTCTTATTCCCGGTGCACGTGCTCCGCGCCTGGTAACGGAAGAAATGGTCAAGGAAATGCAGCCGGGTTCTGTAATCGTCGACGTAGCGATCGACCAGGGGGGCTCCATTGAAACGGTTGACCGCACCACTTCCCACAGTGACCCGACGTATGTCAAACACGGGATAGTTCATTATGCGGTGCCAAACATTCCAGGTTCCGTACCGCGTACGGCAACATTGGCCTTGTCCAATGTTACCGTAAATTACGGTTTGCAAATTGCAGATAAAGGTTATCGTCAGGCTGCTTTGGAAAACAGGGCACTGGCAAGGGGCATTAACACCCTGGATGGAAATATTACCTACAAAGCGGTGGCCACCGACCTTGGATATGAGTATGTCGATGTCCATGAACTGCTTGAAAAACTCCACAATTGATTTCTGACTCTTCAGGGCTGTGCAGAATGATCTGCACAGCCTTTTCACTTCATTTGTTATACGGGGACGGGAATCGATCGACCCGGGTTGAATAATCATTATGATAACGAAATCAAGGAGAGTCAGAATATTTTTGGCCAATGGCAAAAAACTGTTTTATAGAAAAATACCAATGTTTAAACCATCGCGGAGGAACAGAATGACACAACAATATCCAGCCCGGATATCTGACGGCTTTTTCATTAAATGTGGTGGAAGAACTGCAAGTGCGGTTGCCGGGCCAAACGGTATCGGAGCAATGGTTGCGCCGCTGGTGGGGTTATTTTTATACGACATTGATCCGGCAAGGCTGTATGAATTGTGCCTTCTCCTCATTTTTGCGTGGCAGTCATCGTATATGTGATCAGGCCGGGTACAAAGGAGCAAACGGAACCGTCAGCTTTTTGATGATTCCGGGCGGGAGAAAATTTTTAGAAATGTATTTACATGCAAAAAGTTCAGTGATAATATATAACATAAATGATAATGATAATCATTATCATTAGGAGGAGATAAACGGATGATATCGAGGCAAGTGCTTTCCAATCGATACTTTCTTGCGAACCAGGAACAGAGAGAATCCAATGCCCTATCTTATCCGCGACGGTTTCCGATCGCCATGAGAGAAGCATCAGGCATTTTTGTAAAAGATGTAGAGGGAAAAACCTATTTTGACTGCCTGTCCGGTGCCGGCACATTGGCCTTGGGGCATAATCACCCGGTTGTGATTGAAGCCATCAAACAGGTGATTGATGCCAAATTGCCACTACATACGCTGGATATTACGACACCGGTAAAAGATAAATTTGTTGAAGAATTGTTTGCCAGTTTGCCTGCCCGGTTTGCCGAAAAGGCAAAAATCCAGTTTTGTGGTCCTGCCGGTACCGATGCGGTTGAAGCCGCGCTGAAGATCGTGAAAACTGCAACGGGCCGCCGTAGTATTCTGGCGTTTCAGGGCGGATATCACGGCATGACTCACGGGGCTCTGGGACTGATGGGCAATACGGATCCAAAAAAGTCGATTTCCGGTTTGATGCCGGATGTCCATTTCCTGCCTTTTCCATATCATTATCGCTGTCCTTTTGGGCAAGGCGGCGAAACGGGGATGGAGATTGGAAGCCGATTCATTCAGCGGACGCTGGAAGATCCGGAAAGCGGTATTGTCCATCCTGCGGCTATGATCATGGAAATTGTGCAGGGAGAGGGAGGCGTTATTCCTGCTCCGGACAAATGGGTGCGCGACATGCGATCGCTAACCAGAAAATACGATATTCTGCTCATTGTTGATGAAATTCAGACAGGGCTGGGACGGACCGGAAAACTGTTTGCTTTTGAACATGCCGGAATTGTTCCTGATGTGGTTGTGTTATCCAAGGCGATTGGCGGTTCACTGCCTTTGGCGGTTGTTGTCTATGACCAATCACTGGATCAGTGGGCAGCCGGTGCACATGCCGGAACTTTCCGCGGGAATCAAATGGCGATGGCGACCGGAATCGCAACCATTCGTTTCATTCGGCAAAACCATATTGAACAGCATGCAGAAAAGATGGGAGAACGCCTTATGACCCGTTTGCAAGCGGTTCAACAGGATTCCCGCACGATTGGGGAAGTTCGCGGACGGGGACTGATGATCGGATTGGAAATTGTGAACAAGGAGGAATCATCTGACCATATGGGCAGCTATCCGGCAGATCCTGAAATGACCCGCCTGATACAAAAAGAATGTTTTGACAGAGGGCTGATTCTGGAATCTGGCGGCCGTCATGGAAGTGTCCTCCGTTTCCTGCCTCCGCTGATCATTACATCAGAGCAGGTGGATCAAATCAGCGAAATCTTTGCCGAAGCGGTTCAGGCCGCAGAGCGAAAAAAGAATGCCGGTTAAGGAGGAAGGATGGATCGGACATGAACAAGGTTGTGAAAACCCCTGGCAGGGAATGCTTTTTAAACTCTTCACCAGCAGGTTGGTCGGCTTACCTGCAGGCAGTAACCGCCGCCCGGGAAGTATTCTATCAGCATTATGCCACCCTTTCCCGGCCTTTTAGCGGGATCCAGGTTGGGCAGCTGAAAGCCTTGCTGGAGGAAATTCCTGTTTGTCCCGAGGAGGGCCGGCCCATTGAGGAAGTGTTGCGGGAGACAGGGGAAAAAATTGTGCGCCATTCGGTGGTGGTCCATCATCCGGCCTGTTCGGCACATCTCCATTGTCCCCCTCTCACCGCAGCCTTGGCAGCAGAGCAGTTGACCAGCGCGATGAACCAGTCCATGGATTCATGGGACCAAAGCCCGGCGGCAACGATGCTGGAAGAGAAAATGATCGGCTGGTTATGTTCCCGGTTTTTCGACAGCACTGCCGGGGACGGTATCTTTACCAGCGGCGGGACACAGTCCAATTATATGGGATTGCTTCTGGCAAGGGACTTTTATTTGCGGGAGCGGATGAATTGGGATGCCAAGCGCAAAGGCCTGCCTGCTCATGCTTCCAGAATGCGGATTCTCTGTTCGAAAGCTGCCCATTTTACGGTGAAACAGGCGGCGGCATTGCTGGGGCTGGGGGAAGAAGCAGTCATTTTGATAGATACAGACAAGCGCTATCAAATGGATTTATTGGACTTGGATAAAGAGCTTTATCAGTTGAAAAGCGTTGGTTACTTGCCTTTTGCCATCGTTGCCACCGCCGGAACCACCGATTTCGGAAGCATCGATCCACTTGGAGAAATCGTCAGACGGGCTGAAGCGGAAAAGATTTGGTTGCACGTTGATGCCGCCTATGGCGGAGCTTTGCTGATGAGTGACCGTTACAAACAGCAATTGGCAGGGATCGAGAAGGCCGATTCTGTGGTGGTTGATTTTCATAAACTATTTTACCAGCCGATCAGCTGCGGAGCTTTTTTGCTGAGGAATAAGGAGCATTTTGAACTGATCCGGCGACACGCCGACTATTTGAACTCTGAAGAAGATGAGTGGCTGGGCATTCCGCATCTGGTTGGCAAGTCGGTGCAGACCACGCGCCGTTTTGATGCTCTGAAGCTGTTTGTTTCCTTACAGGCGACCGGGAGAATCCGGTTTGCCGAAATGATTGAACACACACTGGAGATAGCGCAGGAGGCGGCACAGTTGATCCGCCGGGATGAGCATTTTCAACTCATCAATGATCCTCCGGCTTTAAACGCGGTTGTTTTCCGTTACCGGCCAACGATGAGGAAAGTGGAAAGCGATCAGCTCAACCGGAATATCCGTGACGTTCTGTTTCACCAGGGGAAAGCGGTCATTGCCCAAACCAGGGTGGACGGGATGACCTGCCTGAAGTTGACATTGCTCAACCCGTTGTTGACTTCGGAAGAGCTGGTCAACCTTTTGCAAGCAGTCAAACAGACGGGATTGAAACTGGAAATGGAGAGAGGAGGGAATCAGACAGCATGCAGGCCAAAAAAATAGCTGAACGGGCAAGTATGTTGGCATTTTTCAACTGTTACCTCAGAGAAACAAATCACTACAAGCGATCGACCAAAGATCAGCTGTTGGACGACCCCTTGCTGGATGGCGGCAAAATTGCAGATGTGCCGGCAGCAGAGTTTGTCCGAATTGATTTGGAGTACCATCAGATAGAAATTATCGCTCCCGTCAAATACTGGTCGCTCACCGACAGGCATTTGTTTTATTTTCCGTTTTATTACCGGGCGGGAGAAGCCAGGCATCTGAAAGAGCTGGACTATGTCACACTGGTAACTGTCATCATCAAAGAGCTGGCTTTGAAGCGGGATCTGTCGTCTTTCCCCGATGAGTTGGTCTATCGGGTGATTCAGAGTTGCCAGCAGATCGAGTCTTATGTAATGACCAGAGGACGGGACGCCGGGGAACTGTACCAAACCCGTTTTGAGTATTTGGACTCCGAACAGTCACTTGTTTTCGGCCATTTGCTCCATCCGACCCCCAAAAGCCGCCAGGGCCTGTCGGATCTTGGACAAAAGATTTATTCGCCCGAGCTGAAAGGCCGGTTTTCGCTGCATTATTTCCGGGCTCACCATTCCATTGTCAGCGAGCGGTCCCATTTGCCGGAATCGGCCACCAGGCTGATCAAAAATGAACTGATGGCCGATCCGGAAGTAGATGAACCATTTAAGAAAATGTATCTCAAAAAAGATGAATATTCCCTGATTCCGCTCCATCCGGTGCAGGCAAAACATTTACTTATGGATAAACGGGTGAGGCAGCTCATGCAAAAGGGGTTGCTGGAAGACCTGGGGCTTGTGGGAAAAGCCTATTATCCGACGTCTTCCTTCAGAACTGTTTATCATCCTGAATCATCGTTCATGCTGAAGTTTTCTGTCAAGGTCAAGATTACCAATTCGGTTCGCATGAACAAATACAAGGAACTGGAAAGGGGGGTTGAGGTTACCCGCATTTTGGACAGTGAAATCGGAAACAACCTGAAACTCTGCTATCCCGGATTTTACATAATTCAAGATCCTGCCTTTATCACAATTCAACTCCCCGGCTCGGAGGAATCGGGATTTGAAGTAGTATTGCGGGAGAATCCTTTCAAAGGGGGTGATAAGGAGAACGTGACAGTGGTGGCCGGACTGTGCCAGGATGCAATTCCCGGTTACAGACCGCGCCTGGCCAATATCATCCATGAACTGTCCGCCAAAGAGGGAAGAGATCCGGAAGAAGTAAGCCTGGACTGGTTTAAAAGATATCTGTCGATTTCTTTGCATCCGATGATGTGGCTGTACCTGAAACATGGAATCGCGCTGGAGGCTCATCAGCAAAACAGTCTGGTTCAACTGAAAAACGGGTATCCCTGCCGTTTCTTCTACCGGGATAACCAGGGTTATTACTACTGTGAATCCACTTTTCCCTTTCTTGAACGCCTGTTGCCGGGCGTGAATAAAAAAAGCCATTCCCTGTGCGCGGATCATGTAGCCGATGAACGGTTCAGGTACTATTTCTTTATCAATCACCTGTTTGGCCTGATCAATGCCTTTGGCGTATGCGGGCTGATCCGGGAAGAGGTATTGCTGGAAGAACTGAGACAGCACCTGGTTCAGTGGAAACCGAGGAGCCGTGCCTCTTCCCGCCTGATTGAAAGCCTGCTTCATGACAAATGGCTGTCGGGAAAGGCCAATTTGCTGACCCGTTTTTATGATATGGATGAACTGACAGGCCCGATGGAAAGCCAATCGGTGTATGTCAAAATTGCCAATCCTCTTCTGAAAGGGGGAATCGTGGTCGATGGTGTACCCGGTCACTGCTGAAACGTTTACTTGTCATGACCCAAGCATTGATAAAACCATTACATTTCGCAAGGTTGACCTGGAACAGGATTTTGGCAGGCTTCATCAATGGATGCATGAACCTCACGTGATTCCGTTTTGGAACCTGAATATTTCCCGCGAGAAATACCGTGAACATTTGCAAAGCTTTTTGGCAGATCCCCATCAGACCCTTCACATCGGATCACTGGATGGTACCCCGATGAGTTATTGGGAGACGTATTGGATACGGGGAGATATATTGGGAAACTTTTATGATTTCCATCCGGAAGACCAAGGCATTCATTTATTGATTGGCCCGCCTTCTTTCCTGGGAAAAGGATATGCTCTGCCCCTGTTGCGGGCAATGACCTGCTGCCTGTTTCAACATAAAAGTACACAGAAAGTGGTAGCTGAACCGGATGTTCGCAATGAAAAAATGATTCATATTTTTGAAAAATGCGGATTTGAATTTCAAAAAGAGACCGACCTGCCGGATAAACGGGCGGCATTAATGTTTTGCAACCGGGATTCATTTAAAAGGAGATGGGAATATGACGACTTATGAACATAAAGAGATGTTTGATATCATTGGAGTCGGTTTGGGGCCGTTTAATCTGGGTCTGGCTGCCTTGTTGGACCCCGTGCCGGATGTGCGGGCCCTGTTTTTTGAACAGAAACCGCAATTTGACTGGCATTCCGGGATGATTCTTGAAGGGACAACTTTGCAGGTTCCCTTTTTCGCCGACCTTGTTACGATGGCTGACCCGACAAGCCGGTATACCTTTTTGAATTATTTGCGGGAGCACGACCGGCTTTACCATTTTTACTTTCTGGAAAGGTTCCTGATCCCGCGTGAGGAGTACAATCTTTATGGCAGATGGGTTTCCGGGCAGTTGGAAATCTGCAGGTTCAGGCATAAAGTGACCCGGATTGATCATGTGGAAGAAAACGGGATATCGTATTTTCGTGTGGAAGTGGTGTCGGCAGCGACGAAACAGTCATCGGTTTACCATGCCAAAGACCTGGTGCTGGGAGTAGGAAGTGTTCCCGATTTCGGGCCGCAATTTCAGGGCTTCCCGGAAGAAGACATTTTCCATTCTGCCCGGTTTAAAGACAGGCTGGACCGCTGCCGGAAAGCCAAATCCATTACAGTGATCGGTTCCGGGCAAAGTGCTGGCGAGGTATTCTACAAACTGCTGCAGGAACAAAAAGATTACGGATACCGGCTGGATTGGTTTACCCGCTCCGGCGGCTTTTTCCCGATGGAATATTCCAAGCTGGGTCTGGAACATTTCTCTCCGGACTATATCTACTATTTTTACTCCCTGCCGCAGGAAAAACGGGACGACCGGCTGAAAACGCAGGATCTGTGGTACAAAGGCATGGCCAGCAAATGGATTGCCGACATCTATGATCTCCTTTATGAGCGGACAATTGGAAATCGGGAAGTTCCTTTCAGTATGCTGGCCCATACCGAAGTGCAGAAAATTGAACAAGTCGAGGGTAAACGGAAATATCGCCTGTCCTGTTTCCATCGCGAACAGGAAAAAGGATTCACCCATGAAAGCGAGGTTGTGATTTTTGCGACCGGGTATGAACACCGGATTCCGTCCTGTGTAAAAAATCTTTCCTCCCTCATTCAGTGGGATGAGAAAAAACGGTACAGGGTGGAACTGGACTACCGGCTGAAACTGACCAAAGAGATCGATAACCGGATCTTTGTGCAAAATGCGGAGTTACATACCCATGGAGTAGGTTCGCCTGACCTGGGGCTGGGTTGCTACCGGAATTCAGTCATTATTAATCAACTGGCCGGAAAAGAAGTTTACCCGGTTCGAAAACGGAATGTTTTCCAACAGTTCGGAGTGTCGGAATCAGATGAAAATGCGGGAGTGAAGCAACCGGCCGAACCGTTGTCCGTCTCATCGTCGTAAAGGAGTGTCAGCGTATGGAGCAAATCAAAACTTTCCGGAAAGAAACGTGGGAGGAAGCTTCCCGCCGTTTACTGACCAAAATGATTGCCGAATTCATGTATGAGGATATTCTTTCTCCGGAAGAACTTGAGACAGGGGATGAGGGGGTTCATTCCTACCGGCTGGTGCTGGAAAACGGGGTGATTTACACTTACCAGGCGAAAAAGCGTTTGTTTGACAGTTATCATGTATTAAGCGACACGATTTACCGTGAGCAGGATGGAGAAGTACATCCTGCCATCAATCCGATCCGGTTTCTGCTGGACATACAGGGTACGGTTGGAATCCATCCGGTCACTGCCGGGCATCTGATTCGTGAATATACCAACACCCTGATTGCAGATGTCCACATTCTGGAGAAGAAGCAAAACCAGTCTTTCGATTTGACGGAACTGGACTATGCGGAGCTGGAGGGGGAAATGGAAGGCCACCCGTGGATTACCTATAACAAGGGACGAATCGGGTTCAGCTATGAGGATTATCTGGAATATGCCCCCGAACGAAAAAAACCGGTGCAGCTCTCCTGGATTGCCGTTCATAAGGACAAAGCCGATTTTCATGCGGTGAAAGGGCTCGATTACCTGGAACTGGCCAGGCAGGAACTGGGAGAGAAACAGCTTGAAAACTTTGGGCTGGCCTTGCGCCAGCAGCATTTAAATGTGTCCGATTATTTGTTTATGCCGGTTCACAAGTGGCAGTGGGATCACTTTATCGTGCCATTTTTTGCGGAAGAAATCGCATACAAGCGGATTGTTCCCCTGGGGAAAGGCGAGGATTGGTATTTGCCGCAGCAATCGATTCGCACCTTTGTGAATATCAGCCACAAACGGAAAAATCATGTCAAATTGCCGATGAGCATTTTAAACACCTTGGTTTATCGCGGGTTGCCCGGGGAAAGGACCGTGCTTGCCCCGAAAATTACGGAATATATCACGAACATTCGGGAAAAAGATGCATTTTTGCGCGATGAGTGCCGTGTCATTTTACCGGGGGAAATTGCCAGCATTAACTATGATCATGTTTATTATTCACAATTGAAAGGAGCGCCTTATCAATATCTGGAGATGCTGGGCTGTATCTGGCGGGAAAGTATCTATCAGAACATGGAAGAAGGGGAAAAACCGGTTACCCTGGCTTCACTGCTGCATGTTGATGGAACAGGCAAACCGTTTGTTTCCCGGCTGGTTGAAAAATCGGGTCTTTGCCTGGACGATTGGCTGAATCGTCTGTTTGAAGTGATCCTTCCGCCTTTGTTGCATTATCTTTATCGCTATGGAGTTGTATTTTCGCCACATGGGCAAAATACGATTCTGGTGTTGAAAAATCATATTCCTCACCGGCTGTCCATCAAGGATTTTGTTGATGATGTGAATGTCAGCCGGATACCGTTGCCGGAACTGGAAGAATTGCCCGGGGATTTGAAACAGGTGCTTCGCAGTGAAGAACCGGAAGGCCTTTGCCAGTTTGTTTTTACTGGTCTGTTTATCTGCCATTTTCGTTATCTGGCCGATTTGTTGGAAAACCACCATCAGTATCACGAAACAGATTTCTGGAGAAAAGTGCGGAAAACCGTCCTGTCCTATCAAAAACGCTTTCCGGAGATGAAAGGGCGCTATGAACTGTTCGATTTGTTAAAGCCTTCATTTACCAAGCTTTGTCTCAATCGCAACCGGATGATTGATTACGGATATGAAGATGATGTGGACCGTCCGCATGCTTCCGAATATGGCCAGGTAACCAACGCATTGTCCCTGGTGTCTGTGTAAGCCAAATACCCGTAAGGCTGCCTCCTGGCCTGTACAAGACAGGTTTTATGGATACGAGTTACAGTTACCCGATGCCACCTCTCAAATATTGTTTCTCCCAATCATGTCTGATGAATAACGCACATATCAGGTTGCCCGATATGTGCGCCTCTTTTTGCAGTATTTACCATTTTTCGCCAGTTAGCAGAGTTCCTCTGCCTTTGAACAAATGATCAAAGGGACTGTTTTATCCGGTCATTCAGCTGTCTTGCTTCCGCCAGTGCCTGTTCATCGCGGACAATTCCACCGGGTTTGCCACCATAACCCAACAGATATCCGTTGAAGTCCATCGACATAAACTCAAAGATCAATGTAAATTGCTGAATCAGCGGGAGGGCTTTCAGGCGGACGTCCTCACCGCCCGTAACGATAACGTATGCCTGTTTTCCGCGCATGGCTTCCTTGAAATCATACCGGGGATCGCGCAAACTCTGTGTCCAGCGGTCAATGAAGTTTTTCATCAAGCCGCTCATTCCATACCAGTACAAGGGAGTGGTGAAGAGGATCGTGTCGTGCAGGATCACTTTTTCAATCAGTTTGTCGTAATCGTCATCCACAGGTGTAAAGCCATGCGGATCATGTCGCTCGTCCGTGATGGGGTTGATTACATACTGCCTCAGATAGAGATGGGTTGCCGGCACGTCTTTCAGTACGATCTGGGTCAGTGTTTCCGTATTTCCCTGTTCGCGCGAGCTTCCGTGGATTGCCATCAGGTTCATGGGTCAGCTGACTTCCTTTCTTTGGTTTTCATTTTCGATGCGACAAGATCATGAATGTTTTGCTACCACCAGGTATTGCGGCTTTTTCCGTCACGGCGGGCCTGTTCTTCATGAAGCCGGTGAATATGCTCTTCCTCGATCGATTTGGCCAGTTTTCGTTCAGTGTGAATCAGGTCACGAATGGAGTGGCGCAGTTTCCGTTCCCATTTCAGCTGTTCCTGTCGGTGATGCCGTTCTATTTGCCCTTCCCCCTGGTGATAGGCGCGCTGCATCTCATCCAGATGATAGGCAATCTGCCTTTCGCATTCTTCGATGTCCCGCTTGATTTCCTCAATCATGAATCGGAATCGTCTGACTGACATATTATACCCCTTTTACTCTGGGATAGATATAAGGATTTACTTCTCTCTGTGCAATAAACATCCCTGCACAGGGCTGAATTTGAATCTCGTCAAGCGAAAAACCGGCCAATGTGTCGTTTTTGGAAGAATGATCACGAGTCCAGCAATCCAGTTTGGGAAGATGTCCGGATTGCCAGAGCAGAAGCAACTCCCATTTTGTATAAAGATATAAGATGAGTGACTGATTCTTTTTTCTTTTTCGTATAATAAATATACCATGATCTGTCATTTCGCCAATCAATTCAAGACCAAATTCAACCATTACATCAAAATCACCGGCATGCTCCTCAGTCCATGCCGGAATTGCCTGACGATGCACATGCCAGGCGTTCAGGTGATCCCAGGTCGTAAACAATAAAAGTTTGCTCATTCGATTTTGTCCCGTCCCATCTGTGAAGGATAATCTCCCTATTATTTTAATTGATAATCTTGGGATTATTCAATTTTATCTTAACAAATGCGGGAAAAAGATCGGTTATAATTGGGATAGGATTGGAGGAAAATTGGAGACGCTATGAAAGAAAGTTATCTGTTACGCAAAGTCGCGATTTCGGATCGGGAAGTTCCTTTTTTGTATGGTCAGTTGATCTATGATTATCACGAATGTTCAGGGCATATCGAGCTAATCCTGGCGCCGGTTCCTGAACGATTGCGCGATACGTTAAAACCGGAGGAAAAATTCAAGATTCCGGTTGCCTGCCTGACACAGGAATTTTATCAAATTCAGGGGTTGGCCCGTTGTTTTCAGGTGTTTGAAAACCGGTTCCAGTTGCAGTTTCCCTTGGAGACCCCGTTAAAAAAAGAGGCGTTTTCAATGAAACAATTATTAAAACCTTATGAATTCGTGGAAATAGAATACAAGGGGCAAAATTATCGGGGATATTTGGTAAACTGGTCACATGACGGGCAAATGGTTGCGTTAAAAGAACGTGAAACGATGCAAATTCAACTTTTTCCTTTATCCAGGGTGAAAATTACCCTGTTGGACAGCGGGTTAAAGGGATAAGTATTTTGCAGACCAACGTCTTGTGAAACCATTATCCATGATGACTGATATTTCGGACGAGAGGAATGATTGACAGAACGAGGAGTTGTTGCCAGAATGAACTGGTTGGACATTTCCATGCCTCTGCACGATCAAATTCCCGTCTGGCCGGGAGATGCGCCCTTTTTGTACCGGAGAACATGGACAAAAGCGGAAAGCGGAACGGCCAATGTAGGGGAATTGCATATGAGTACGCATGCCGGAACCCATATCGATGCTCCGTTTCATATTGATGAAAGCGGGCAAAAAGTGCATGAACTGGATTTGGATGTTTATATCGGAAAGGCACGGGTGATTCACTTGTTGGGAAAGAAAAAAATTACGGCAGGTGATTTATCCCGTTTTGATTTGGGCAGGGAAAGCCGCTTGCTCATCCGAACCGGTTCCTGGGTGGATCGGTCTCAATTTCCCGGGAAATTTTGTTATCTTGATGCAGATATTGCTCCATTTCTTCAAGAGCGGGAAATCCGGCTGGTCGGTTTGGATGTTCCGTCGGCAGATTCAGCAGACAGCCGGGAATTGCCAGTTCATCACGCCTTTTTAAAAGCGGGAATCCATCTCCTGGAGAATGCGGTACTGGACAAAATAGAAGAAGGGATTTATGAGATGATTGCTCTGCCGCTTCCGATCAGAGGCGGAGATGCAAGTCCGGTGCGGGCTGTCATAAGGCCTGCCGGCCATGATTCATAATTTGAATGAAAAAGGCGCAAACTTCCATGGGTTGCGCCTTTGAACGCTTAAAAATATTCATTGACGAGTACAACCTTTCCGATTGCCTGGCCTGACTCCAACCGTTTATGGGCTTCGGAAACCTCATTGAATGAATAGGTTTTTTCGTCAAGCAGGGGTTTGATTTTTCCTTCATCGGCCCACTGACTGATACGCCGCAAAATTTGCCCGTATCGGGAAAGCCCTTTGCCGGTCAAAAACGGGATGATCATGAAGACAACATGCAACGTCAGCCCTTTATTGTGCATGGGGGTCAAATCGTGAGCAGATCGGCTGGCAATGGTGACCACGGTTCCGTTCATTTTTGCCGCCTGAAAGGAACGGTCGATATTGGCGCCGCCGACAGTGTCGATCACCACATCAAATCCTTCACCGTTCGTATATTTTTTCACATACGCTGCCACTTCTGTTTCCCGGTAGTTGATCGTGTGGTCGGCTCCCAGTTGTCCGGCAAGTTCCGCCTTGTGCCTGCCGGAAACGGTGGTATATATGTTTGCTTCAGCCGTTTTTGCCAGTTGCAGGGCCATGTGGCCGACGCCGCCTGTTCCGGCATGAATCAGAACGTTTTGCTGTTTCTGTACCCGGCCCCGGTCAAATACGGCTTCCCACGCTGTGATGGCTACGAGCGGGATGGCTGCCGCTTCCTGAAAAGAAAGGGAACGGGGTTTGGGTGCTACCAGGGAAGCATCAGCAAGCAAGTAATCAGCCAGTGCCCCGCCATGTGTGTTCCGGATGCCGCCCGCACAGGCAAACACTTCGTCTCCCGCCTGAAACGAATCGACACCTTCCCCCACTTCTTCAATCACCCCGGCAACATCTCCATGCAAGATGGCGGGAAGATCCGGTGTCACATTGGGAACGGCCCCGTTTCTGATCCTGATGTCAATCGGATTCACACTGGTCGCGGCGACGCGGATTAACACATGTCCCGGCAAAATGGCGGGACGCTCTGTTTCGGCCGGTTCAAATACATCAGCGGAGCCAAACTGGCGAATGATCTGTGCATGCATTTTTTCTCCTCCCACGCTGTTTTTCCTCAATATAACATACCTTCGTTGAAGGAAGAGGTTTTTCAGTTATTTTTTTATTTTTACACCATAGTTTCTGATTTTCAAGTCCGCATGAACCTCAATCGGTACGTCGGCGAACATTTCATCCCAGTTTTGTTTAACCTTTTGAAATGTTTGCGGATACTTGATCCGGAGAGCTTCTCCAAAACCAACCACATCAGCCCGGAATTGTTTCTGCAGTTTGTATAAAACGGATCGCATCTGATATACAATTTTTTGTTCAGCTTCTTTTTCAAGTTTTTGAAGGAACCGGTTATCGGCAGCATCCGCATTTTCGATCCAGTCTTCAATCAAGGTGCCTTCACCATATACGTTTACATCGAAGGAAATTTGATTCCCGCGGACGTGAGGAATAATTTCACTTGACATATGAAAAATCTGGATTGTAAAGATCAGGTTGTTTTTCCTGTTGAATATGTTTAACCGGCCTCCCCCTTTCTTGCCGACAAGCCATCTGAAACCGTTGACTTCTTCAGAATTGATAAGGCCGACCATTTTTTTTGTTTTACCGCTGATCACCGCTGCATCTTCAAGAACAATCTCATTTCCTTTTTTTTGAACGCGTGGAAGAAGAAAACTTTGCTCACTTGCCAGACGGTCTCCTACGATCGCCAAAGTAGCCGGTTTTAATAAACGCAAGGAGAAGTCATCATTGTCTATGATACGAAGGATTTTAAGAGCGGGAATTGCGTTTCCCTTTTCTCCCAGGTTTTTCTCGAACACCGATTTTGCATTACCTTTTGCGATCAGTATATTGGTGCTTATGCGGGTGTTAATATTACGCTGGAAGTCATTTAACAGGTTTTCAAGATTCATGTGCCGCGCGAGATTCTCGGAAATGGCAATCGTTTTCAGGTGTTGCGAAATTATAGTCCCCGGATTTAGCAAAGCCAATTCGGTGGAAATTTTGCTGATCGTATTGCCGGTAATGGAAATGTTATCAAAATCTATTTCAGCCTGACCGCTGATCGTTACCTTTGGGGCCAGATTCTGGAAGGTTGCCGTAATCACAGGAGGCTCTCCTTCCAGTTTTATGTCACCGTCTGCCTGATCCAGGGCTATACCAAGATTGAACGATACCTCTTCAATGTCGCGGTTATCCCAGCAACCTGTCAGCAATGCCAGGCTTAAAATCAGGTAGATAATGAAAATGTTACGTTTCCGTTTCAGGAACCATCGCATGCTTTCCCTCCAATGTTCTTATTTTTTCCAGGATGAAGACAAGCGCTTTTTAAGCCAGGCGACCCCTAAAGCTGCAGGTACGGCAACGAGAACGACAAATAGTTCAATGCAGGAATAAATGTCTCCCAGCTTAAAGACCTCATTAAGGTTATTCGGGATTGCCGAAATCAGGAAATGAAGCGGGGCAAGCCCATAGATGAAATATTGGATATTTTTCCCGGTCATTTGGGAGAATCCCAGACTGGCAAAATAATGGACACCGACATAAGTGGTGAAAATCTGCATAATCCAGACAGCCAGCATAAAAGATTCATATCTTTCAAACAGGATGCCGGTTATTTCATAAGAGCGAAGCAATTCAAGGGTCGGAAAGGCGAGCGTCAGGACCTGGTCCATTCCCAATCCCCCGATCGTTGCGACATAGATGACAATGTAAAAAACCGACGGAATTGCAATGCTGGCAACCATGACTTTCCAGGCCTGCTTTTTTTGTTCCATATAGGCATTTAAAATCAACATCATTTCAAATCCGGTGATGGCGAGAACCGCTCCCGGTGTTCCTTTCAAAACCGGTTCGATTCCCAAACCCATAACCGGACGGATATGTTGCGGGTCAAATACTCTGAAACTGAGCAACAGTACAAAGGCAAAGACGATTAAAGTAATTGGAAGCAAGATTTCACAAATGCGGGCAATAGGAATAATTCCTCCGTTTATCAAATAAATGGCAACAAAGATGAAAATGAGTATTTTCACCATGTCTGGTGTAGTTGGAAGCAAATAGAGAAATGTCACTGCGGATAATCCCCGTAACTGGTAACTGGCCGTAAGGATCATGTACAAGATAAAGATGAGATTGACCAGGTTGCCAAGCCATTTTCCCAGAATGAGCGGCATGTATTGAAAAAAGGTGAGATCCGGATAATACCGGTTTAAAAGGATGATAAGTCTTCCCCATACAAGAAAAATGATTCCGGCCAGAATGACGGAAATCCAGCCGTCGGGTGTCTGTGTCCCTTCTGTAATGGTTCGCGGCAGGGTTAACACCCCCATTCCCAAAATAATCGATATGGTGAAAAAGGCTGTCTGGATTGTGGTGAGTTGTCTCTTTTGCCTTTGGATCAATTGAACTCACGTCCCTCTTTGTCGAACCTGATCTTCCGGTTTTAACAGTTGTGGCCGTCGCTTCATGCGGAATAACGGGGCCCGGAACAGAAGATCCTTCAGATCCTGCACTCGAACAGGAGCGGCTGGTGCCAGATAAGGATAGCCAAAGCTTTCCAAACGAACCAGGTGAATTGTCATAAGCAGGAAAAACAGAACCAGGCCATATAATCCGATGAGCGCTGCAAATGACATGACGGCAAAACGCAAATACCTCAGCGAAATCCCGGCACTGTATTGGGGGATGGCAAATGAACAAATGGCAGTAATCGCAACCACAATGACCATGATCGGGCTGGCGATCCCGGCCCGTACCGCGGATTCGCCGATGACCAACCCGCCGACAATGCTCACTGTCTGGCCGACCGTCTTTGGAAGACGAAGTCCGGCCTCCCGCAATATTTCAACCGCAAACTCCATAAACAGTGCTTCAATGAAAGCCGGAAAAGGGACTCCTTCGCGGGTGGCTGTGATAGAAATGGCCAGCTCGGTCGGGATCAAGCCATAGTGAAATGATGTAAATGCAATATAGATGGACGGCAGAAAGAGTGAAATAAAGGCAGCCAGATAGCGCAGCCAGCGGATGAGCGTACCGGGAATCCAGCGTTCATAGTAATCCTCCGGAGATTGCAGAAACATCCAGAAGGCGACCGGAGCAATCAGTACATACGGGCTTCCGTCAACCAGAATGGCAACCCGCCCTTCGTTTAACGCGGCAATCACGCGGTCGGGCCGTTCTGTATTTTGAAGTTGCGGGAAAGGGGAGAGCGGATTGTCTTCAATAAATTGTTCGAGGTAGCCCGAATCCAGGATCTGGTCGGTATCGATTTTTCTGATCCGGTTTTTGACCTCTTCTACCAGCCGGGGATTAGCCAGTCCATTCAAGTAGGCAATGATTACCCGGCATTGGGTGCGCCTTCCCACGTTTAATTCAAAAAAAGTCAGATCCGGATTCACCAGATTCTGGCGGAGCAAAGCCATATTGTCTTCCAGCGTATCGATAAAAGCGGTATTGGAACCGCGCACAACCACTTCGGAAAACGAACCGCCCAATGCCTTCTTCTTTTTATTGACGGTATCCAGTATCAATGCGGTATTGATCCCATCGATCATTAAAACTGTAGATCCTCTTAATACAGCTAGCAGAAGTTCTGAATAGCTTTGGCCTTCTTTGACATTGTTCACGGCCAGAATATGGTCATGGGTAAAGTCAAACAGGGCGGCAGGAGAAATGGAGTCTGCGTTTTCGGTTGAATAAGCTTCAGGCCAGTCTACCATAAGCATTTTTAAAATATGGTTGTTGATAACCTGTTTATCCACCAGTTCGTTCATATAAACGACACAAGCATTCTTATCAGTTCCGCCAATTTTAAACTTTCGGATGACCAGATCGGCATGATGTTCTTTTAATCTTTTAAAGTATTTCAGGTTTGTTTGCAGGTCACGGGCGATCATCCCGTTTTCGGCAGCCTGTTTTTCTTCATTTTTTGATTTCCTTTTCCTGCGATAAAGATGGCGTTTGATCATGTTTGGCCGACCCCCTTTCATGAACGAATCCAGACAAACAGCTTACTCATGCCATAAGGGACGACGAAGGCTGCTAATGTACCGACAAGTTCAGCTTTATTCGGGAGATGTTCCAATACAAAATTCCACATCGGTATCACCTTTTTATAGTGTGGATGATCAGTTAAAATTTCATGCAAAAAATGTTTATTGTTCAGGGGGATTTTTCAGGATTGTCCGGACCCGTTCCACTCTTTGTGCCGGTTTGTGTGGAAAGAAAAAACGTTTATGTGCGGAAAGCGGAAGGTCAGTCATAAAGAGGAATATAGAGGATGGGGGAAGAAATATACGAAAATTCAACAAATAATGTTCGCGAAGAAGGCAGGTACACTTTCGGTTTCCGATTGATGGTTCAGTTTCGGATGAACCCAAAGGCACCTGCCTTCACCTTGTGCTCTGTACTCTGTTCAGTACCCAAAGATACATCAACCTCGATTCATCTTGAATTTAAAGGCCTAAAATGATTTTGGCAATCGTCATATAGATGATCAGTCCGGTACCATCGACAAGGGTGCTGATCAGCGGACCGGAAACTACGGCCGGGTCTGCATGCAGACGGTCCAGAATGAGAGGCAATGCAGCCGCAACCAGTGATGACCACAGCACGATAAACATGGCGGCAAACGCGACCACATATGCGATATCAAAGCTGACTCCCATCACATATGCCCGCAGGAACCCGATCAGCCCGAGCGAAATACCCAACAGCAAACCCGCGATCAATTCTTTCCGAATCACGCGAAACAG
The DNA here is from genome assembly GCF_013868055.1 of Thermoactinomyces mirandus. Classification (GTDB taxonomy): domain Bacteria; phylum Bacillota; class Bacilli; order Thermoactinomycetales; family Thermoactinomycetaceae; genus Thermoactinomyces; species Thermoactinomyces mirandus. The sequence continues at coordinate 16,004 of NZ_JACEOL010000035.1, read as the reverse complement.
GTCATGGAATTTTACCTCCCCAACCCCCAGGGCCCTGATCAGGGTGGTGACGATCTGTGAACCGGTATTTCCGCCAGTTCCGATCAATAAGGGAATGAAAAATGACAGGGCAACGACTTTGTCCAGCGTGTTCTGGTAACTTTCCAGTACCGTTGCCGTATAGGCTCCTCCAATAAACAGAACAAGCAGCCACAAAATCCGTTTCCGGTACAGGCTCCAGACCGAAGTTTTAAAATATGGCTCTGTCAGGGGTTGGCTGCCCCCGATTTTCTGGATATCTTCTGTCGCTTCATCCTGAATGACCTCAACCAGATCGTCGTACGTAATAATTCCAATCAGCCGGGTCTGCCTGTCAACTACGGGGACGGCGTAAAAACCGTAACGGGACAAGATCGAGGCCACGTCTTCCTGTTCCATCTCGGCCGGAACCGAAATAATGTCCGTTTTGGCGATGTTCGCGATTTGTGTTTGCGGATCTGCCAGAATTATTTCCTTTAACGAGACTACACCGAACAGTTTTCCACGTTTGTCTGTCACATAGATGTAAGAGATAATCTCTGCTTCGTACCCGACTTTCCGGATATGCCGGATTGTCTGTTCGCCGGTCCAGTAAGCGCGTGCGGAAACATAGTCCACCGTCATCAGACTGCCTGCGGTATATTCGGGATAGTTCATCAAATCATTGATTTTCTGCCGGTAATCTTCGGGCAGAAGCTGAAGCAGTTTCTTGGCCTGCAGCGGATGGATGGCAAGTAACAGGTCGACAACCATGTCACTCGACATTTGCTTCAACAGCGGAGAAGCAAGCGAATGATCCAGCCGGTTCAAGAGGTGGTATTGAAGTTCCGGTTCGAGATATTCAAGCATTTCCGCGGCATTTACCAGAGACAGGCTGGAGATCAGTTCCAGTTGCTCACTTTCATCCATATCACGCAAAATTTCAGACAAATCATAGGGTTGCATTTTGTTCAGGAGTTCATTTAACCTTTTGGTTTCCCTGTTTGAGAAGATAAGGGTTTGCAATTCCTCCTTTTGTACAGCTTGATTCATCCTTTTCCCCCCTTTTGAAAAATAAAAAATCCACTCTGTTTTTAGAGGGGAGACATTGCAAATAAGCTCATGACCATGAGCAAATTGTTTATCTCCCTCATTGAGCTTTGGCACTGAACGGCATAGGTTGTAAAAAAACCAGCTACATTAGAAAAGACCTTCGTTCCGATCTTTCCTGCTGACCCATTGGCGTCTCTCGACATTTTTGGGCAGTAGCATGTCTCCGTACAGGAGCCTCACCTAACAGAGATAAGGACAATTGGTATATGTTTTCAGAATCGTAGTCAGTATAACGCTTGATTTTGTGACTTGTCAATTCATTTTATGTTGAAATTAAATAAAGTGTGTACGAAATAACTTTCCATAGAATGGCAGCCATTGAATTTTTATAGAAAATTCAGTATAATATACTTATATTTATTTTATTAAATTAGGTGTGATTTGATGAAAGCAGTCGTGCCAGTTCTGTCCCGGTCTGATTGTTATAGAAGTAAATTCCTTTTTGGAAAGGGGATGCCTGGATGAACGGGAACCACAAACAGTTAGAACGGGCGATTGCCGAGATTACCGAGATTGCAAAAGGTTTTGGCCTTGACTTTTATCCCATGCGTTATGAAATCTGTCCGGCTGATATCATATATACTTTTGGCGCATACGGCATGCCAACACGCTTTTCCCATTGGAGTTTCGGGAAAGCCTTTCATAAGATGAAACTCCAGTACGATCTGAACCTGAGCAAAATCTATGAACTGGTAATCAACTCCAATCCCTGTTATGCCTTTTTGCTGAAAGGAAACAGTTTGACACAAAACAAGCTGATTGTTGCCCATGTTTTGGCGCACTGCGATTTTTTCAAAAACAATGTCCGCTTCTCGGCCACCTCGAGGGATATGGTGGAAACCATGGCTGCCAGCGCCGAACGGATCCGCCAGTATGAAATGAAATATGGAAAAGAAGCGGTGGAAGAATTTCTGGATCATGTGCTTGCAATTCAGGAGCATATCAATCCCAGCCTCCTCGACCTGAAGAACAGCAAACGGCGTCAGATACCGAGAGTGCCGCCGGCTTCACCGAAACGTTCCACTCCTTATGATGACCTGTGGGAACTGGATCACCTCAAAAATCCTCCAAAACCTCCTGTACCCAAAAAGAAACGTTTTCCCGAACAGCCTGAAAAAGACCTGCTCATGTTTCTGATGGAAAACAGCCGGATCATGGAAGACTGGCATCAGGATATCCTGACCATCGTACGCAATGAAATGTTATATTTCTGGCCGCAGCTGGAAACCAAAATTATGAATGAGGGCTGGGCCTCTTACTGGCACATCCGGATTATGCGGGAACTGGATCTGGATGAGGAAGAAACGATTGAATTTGCCCGTTTGAATGCATCTGTCCTGCAGCCGTCGAAAACATCGATCAACCCGTATTACCTTGGTTTGAAAATATTTGAAGATATTGAACGGAGATGGAACAAGAGGGCGGAGAAAGAAAGAAAAGAACAAGGCATTTCAGCGAGTGACGGCCGGCAAAAGATTTTTGAGGTGAGGGAGCTGGACTCTGACATTTCATTTTTGCGCAATTACCTGACAAAAGAGCTGGTGGAAGAGCTGGATTTGTATGTGTTCCAGCGGCAGGGAAATGAATGGAAGGTGACCGACAAGAATTGGGAATCGGTCAGGGATGAACTGGTCAGGAGCCGGGTTAACGGCGGCCATCCCGTGATTGTGGTCGAAGACGGGGACTATTTGCAAAACGGGGAGTTATATCTGGTTCACCGCTATGAAGGAATTGAACTGGATATCAAATATCTGGAGAAAACGCTTCCGCATGTTTACGCATTATGGGGGCGCTCCGTTCACCTGGAAACGGTGATTGAGGGGCGGAAAGTCGTTTTCTGTTACAACGGGAAAAAATGTACCCGCCGGTTTTTGTGAAAAAAAGGTCCGCTTCGCCGGAAAGATGCTGAAGCGGACCTTTTTTTAATCAACGGGATTTTTGTTTTTCTGCTCATCCCCGTAATCAGGCTCTTCATGATTCTCCCGGCTCTCTTTATGCAAAGGCATGTTTGTGGAAGCGATGATCAATTGGTGTTCTTCTTCATGTTCACCACGGTTCTCAACAGTTTCCGGTTCGTCTGCATGAAGCGGGGTGTGATCAGCATGCTTGGTGTTTATCAGGGGAAATGCAGGAATTGAAGCAGCGCCCTGATCCGCGGAAGTTTCGGATTCTTCAGCCGGTTCGGTTGCCGGAATGGCCGAAGCGATATTTTCAGAATCGACGGATTGAATCATCCAATGAATGATTCCCTGGATGTGTTCGTCTGAAGGTTGTAGTCGATTGATCTGAATCAGGAAATATTCTTTGCTGTTTTGGGCCAGGCTTGCAAAACAGGCTGGATGATTGGTGACAGCTACAACGGCATAAGGTGATTTGACCGGTTGGTCCAGCAAAATCTTAAAAATCTGTTTGTCAAGATTTTCATCCAGCTCAAACTGTGCCAGGCCCGAGCAGATCACCGGCTGTTCGCTCACAAGAACGGGACGGAAATTCAGTTTCTCCAGTCCGATGGAATGATCGGCGATTTTCCCGGAGGTAACGGCATGATCCTGCAACAGTTCGGAAGAAATTGTATCAGGTTCAATATGGTTTTCCTGAATTTGCCGTTTGGCAATATGGCAGGATAAAATTCCATCATCCGCAATATGGCGCGGCAACACGGATTGATTGGCAATCTTGTCGGATGTGACGGCATTTTCCTGGATCAGCTCACTGGAAATGGTGTCGTGTTCCATATGAATTCCCTGGATTTGCCGTTTGGCAATGTGCCACGACCTGACCGAATCGTCGACAATGTGGCGCGGCAATACCGAATGGGAAGCCAGTTTATCCGACCCGACAAGATCGTTTTGCAGATGGTCTGCCGAAATCGCCTCTTCTGCGATATGTTGGCCGGAGATGGCATTTTCGGCAATATGTGCGCCTGCAATCTGCTGTACCCCGATATGACGGGACTCAATTGCATCCGTTGCTATATGCGGTGCCTGGACGGCGCCTTGCGCCAGCTTGCGAGCCTGAATCGCCTCGTCCTGGATCAGTTCGCTTGAAATGGCCTGATCCTGGAGATGGTGTCGGCCGATTTGCTTTTGGGCAATGTGTTCCGCCTTGACCGCCTCATCGGCAAGGTGGCGGGACTCAACCTGATCACTGGCAATTTTTTCACTGGTAATCGCCTGATCTTTCAGATGGCGGGTCTGAATTTGCTCACTTTTGAGATGGTGTGCCTCGATGGCCTGATCTGCAATATGCTGTCTTTCGATCACGGCATGATCCAGCTTGTTTTTTGTAATCGCTCCGTCAACGATATGATTGGACTGAACTGCAAATGGAGCGATATGGTGTCCAAGGACAGCTTCGGAAGTGATATGTTTTCCCTGAATGCTTTCATTGGTCAATTTTTCCCCACTGATCGTTTCATTGGCGATATGCCCACCCTTGATTTGCTCCTGTTCGATGTGTTTTCCCAGAATGATCTGTTCATCCAGATGTTCTTTCTTGATGGTGTGGTGTCCGATTTTTTCGGATGTGACACAGCCATTGGCCAGTTTGTCGGAAGTGATGGCATAATCATTGATTTTATCTGAAGATACCGATTCGGGGGCCAGCTTGGAGGTTGAAATGGAATGGTCGATCAGCTTGGAACCGGAAATGGAATGGTTGGCAAGATGCTGCTCGTTGATGCTCGCATCCTGGATATGGCGCTGATTGATGCAATTTTCCTGTAAATGCTGCTCCCCGATGATTTTTTTATTCAGGTGTTTTGCCTGAATTGCCTGTTCCTGAATGCTTTCGGAGCCAATGCTGTTTGGCATGATCTGTTGGTTACCGACGGAACCGGGAGCCAGATGTTCATTAGTGATGATATTTGGATTCAAATGTTCCTGGAGGATGGACTGTTTTTGCAAATGTTGGCTGGTAACGGAATCAAAAGTCAGCTTTTCTCCCGGAATGGACTGCTCTTTCAAATGTTGCGGGCTGATGGTGCGTTCCTGAAGATGAGCACTTTGTATTGCTCCAGGGCGAATATGTCTGGAATCGATCGACTGGGGAGCAATTTTTTCACTGGTGATGGCATCGTTCTGGATTTTGTTTCCAGAAACCGATTCATCTGCCAGTTTTGCCTGGTTGACCACTTCATTCTCCAGATGAATGGTGCGGATGGAACCGCTCTTCAATTTTTCCCCGCTGATGGCTTGGTCGGCCAGATGTTCATTCTGAATATGGCCGATTGCCAAATGTTTCCCCTGGATGGTCCGGTTTCTGATCTTGCTTTCCGTAATGCTGTGATCCAGCAATTTGCTGCCGGGAATTTCATTATCCTTGATGTGTTTGGCCTCAATAGCCTCTTTTTTAATGTGCTTCTGGTCGATGGCATCATGATCCAGATGGAAGTCCCGAATAGCCCGTTTCGCAATTTTCTGGGATGTCACCGCTTCATTTTTCAGTTTTGACTCTGTGACGGCTGCCTGTTCCAGATGGTCTGTATTAATGCTTTCCGGTTTGATCTTGTCTCCATTAATGGACCGGTTGGCGATTTTTTCGCCTGTAACCGCAGAGTCTGCGATGTCATTGGTATAAATGGGGGAAGTTGCCTGGCGAAGTTCACGGTTTGGCGCAGGTTTGCTTCTGTTTTCTTTCGACGGTGCGGCTGATTCCCCGGGTTTTTCTTCCTGACCGTTACCACCCCATTTTTTTTCGATTTCTGCCTGTTCAAGCCTGATCAGTTCCTCCAGAATCCTTTCATCCATATAGGGGGAAGGTTTTTCTCTTTTTCTGGCCGGATAGGACTTTTTCCTTTTCAACGGTCGAACCCCTTTCTGTCAACATTTTGCGCTCTCTTACAGGTATATGCATGAGGCGGAAAAGTGGAAACCTGTCAATGTAAAAAAATGGGATACTTTTATTTGATAGGGTTTTCAGCGATAACCATTTATTGCCTATTAAAACAAAAAAAATCTGTGTTAACATGTGTCTAGCTTATGGAGTGGCAAAAATGGAAGAGGAGGATATGATGCCAAACAGTAAGAAATTGAAAAAATGGGGAATTACTGTCGTAGCATCTCTCGTTATTTCTGTGGGCTTTCCAGCAGGGATTACCCATGCGGCAACTCTTGACACGAAAAATGTTCAATCAATTATCACTCAAATCTTCAGTCAGTTTGGCTGGAAATGGGATGCAGGCAAAATTGCCAATGCCCAACCAGTAAATACGCAAACATCGCAATCTGGAAAATCTTTGAATCAAACAGAAACTTCTGATCATGAGACAAATACAGAAAACAATGACGCAACTGCAAAAGAAACAAAGCAGGAACAATCAAATGAACTACAGGCAGCATTAGCAGACAAAATTATTGCTACCGGTGAAAAATACCTTGGAACCCCCTATGAATTTGGAGCAAAATCCGGACAAACCAATACGTTTGATTGTTCATCCTTTGTTCAGCATGTATATAAAGAAAATGGAATTGATTTGCCGCGCAACTCCCGCCAACAATCACAGGTAGGACAAACAGTAAGCAAATCGGAAATTCAAAAAGGGGATTTGTTGTTCTTCGAACTACGCAGCAACCCCGGACGGATTGGTCATGTAGGCATTTATGCCGGAAACAACAAAATTTTGCATACCTGGGGACCAGGCGGTGTCCGGTATGATGATCTGTCCGATGGCTGGTTAAAAGAAGGCTTTGTAAAAGCTAAACGTGTGATTCAGTAAGCGACAATTGGGATTGAAAATACGTTGCCGCTCCAAAATATAAAGTGACTGTCCAGCATGATTCTGGGCAGTCGCTTTATTTTTGCCGTGATATCTAGCTTTGTCCAATTTCCAGTGAATGGGCTTCATTTGTGGCAGAAGTTCCCTTTTTAAGTACGTCGTCAGGATTGAAGTTTCCGCCTCCCAACCAGAAAGTGGGCTTGCCGGTTGGCCCTTTGGAAAGGAAAAAGGCCACCAGCCCGCAAGTAAAGCAAAGTTTCAGACTGGCAATGTTATCCAGGGCGACGCGGGCATATACTTTTCCCAGCGAAGCCATGGCCTGCTTCAGTAACTTTTCTCCAACCCCTTTTTGCCGGTAATCGGGATGAACGGCAATAAAGGATTCTTCAATGCCATAGTTTCCAAATACGATGATGCCGGCTACTTTTTTGCCATCATAGGCAGCGGCGATATAAGAGTTTTCCTTGAAATTTTCAGCCGTTTGCTGGTTGAACCATCTCATCGCCCGATAGGTGATTCTTCCGTCACCATAACATTTCATAAAGCGGAGGATCGGTTTTTTGATGCGATGGAGTGCCTGTGGCGGAAATGGATGGATTTTCATGTTGCCGTCCCCTCCGACTGGTGTGAAAACCCGCTCAAATAGAGAGAATATTCAATGATGCGCTGCAAGGAACGTTTGCGAATTTCCGGTTCATCAAACTTCATCGGTTTGGAATTGGCTTCAAAAATCCAGAGGGTTCCATCTGATTCAATTCCCAGATCCATTGACATTTCGCCAAGCAGGGATTGCTGCTGGGCTTCAATGAATTGCGCGGTGCCAATTCCTATATTTTCTATTTTTTTCTTGATCCGGTTCTTTTCTTTTCCAAAAACCTTGTCAAGAACGGTATCAAACTTTTCAATCCGCCCGCCCATGGGTACATGGGTGGAGATTGCTTCTGACCCGGCAATGCGGATTCCCATACCGGTCAATTTCCATTGCCCGTGGATGTTTTTTTGCAAAAGGATCCGAATATCAAAGGGATTGCCGTGATATTTGGCCAAGGGGATTCCCTGCTGCAAAATATAGTCGCTTTTCAGTTTCAGCCGGTTGAACAGCAGCCAGACTTCTTTCAGTGTCCGGATCTGAAAACGCCTTTTCCGGGACTTGGTCTGGAAGGACAGTTCATAGTTTTTCCTCTGTTTCACCAGCCGCATTATCCGGATTCCCGCTTTTCCCTCGATTGGTTTGAGATAAAGGACCGGATGTCTGGAGATCATCTGCGCCAGTTGCATCGGGCTGTGAAGTTTTACGGTTTCCGGCAAGAAACCGCTCAGTGATGGAGACTGGGAAAGCTGTCTGAACAAGGTCCATTTATCAAAAAAGCCGGGATTAAACAAATAAACGCCGGGAGTTTGTTGAATTCGTCTGATGGCCTGCTGGACTTCGGGAGATTTTTCAACCATTCGATTGGGAACGCGATTGTATACCACATTGGGAAACGGGAGCTTGGCTGTGCGCCACCTCAATCGGGGCGAATGATGATCCAGTAAATATCCGGTGACGGTTGTCCCGTTGTCCATTCCCTGTGGGGTGAGTACATACACGGTGACGCCCATGCTTCGCCCAGTCCGGATCAAATCCGCAAAATTTTGCTGGTTTCCCCCAAACGGTTTTTTGTTGTCGGATGTCAGGATGGCAATAAAAGGTCCCACTTTGTAAGTTTTTCGGGATAAGTGTTTAATGCGGGCAGGAGCGTATAAAGCCTTGTCGTATTTTACGGAAGGGTTGAATCTGATTTTGGCCCGCGTGTTATGGCCGATAATCGCAGGGACCATGCCAGGAAAAAAATTTCGTTGATAACGTTTCAGCGGAACAAATTCCAGGGGCTGTCTTTTGGGCCCGATCGATAACCAGCCAGTTTTGGGTATATTCAAGGATTCGCCCCCCTTTTAAATGAAATTGGTCAAATTCAAACAATAATCAGTTATATATTTGGCAGATCTGCGTCCGGCTTCGCGCAGACTCGGGTGCAGGAAAATGTGTCTTCCCGGTTTTGCATTCACTTCAAAGAGCCAGACGCGGCCATTACGGTCCACGCCCATATCCAGTCCCAATTCTCCCAGAGGCCCGTCAATTTTTTCTTCCAGAGTTCGAGCGATCAGAATCGCAGAACGCACGATCATTTTTTTCACTTCAAAAGCGTGGTGGCGGAACGTTTTACCAAGCAGCTGATCGGTGCTGATGACAGATCCCCCGGTTCTTACGTGGGTTGTGATACTGCCAAATCCCGCCGCTTTCGAACCGATCGCCACAACATTCCAGTTGCCCCCGGCATCTTTATGCATATGGACGCGAAAATCAACAGGGCGATTGTTATGCCGGATCAATCGGATTCCTTGCTGGACAAGATACTTTTTGAACCGGGGAGAGTCGATACTTCCGAAATAATGTTGGATCAACGCTTCCAATGACCGGAACAAATGGAGAACATTCCTGTTTCCCTGATGGAACCGGCAATAGTATCCTTTCCCCGGATGGTGGGTGATTCGGAAGATGCCGAGCCCCAGGCTGCCTCCACTGGGCTTGAGATAAACCATCTGGTATTCGTCCAGCATGGATTTGAGCACCTGCAAAGTGGGAGGCAAAAAGGTTTCCGGCATAAACGTTGATGTCAACGGGTGGGTGCTCAGCATTTTATGAATGGACCATTTGTTAAAGAATCCCTGATTAAATACTTTGCAATTGGTCGTTTGTTTAAAGCGCCTTAGGCAAGATTGCACCTGGGCAAGAGACTCTGCCCGGCGGTTGGGCACCCGTTCATAAATGACGTCAGGGAACGGAGACTGGAATCGCTGCCACCGGTTTTGAATAAAATACCATCCCCATACCGTCTGGTTGTTCCAATTTACCATTTCCGGAGTAAATACATAGAAAAGGGGTTTTTCGTGAGCACCTGCCTGGATGAAGCTGCGGAACAGTTGTGAACGCCTGCCGAATGGCTGGTCCTGATTACCACAGAATCCGGTAGTCAGAATGCCGATCACCGGACCGAATTTCAAGGTCTTGTCGGAATAAAGAGCGCGAATTGTTCCCGGATATGGAAAAGAAAGCTGTTTGGCCACATCCGATGAAAGAAAAATTTTGTGTCCGGTCACGCTGGCAGTCAAAATACGGGCAATCACCGTTTTATTGCCAAGTTGCACTTTAATGGACTGTCCGTTTTTGCACCCCCAATGCTTCCACAGTGTTTGACTGATCACGATTGCTTTGGCCGGAGTTTTGGAGTGAATCCGTATTTGACAAAGGATTGAATTCATACTGACCCTCCTAGCTGTTCAATAAAGCGTAAGCATATTGAATGGGAAACTGGACTGCGCGCCGACGTACTTCCAGTTCTCCCGTTTTCAGGAAAATGGATCGCCCGGGCTTTGAATTGACTTCAAGAATCCAGACATGCCCCTGCTGGTCAATGCCCAGATCCAGTCCGAGTTCTACCAGGGGACCGTGATTTTGTTCAATAAACGGGGGAACCGTTTCACTCAGGAACCGAATAATCGAGGTGATTTTTTCTGCTTCAGAGAAGGGATAATGTTGGTGAAGAAAATTCTTGAATGATACCGCCTGCCCTCCCCCGTGCAAATTGGAAGTGACAGAGTTTGGCTTGCCGACGCGAATCGCAAGTCCGGTTGTTTCCCATTCTTTCCGGTAGTTTTTCTGTACCAGGATCCGAACATCAAAAGGTCTGTGATCCGGCGTGAATAATGACAGGAGCGGCTGCATGATATAGCGCGTGTGTCTGATGGTTTGTTCAATCCATCGCATCAATTCAACTGGTGAGTGAATCCTCAAGGAGAAGGGTTCATTCAGTCGCGTGCGGCCTTTTAACAGAAAATGTGATGGCGTCCGGGTTATGGCAATAACACCTCTTCCATGGCTTCCTCCGTTTGGTTTGATCAGTATATTTGTGTATTTGCGAAGAAAAGGCCAAATATCCTGTGCGTGAACAAGCCGCTTCGTTTCGGGCAGATAGGACCGGATTTCAGGATGTTCATTCAGGATCAGGTACGTCTGGTATTTTCCACCCAGAGCCCTGCCCAGCAATCGGATCCGTGGGTCATTGATGATTTTTGACACATAGGGTTTATACTTCAGGTAATGATTGCCGTTGATATAATAGCAACGGTCATAGACCAGCACCGGCACGGGCACGGTTGCTTTTTCCCAGAAATTCTGCCTGCATTGCCATGCCGGGACCGTTCTTGTTTTCCAATTCACTTTGGCCGGATTAAATACACAAACTTCTAATCCCCATTTTCTTCCTTCGATTGCAAGCTGTGCAAAAAAACCGGCTTCGCCAAACGGAGGAGACCTTTTCACATTTTCATAACAGACCATGATTCCAAGAGTATTTATTTTATTATTTTCTGTCATCTTTGAATCCGCCTCCTCTTGATCCAGGAAATGGTGGAAGGCGCGGGAGGAGGAAAACTGTTTCCTTTATTTGTGAGATGCAGGACATATTCAATCAGGTGCAAAACCGACGGGCGGAAATGACTGGTTGGATTAATCACCGTATCATCCGTCTTGGAAGGTTTTGAATTGATTTCGATAAGCCATATTTTTCCGCTGGTATCAATCGCCAGATCGATGCCGAGTTCCGCAAAATGGCCATCCGCTGACTGTTCAAAAGACTTTGCGATATCCAAAGCGGTCATTCGCAGTTTGGCAAGTGACGGTTTGTACGGATAAGGCAATTCCCTCAGTACATCACCTGCTTTGCGAACCGTTCCTCCACGGGCCAGATTGGAAACAATATGCTGGCTGTTGGCGATCCGGGCAACTGCAGACGTGATTTTCCAAACTCCTTCCTTTCTTTTCTGTACCAAAATGCGGAAGTCGACGGGGCGATTCTCAAATTTCATCAGTTTCAGGCCTTGCTGGGCGATATACGGTTTTTTCCCGATCTTCTGCTGGAGGAATTGGATCATCTTGTAATTTGATCCCAGGGTGCGCCGGATGGTGCCGATCGATGTCGATGCCTGATAAATCCAGCCTTCCCTGGTTCTCGTCATCTTAATGATCCCGCTCCCCAGACTGCCATTGTTAGGTTTCAGATATACGGTCGGATATCGTTTGAAAAGAGAGAGAGATCTTTTGTCACGGAACAGGAACGTTTCGGGCAATTTGTGGCTGATCCGTTCATTTGTTGCCAGGATTTGGTACACCTGGTATTTATCTAAAAACCGTTCGTTAAACAAAGGGATTCTAAAATGATTTTTTATCAGGGAAAGTTTTCTTTGCAGGGTTTCTTGCTGCTCAACCCGTCTGGAAGTAATGCGGTTATAAATGACATCCGGAAGCGGATATGTGAACCTGCACCACTTTCTTTTCTGTTTGATCCAGGCAGTTGTCTCATTTTGGTTCAAATCCAGGTGTTCCGGCACAAATACGGCTATGCGGATTCCCCTGGACTGTCCGGCGGCAGTACATTCATCAAGAAATCTGGTCATCTGTCCAAATGGTTGGGCATGCTGCTCCTGAGGGTGGGTATTGATTAAAATGCCTAAAATCGGGCCGAATCGCAAGCGGAGAGAATGTGTGTCAAAGTGGGCTCGAATCAATGGCTGCTGGTTCATTTTCAATTGTTCGGCAAGATGAGAGCTGATTCGGATTAGTTTACTATTCATTTGGCCGAAAGCTACACGACCTTTGGCAACGGATGAACCAAACGCAATCCAGATCAAGGGGGTCCGGATTTCCAGTTTTTTGGCCAAAGCCTGACTCATCACCAGATCATAGTGGTGAGGAAACTGTTGTAGTGGTACGATTTGAATTTGGACTTTTGCCAGCCCCATGACAATCCCCTTCCGCCTGTAAAATACTAATTTATGGTATGTTGGGGAAAAGGGCGTGGTGAAAAAATCAGGCTTGGACGGGAAAAGGAGGTATGGAAAAATAAAAAGAAAATGGTAGGATGAAAAAAGGGAGGGATTTGAGATGGAGAATCCATATGATCTGGCGCATGAACTGGCGCGCAGTCTGCAGGCATCTTCTGTCTGTCGTGATGTAAAAAAAGCGCAGGACAGGCTGGACGAAAATCCCAAATATAAAGAAATGCTGCAAACTTTTGCCCGGAAAAGAATGGAGATGGAAACGCTCTATTTGCAGGGAAAGGAACCAACAGACGAGCAGAAAGAAGAAATGAAAACGTTAATGACGGCGATCCAGGGAGTTCCGGCAATAACGGAATACCTTGCTGCGGAAGAGCGGCTCAGGGTGATGCTCATGGATCTGGATCACATCATTTTTGAACCGGTCAAGCAAATATTGGGATCATTCCTGAAAAAGGAGGAGTCATGATGAAAATTACATATCATGGGCATTCTTGCTTTGCAATTGAAACCGGCGGGTATCATTTGTTGATCGATCCTTTTCTGACTGGAAATCCTTTGAGCCGGGTCCGGCCTGAGGAATTGAAAGCGGACTGGATCATCCTCACGCACGGCCACAATGACCACGTGGGAGATACAGTAGAGATCGCGAAACGAAATGATGCAACAGTTATTGCGCCCCATGAACTGTCAGTCTGGTTAGGCTGGCAAGGGTTAAAAACCCACGGCATGGCTGTTGGCGGAGGCTGTTATTTTGAATTTGGACACGTGAAACTGGTCAATGCCCTGCACGGTTCCGGATTTACCAATGATGGAGACAAACAGATCATTTATTTGGGTCCGGCCACCGGATTTGTTTTGACGGTCGAGGGAAAAACAATTTATCATGCAGGTGATACGGGGCTGTTTTCGGATATGAAACAAATCGGGAATGAAAAAGAAATTGATCTGGCCCTGTTGCCAATCGGCGATAACTTTACAATGGGACCGGATGACGCCCTGATCGCTGCAGAATGGATCAGGGCCAGACAGGTGATTCCGATGCATTACAATACATTCCCGCTCATTGAACAGGATGCCCGCGATTTTGTGAAGCGCCTGTCAGAAAAAGGAATTAAAGGGTATATCCTGGATATAGGGGAAAGTACTGACTTGTAAGATATCAATTTGTTAATTCATTGTAATCGGTTTGTAATATTTATCATCTAAAATAAATGAAGGATGAAAACCCCCTTTGGTAGAGATGGTTATGAAAGCCGTCTCTTTTTTTTGTGTTCATTTTGACCCGGGAAGTGATACTTGAGAGAAATGAAGAATAAGAATTGATAAATATTTTTTCGGGAGTGGTGTAAGTTGGGAAGCAAACAAAGTCTGGTTTTGCTGTGCTGTATCTCTCTCTTTTTGGTTGCTGCACCCCGGCTTCCCTATTTTGACGGGGGGAAAGAAACCCTGTTTTCTTTGTTGTGGTTGGCGGGGATTGTTCTGCATCTGGTTGCAAACATGCGCCAGATGAAAATGATGTTTCTTGTCCAGCGGAAAAAAGCCATGCAACAACGCTTTCGGATGGTGAAGATGAATGAAGTTGTGAAACATCGGAAGAAACAATGGCAGAAAGCCTGATCTGTTACTTTCTGACGGATGAGGCTGTTTTCATTTCGGCTTGAAGGAGCTTTTCATGAAAAGCTCTTTTTTTCTGTGTCTTATTTTATAATATAATATTTATAACAGAACAGACACAGATATCGGGAGAAGGAAGGGAAGTTTCGTGCCAACTAAACACGAACAGATTCTTCAGTACATTGAAAATTTGGATGTCGGGCATAAAATTTCGGTTCGTCAGATTGCCAAAGAGTTGCAGGTCAGCGATGGAACCGCTTACAGAGCGATTAAGGAAGCGGAGAAACAGGGCCTGGTCAATACCATTGAGCGCGTGGGTACCGTACGTATTGAAAAAAAGCATCGTTCTGATATTGAAAAGTTAACTTTTGCAGAAGTTGTAAACATTGTGGACGGGACAGTCCTGGGAGGCCGGGCCGGATTGTATAAAACGCTGAACCGTCTGGTGATCGGGGCAATGAAACTGGATGCCATGATCCGTTATGTTGAACCGGGAAATCTGCTTATTGTGGGGAATCGGGACAAAGCACATCTGCTTTCGCTCAACAGAGGTTCCGGTATACTCATCACAGGCGGGTTTGATGCTACAAGTGAAGTGAAAGAGTTGGCCGACAAACTGGAATTGCCTGTTATTTCCAGCAGTTATGATACCTTTACCGTGGCAACGATGATCAATCGCGCCATTTACGACCGGCTCATCAAAAAGGAAATCCTGATGGTGGAAGATGTTCTTAATAAAGACAAGCTTCCGTATCATTTGCGAGTGGGAGATACTATTTCCCGTTTTCATGAATTGTTGCTGGAAACCTCCCATAGCCGCTATCCTGTGACCGATGAACAGGGACGGGTGGTAGGAATTGTTACGGCCAAAGACGTAATGGGTTATTCACAGGACGAAAAAGTGCAAAAAGTGATGACGAAAAATCCGATTACGGTCCAGTTGAAAACTTCGTTGGCTTCGGCGGCCCATGAAATGGTCTGGGAAGGGATTGAACTGCTGCCGGTGGTCGATGAAGGACAGAAATTGCTTGGAGTGCTGAGCCGCCAGGATGTAATCAAATCTCTCCAGTACATGCAAAAACAACCGCAAGTTGGAGAAACGATCCAGGAACTGAGTTTCCGCGGCTTTACTGAATATGAAAAAAATGGGAAAACCGGATTTTTCGGGCGTGTGACTCCGCAAATGACTGACAGTTTGGGAACGCTGTGTACCGGGGTTTGCACGACGATATTTACCCAGGCGGCAATCCGGACACTTCGCCGAAAGCGGCGCGGAGATCTGGCGATTCACAATTTAACGCTTTATTTCCTGAAACCTGTTCCCATTGAGAGTGAAGTGGAAGTCTATTCCGAGATCCTGGATCTGGGACGAAAACAAGCCAGAATGGAAGTGGAGATGACCTCAGACAACCAGGTTGTGGCCAAGGCCCTGATTACCGCGCACCGGATTGATCGATAGAAAAAACGGGAGACATGGAATCAAACCATGTTTCTGAGGCTGTTGACAAAAGAAGGTCAACAGCCTTTTTTGTTGAATTAAAATATAAAAGCATCCCGAAGGAAGGTTTTACTATGTTCAGAACGAACACATCCAGAGAATTTCAACAAGAAATCGTCAACATAGAGGACCTTGTCCCTCAAGATCATCTGTTAAGAAAAATTAATGAAACGATTGACTTTTCTT
>NZ_JACEOL010000034.1 GCF_013868055.1 Thermoactinomyces mirandus | reverse complement strand
TGGATCATACGGGACTTTTGTACTGGCTACCGCGGTTGCAGCAGTCGGGTTCGTGATTTTGACACTCTTTTGCCCCAGGGTAATTCCTTCGGTGGTAAGTCCCGCAGAATCCTGGCTGATCACATCATGGTCGGGACCCACTTTGGTCCAGTCATCGGGCCAGTTGTCTGCATTCTTGTCAATTTCAAAACTCCCGTTGATTGCCAGATTGTTGCCCGGTCTCATCTCTGAGGTGGATTCAGTCACGTTGCCATAATTGTCTACTTTTTGCGCTGAAGATTTATTTGCCGCGTCGGAAGTAGACGTCTGGTTGTTGTTTTCATCATATTCATTGATGGTCGTGTTGCCTTCGGGATCGGTTTCCTGAACAGGGTTGTTGTTTTTATCGTAGACCGTCGTAGTTGTCTCATCCAAGGAATTGGTTACTGTTTTCAGGTTCCCATTAGCATCATAGGTGTAATTGTAGGTCGCTTCACTGTTGTTCGCATTCGCATTGGCATCTTTTTGGCTGGTCAGTTGGTTTTCGTTATTGTAAGTGAAGGTTTGCTTATAATTAAGCCCCGTGGGGTCTTGCGTGATTTGCACCACGTTGCCGTAGTCGTTGTGGGTGTATAAGGTTTTGATTGCTTTCGGGTTGGTGACGGTGGTTAGTTTGTTTGCTGTATCATACGTAAACGTTGTGGTAGCTGTTTTGACTTTTCTACCAACCGTAATCGGATAAGAAATGGTATCGACTTTGTCATCGGTGGTGCAGGTAACGGTTTTTGTATTTCCATTGGGGTCGGTCAGACTGGTCAGATTATGGCTGGGATCATAACCGTAGGAAACGGTTGACAGGATTGCACCCGCTGCATCTTTTTTCGTGACAGTGGTCAGATCTCCGCTGGCGTTGTAGCCATACTCAACGGTTCGGTTTACCGGGTCCGTGATTTTGGTTACCCGGTTGTTGGCATTGTAAGTCAGCGTAATGGTGCGGCCCGATGCATCGGTGATCGTAGTTGGATAAGCGCCGGAACAGGTGATTGTTGTCGTGTTTCCGTTGGTATCGATAATCTTGTTTAAATATCCGGTTGTAGTAAAGAGATACTCAGTTTGAGATGCATCGGTAAGTACATAAGTCCCGTCTGCTTTTTTGGTCAGATCTAATTGAAGCACCTGAGATGTTTGGTAGGTGCCGTCTCCATTGGGGGTAAAGCTGTGCAGGGTTCCGTCAGCATCCCGGTACTGAATCGGTCCGTCTCCGCTGTCATAGAGATGCTGTTCGATATTGGAGGTCCATCTGTAACTGAAAAGTCCCGACGTGTTCGACTTGCTGTTGTAGGCGCGAGCTACACTGGCAGGGATGCCGCGCCCCGGGATTTCCACATCCGATTCGGGCAAGTAGAAGTTTCCGTTATGGGTATTGACGTTGGTGACAGCGGAAGTCCAGAATGCTTTGGTTTTTTGGTCGGGTCAGTCGCATAATCGCTGGAACGGAACGATTTCCGGTCATTAGTTTCAATCTGATGACGAAGGGAGACTCCGTAGTTTTTGGTTGTCCCGCTGTACCAGTCCTGGGCGAGGGAAGTGAGATCCCAGCTGTATTCTCCCACTCTCCGACGATGGTGGAGGAAAGCAGGCTGCCAATGGTCGGTTGATTGACCCACTTCACGTCGGATGAAGTCCAATTGGAAGTGACCGGATACAGGTTGACCTGCTGGTTGGCAACCGTTGAATACTGGTTCAAATAAAGTTTGGCTGAACTGATTTGCGCTCCGCTCAAGAGAGGTTGCAATTTAAATTTGATAAAGGAACGAGTGATCCCGTAGTCGACATAGTTTCCGGTAATCAGGTAAGTCAAACCACCATAATTTGTGTTTTGTACAGTTGTGTCTTTGTTGCCGACAAACGCATCGTAAGTATCCGTGGTCCCTTGAATCGTTAAGGACGGGTCAATCACCACCGGGTAAGCGCGCTGTGGATCTTGGAGCCATTTCTCGTTCGCTTTCAGATCGAGGTAGGTTTCTTTTCCATCAGTGCGCAGTTCCAATTTGGCATTATGAGATATCCTGTCCTTGGCGTCTACCATCAGTGGTCGGGGGATGGTAAATAAGGTGTTCCCTTTGCTGTCAACAAACTGGATGGAACCGTCTTTTTGCGGGACCGGCTTAGCGTTCTGCACATTCATGCCCATTGTAAAGGTGGATTTACCACTGTATTTGTGGAGAATCCATTCTTTCTTTCACACCGGAGTTATCTGTTTGATAAACCAGATCGGTATCCGGATAGACGCCTTCGTAAGAGACTTTATTATTCTTTGTTTGGGCAGGTACGTTTGCACCGTCGATCTGGCGGAAATCCACTTTGGCTTTTCCCATTTGAAATCGGACCAATTTTTCCGATTTTGATTGTTTTGCGAATCCGATGCAGAACTTGTTTGCTTTGTTGATGAAAGGCAGTTCGGGGTCTAACGCTTTAGTTCCTGAAACGGCTATTACCTGGTTATCGACCTCTTTCCAGGTGCCATTTTCCTGGTAGTGGATGGGTTCCGAGTATTCTTCCTGAATATACGTTTTTCCGTCGCCTTTGATAAAGGTTTTGGAGTTTTCTGTCCGCAGCTCGACGATTTCCTGCCGACTGTTAAAGAGTTCTTTTTTCTCCTTATTGGCTGCGTATGCATCTGAGTAACCGGGTAAAAGAGTTGCACCCATTAAAGAGACAATCACAATGAAAGAGATCCAGCTCAGCCTTTTCATTCATTTGGGATTCATTAATTTCTCCTCTTTTTACAAAAAATGGAAATAAAATGAACCATTCAGAACAAAAAGGAAATCATTTGCTAACTACTAATTAGTATTTTTAGTTTTAATGATTTAGTATAATGACATTATAATTTACAAATTAAATCATTGAAATATAATTATATTAATTAATTATTACGAAAATAATCGAATTAACAATGAAAGACATTTCCGGTTTAATACGAGGATCAAAAAAAGTGATATCTATGATTAGTTTTGTTTAAAAGCTGTTATTTGTTTAGAAATCGCTTTAAAGGAGCATTCCATCCATGCCATATCACATTGGAATTGAACTTTCCCCTTCATTTTTCAAACTGGCGGAGGTAAAAAAAAGGCGTAACAAAATGTGGCTTTACCAGTATGTGGTTCATCCATTACCCAGTATCTGGTCCTGGGAATCATCGATTTGGGAACGGGAAGAATTTATTCAGTCCGTTCAGGAAGCCTTGCTGGGCCGCGATTTACATACAAAACGGGTTCATGTGGCGATTAACAGCAAATATGTGATATATAAACGCGTAATGGTTCCGGAAATGCGGAAAAGAAAATACCGCAGCTGGCTCAGGGAATATTTGTTGCCTGTGTTGGATCTTCCTTTTTCCGATCCTGTTTTTGATTATCATCTGATCAATCATGTATGGGTGGATGGAGATGAACAGGAAGTGTTACTGGCGATTACTTCGTCTTCTTATATCGATGTATTAACGAAGTGTCTTCATTATTGCGGACTTGATCCCGTTCATATTGACCTGGCTCCACTGGGTTTGTATCGCTGGCTTAACCATATTGAGGATTTGAGCTCTTCTCCATTCATCCTGCTTTATTTATCCAAAAACGAAGGGGAGATCAGTTATTTCATCGATGGGATGTTTCAGGGAGCCCATATGATCGAGCTTCCCATGACTCCCTGTCTGGTTGGGAAAGATCGCCCGTACCCTGATCCTTTAACCCCTGTCCTGAAAACAGAAGAAGAAGTAAGTTGCTATGGACAAGCTTTGATGGAGATCGTATTTGAAGGAATTCCTGACGATCTGAAAAAAATCTTTTCATGCCCGAACACCCGGTATATATTGGCAGGAGAAGGAATTGACCTGTCCCTGTTGGAAAACTGGCTCATTCAAAATCATTCAATGAAAGTAAAACTGGCTCCGCCTGCGGAGATGGTCATGACCGACAACTTGCGGGAAAGAGCTTCACGATGGATCGGCAATTCCTTATCTGTTCCGCTGGGATTAATGATGGACTGAAAGGAGGAGAGCGGGAAATGAACTTTCTTCCTCCGCGGCCGCTCTCGCAACGTTTTTTTTATGGCTGGTTGCTTCTGATTCTTCTGGTTTTCATCCTTGCAGGATGGGGTGTGTTTTGGGCGAAAGACAAGCTGGAACAAAAAATTAAGCCCCTGGAAGAACAAACAAGCATCCTGCGGGAAAAAACAGCGGAAGCCATGCAAAAAGAAAAAGAAGCAAAGAAACGGAATCAGGAACTGGCTCCTTTTTTGGAGTATAAAGAAACCGTGGCCATGCTGGAAGACAGCCAGATTTCATGGAAAACATGCATTAATTTACTTTCCGATGCCCTCCCAGACCAAGCCAAAATCTTCCGGATGGAAGGAAAAAAGAATCATATTTATTTGTGGGGGCTTTTCCCTTCCGTAGAAGTGGCGTCTGGCTATGTAAACAAAATGGTTAACGAACAGAAAAATGTATTTCAGGAAGGCTGGGTGGATTGCGTTGGTGCTTCTTGTGCCGGCTCTCCCGTCAAAGCGGTAGGGAAGCAAGTTGTGATCCAGTTTCATTTTGTTCTTGAGCAGGATTAGAGATACATAAAGGAGGGAAACGGCTATTCGTAAGCCAATCAAACGGAGATGGCTAAAAACAGGCCAAACATTATTGATCGTATGTTGTCTGGGGTTAATGGGGATTGTTGGACTTGTTTATTTTCTTTTACGACCACTTTATCTCCATTACCAGCTTCTGCAGCATGAATATTCCGCATTAGTCGGAAACAGTAAGAGATACTCCAAAACAGAGATATCCGATTCCGTTTATTACGCACTACCCGATGTGGAAAGTCCGGCGTTGGAAAAAAGAATTCCGGTTGATGGGAATCATCCTGAATTTGTGGTACAGATTGACCAGGCTGTACGAAATTCGAAGGCAACCCTTGTCAAGATGCAGTTAGCGGAAACTTACGATTCTTTTTTACCCGCAGACCAGGCAAAAGCAGGAAAGAGCCAGACGTCGGATTTGCAGACAGGAATGGAAAATGAGAAAAACCCATTTCTTCAGCCTGTATGGATCAGGTTAGAGGTTGCGGCAACCAAAGAAGAGTGGATTCGATTAATCGACGAATTGCAAAAGGGAGACCGGCTGATCTCTGTAACAGTCTGGAAGTACCAGTGGACAGACGAAAAGAAGCCGGCAACAGGAACGATCTATTTGACAGCGTATTATTACCAGGATTCAAGATTGAAAAAGGGAAAATAGAGGTTATTTACAAAAGCATATAAGTATCCTGTTTGTGCAAAATATCTTTTTGACTAGCAATGAAGTTGCCATAAATACTTAGCCATTATGACAAAAGTTTGTGAACTTTCGTTATAGAACAGGTCACAGCTTAAGTAAGAGTTAAACCGGTAGTTAAACATCGACCTTTACTTGGACCAGAAATCGGCTTTACAGTTTTTTTATATTCTGTAACCGCTAAAACAGCGGTTTTTCTTTTGGACAATAAAAATACCTGATCTCCCGTTAAACAAAAAATGCGATTATTCTGAACCGGGCAATCAGGTAGAGGCAGAATCTGTTTCTTTTCCACAGGATAAATCCCTTTTTCGGGTCCGCTGATAAACATCATGCGGATTTCGTGGCTTTTGGGCAATCCGGAAGCCGACTGCGACAAAATAAATGGTTTTTTCAGCAGGAATATAGCGATAAATCAGGCGAAGGTCCGGACGTTGTTTTTTTTTGGGACGGGCGACGGAAAAAAACTTTTTTTTGCGATATCCGGTAAGCGGGGCATATTTCAAGCGTGCAGCCTTATAGGGGTTTCGGATCACCTGGACAATGGCCCGGTCCAGTTGCAGCAAAAATTCCTGAAATCGTTTCTTGCCGAGAACACCGGCGATAAATAACAGATCATCGCGAAAATGGGGATGATACTTTTCAATCATAATGATGTCGGTCCTTTGTTTTGATCCGGAATTTGACGGAGAAACGAGAGCCGGGAAACATGTTCCGGTTTTTCAATCCATTCCGTCTCCCGGATGGTGAAGCGTTCTTTTAAGGTATCACCCCATTTCATGTCTTCATACATCTCTTCCAGTTCATCGAGCCGGTTTATCAACTGTTCATAGGCATTGATATCCAGGATTACGGCCCGCAAACGGTTGTTATGGACAAGCCCCAGTTTTTTGTTTGTGTGCAGGAGATCGTCAAACAATTTTTGCTTGTTCATTTCTTCCAGGTCATGGCTGGAGATCAATTCATTCTGGGCAAAAGTTTTTAACATATCTGGAATCACCTCGCATTTCCCATGATAATTCTATTATATCGTGTCGTTTCCGGAATCATAAGATGTTTTCTTGCAAGATGCTTTTTAAAGACAGCCATGGCAACGAAACGATTTCGTGCCACGGCTGTCGGATCAGTTGGCAAGGCGGCGTTGCGCATATTTGGCGAATACCGGATGATGAACTTTCAATTCCTCCAGCAGCGACATAAATGCCTGGCGGATGTCCCATTGCGCTTCGGGGGAAGTGCGCAAATTGATTAAATGATACAACTCCCACAGACTGGCAGTTGCCACGACCTGGCGATGATGCGCATTGGTAACGGCATAGGGAGCAATGAGCGGGTCAAACGCTGAAAGTTCCCGGTAAATGTTTTCCGCTTCCTGTAAAAACTCCCGGTAGACGGGTTCCAGTCCAGCTTCCCTGATGTGGGGAGGAATGGTATAACCGAATCGAATCGTTGGCAAACCATAAGAAAAATGGGTACGGCGGTTGTGACGAAGCAACTGGTGCCAATTCGCTTCGGAAATCATAAATTCAAACTGGTAATGGAGATGGTGAAATTCACCTCTCGGGTTATCGAAAAAGTTCAGGTTGCACAAGGCTGCTTCTGCCATTTCTTCCAGTTGTCTTGTCGAACAGGAGAGAGCCTGTTGTCTTGCTTCGGCATAAGAAAGGCAAGTTTCGCTGATTATCAGGCGAGTGGCAAGTTCCAGTAATGCTTCTTCATATGGAGGCATTTTGGTCATGCGGGCCACAGGACCTTCCACCGGCCGGGACGAAGGAGCCGGTTCCGGTGAAAGAGTATTTTCCAGCTGTTTTTTTGTTGTGAGCAGATAGTCACTCGGTTTTACATATTTTAACAACGTGGGGATGACCTGGCTGATTTCCTGTTCCATCGCTTTGGCCAGCTGCCGGCATTCGTCATACGGACTGGATAACAGCTGAATCAGCGTGTCTCTTAAGGCACGGCCGTTTCCAGTCATGCCCAGACTGGTTAGGGTAGCCAAGGTAAGCACATAGCGGGCATCTTCAAAAGCGATTTTTTCCACACGTAAACGGTAAGCGCGATCCGACTCGTTCTGCTTCCGGGGAATCGTTTCTATTAAATGATTATTCAAGTCGTGCATCAGTTGGTCATAAGTGTCAAACGCCCTTTCCTGAAGAGCGAGAAACTTCTGTTTCAGTTCCCGGTGCCGATTCAGTTCAGGAGGCAAATAAAATTCTCCCCGTTTCGGGCGTTGATAGCGTTGGCTGTATTCGGTAAAACTGTTGAATGAATTGGCCAGTTCCAGCTCGGCGGATGCCAGCCGGCTGATTTTCTCGATTCCGATATGGGCGACAGCATGTTCTGCAACGCTGCTGTGCCCATAACTGACAACCCATTTTTCATGAAAGCGGGCCGCCTTTTCGGAAGATCCCCTGGCCATTCCTGAGGCGTTCCGGGTGACTTGCAACTCCTCATCAGATAAAAGTTTTTCCAGATTTTCCCGAAAACTGGCAGAAGACCGGCTGACGTAGGCAAAAATGACGGCGATTACTTCTTCGGGCAGATTAAAAATGGTGTAGACGTTTTTGTCGAGATTGGATACATACTTTGTCAAGTCAATCCTTTGTTCCTGTTTCATCCATCCATCCCCCTATCATGCCTTTCATTCTAGCAAACTCTTTGCAAATGGGGAACGGTGAAAATATTGCCTTTCCATAAAATAAGTTAAGCCTTTCTTATTCGTAAAGAATTTATTATCATTTGAAGTAAATAAAGACAAACTAAACCAATAAATGGGGATAATTAGGAGGATAAATATGGCGGAAAGATATAAAACACTGACAATTGCAGGATCAGACAGCAGTGGGGGCGCTGGCATTCAGGCTGATTTGAAAACCTTCCAGGAACGTGGTGTCTATGGAATGTCAGCGTTGACAACGATTGTGGCCATGGACCCGGACCAACGCTGGAGTCATCGGGTATTTCCCATTTCCATAGATGTCTTGCGGGCACAATTAAAAACCATTTTGCAAGGAATCGGCGTTCATGCCATGAAAACGGGAATGCTGGGTTCTGTGGAAATTATTGAAACCGCCGCTGAGGCAATCCGGTCACAGCAGGTTCCGGCTGTCATTGACCCGGTCATGGTATGCAAAGGAACGGATGAAGTACTTCATCCGGAATTGGCGGATGCGTTGCGGGAAATTCTGGTGCCCCTGGCAACGGTCGTTACGCCCAATCTGTTTGAAGCAGGGCAATTGAGCAAAATGCATCCGCTTAAAACGGTGGAGGACATGAAAGAAGCAGCGGTGAGAATTTACGAACTGGGAGCAAAAGTGGTGATTGTCAAAGGGGGAAGCAAACTGGAACACGACAAGGCAGTGGATGTGTTGTATGATGGCCGTGATTTCAGGGTGCTGGAAGAAGAACGGATTGATACCCCATATATTCACGGGGCCGGTTGTACATTTTCCGCAGCGATTACCGCAGAACTTGCCAAAGGCAAAACGGTTCAGGAAGCAATCCGGGTGGCCAAGGAATTCATCACAGAGGCGATCCGCGGAGGATTTCCATTAAATCAATATGTCGGGTCGGTACTTCATATGGGATATCGTTTAAAAAATGGAAATGATGTGGAATAAAGACCAGGACGGGGCGAATACCAACCTGTTTCAAGACAGGAAAGCGTTTGATCTTTAAAGCTGGGCAAAAGCAATTTTGCCCGGTTTTTTTGTGGATGGGCGAGGGGTCATGATTGATGTTCTCAGGAAGAAAAAAGATTTATTATCGAAAGAGGGATTTTTTATTTTTACAGAGAATATAACAAATTAGTAATATTTTTATTATTATAAAAAACAGAAAATGGTTTGTTGATAAGTATGGCTGGCACAATCCTCTTATTGGCAGATTTGCAAGCCCGGTTTGTTTCAGGGACCTCAACTGTGCACTGTTTTTTATCAATTTTTTTGAGGTGATTCATTTGGCTCAACCCATGCTTGAGATTCAGCAATTAAAGTTGCATTTTTTCACGGATCAGGGGGTGGTTAAAGCCGTAGATGGCGTTGACCTTACCATCAATAAAGGGGAAATCGTCGGATTGGTCGGCGAGTCCGGCTGCGGTAAAAGCGTAACTTCGTTAAGCATTATGGGACTGGTTCCTCAACCTCCCGGAAAGATCGTAAATGGTTCGATCCTGTTTGAGGGAAAAGATCTGGTCAGGATACCTTCGCGCAAAATGCGTTACATTCGCGGAAAAGAGATCGCCATGATTTTTCAGGAACCGATGACTTCTCTGAATCCTCTGTTTACGATTGGCAATCAGTTAACCGAGGCGATTCGCACCCATGAGACATGTTCCAGGCGCGAAGCCGAGCAACGTTCCCTGGAGATGTTAAAAAAAGTGGGTATTTCCCGTGAGGGAATCCTGAGAGAATATCCCCATCAGCTGTCAGGCGGAATGCGGCAACGCGTCATGATTGCGATGGCCATGATTTTAAAGCCCCGCCTGTTGATTGCCGATGAACCGACCACTGCATTGGATGTGACAATTCAGGCCCAAATCCTGGATTTAATGAGACTGTTGAATAAAGAGTTTGGAACCTCCATCTTAATGATCACACACGACCTGGGGATCATCGCAGAATTATGTGACCGTGTTTTCGTTATGTATGCCGGGCAGGTAGTGGAAGAAACCGACCGCTACTCATTATATAAAAGTCCTGGTCATCCTTATACACAAGGATTGCTGAGGTCCATTCCCGGAATGGAAGAGCGGCAGAAACGGCTGTATGCCATTCCCGGCCAGGTCGTGCCGCCTCATAATATGCCAGCTGGATGCCGGTTTGCTCCAAGGTGTCAGGATGTGATGGAACGATGTAAAAAAGAAGTTCCGCCTTTAAGTCCTGTGGCTGAAGGACACTTGAGCCGCTGTTTTTTGCATCAGGGGGGGGAACAGGAACATGGTACTGCTTGACGTGAGAAATTTGCAGAAGAGCTTTCCGGTATACGGTGGAATGTTCGGCAAAAAGACCGGGGAAGTCAGGGCTGTGGACGATGTCAGTTTTACGGTGGAAGAAGGGGAAGTCCTGGGCTTTGTCGGTGAGTCCGGCTGTGGCAAATCCACAACCGGGCGTACGATGATCCGTTTGTATGAACCGACTGGCGGCGAAGTGATCTTTGACGGAAAAAACCTGTTTCAGCTGAGTGCCGGCGAAATGAGAAAAACCCGCCGCGATCTGCAAATGGTTTTCCAGGATCCGTTTGCGTCTTTGAATCCCCGCCAGAAGATTGCCAATATCCTTGAGGAACCGCTGATTGTCCATGGGATCGGGACGGCCAAAGAGCGGAAGGAACAGGTACAGGAACTGCTCCATGTCGTTGGTTTGAACCCTTTTCATGGCGAACGCTATCCGCATCAATTCAGTGGGGGTCAAAGGCAAAGGATCGGGATTGCCCGGGCCCTGTCCACCAGGCCAAAGCTGATTGTCGCCGATGAACCGGTGTCCGCCCTCGATGTTTCGATCCAGTCGCAGGTTTTGAATTTGATGATGGACCTGCAGGAACAGTTTTCGCTGACCTATATTTTTATCTCTCATGACTTGAGTGTTGTAAAACATATCAGTCACCGGGTCGGAGTGATGTATTTGGGAAGAATGATTGAGCTTTCGCCGCGGGACGAACTGTACAGCAAGCCTTTGCATCCGTATACCCGGGCATTGCTGTCTGCTGTTCCGGTGCCGGACCCGGAAGCAAAAAGGAAGCGCATGATTTTAAAAGGAGATGTGCCAAGCCCCGAGAAGCCTCCTGCCGGATGTGCCTTCCATCCCCGCTGTCCTCATGTATTTGAACGTTGCAGGGAGGAGAGGCCTGTTTTTGAAGATGCCGGCGGCGGCCATATGGTTGCCTGCCATTTGATGGAAAAAGGGGGATAAAGTCAATTGTCCGTTTGACCTGGGGATGATTTGGCAGGAGAACGGGGCAATGAAACCGTACGATTTCCATTCCTGAAAAGGAGGAGATAAAATGAGAAAACGTTTTTGGATCATCAATTTGGCTGCTGTATTTCTTTTTTCTTCCGTGTTGGTTGGCTGTGTCGAGAAAAAAACCGCAACAGGGGGCAAAACGCTGGTTTATGGCCGGGGGGCTGACTCCAAATTGCTTGATCCCATTCAGGTGACAGATGGAGAATCTTTTAAGCCGATAGACCAGATCTTTGATAAATTGGTCGAATATGACAAAGAGTCAACCGAAGTGGTTCCGGGTCTGGCTGAAAGTTGGGAAACCAGCGCGGACGGGTTGACCTGGACCTTCAAGTTGCGCAAAAACGTCCAGTTTCACGACGGCACTCCTTTTAACGCCGAGGCAGTGGTATATAACTTTGAACGCTGGATGGACCCCAATCATCCCGAACACAAGGGAGGGGAATTTCCATATTACGGATATATGTTTGGCGGATTCAAGGGCGATGATGGCCATGTGATTGAGAGTGTGACGGCACTGGATGAATATACCGTCCAGTTTAAATTGAAAAAACCCCTGGGGCCATTCTTGAGCAATCTGGCCATGTCCCCGTTTGGCATTGCTTCTCCGGCAGCTGTAAAAAAAGATCCGGTCAAATTTGCGCAAAATCCGGTTGGAACCGGTCCGTTCAAGTTTGAAAGCTGGAAGAAAAATGATTCGGTTGTGCTGGTGAAAAACGAAAACTTCTGGAAAAAGGGGCAGCCCAAACTGGACCGGATCATTTTCAAATCGATTCCCGATAATGCCGCACGTTACTCAGCGCTGAAATCGGGAGGCATTGACATGATGGATGGATTGAATCCCAATGATGCCCATTTGATCAGGCAGGACAGCCAGTTCAGACTATATGAACAGCCTGGCATGAATGTCGGTTATCTGGCTTTTCATACGGGAAAAAAACCGCTTGACAATGTAAAAGTACGGCAAGCGATTAACCATGCCGTCAACAAGGAAGCCATTATCAAAAACTTTTATGCCGGACAGGCAATTCCGGCGGTAAATCCCATTCCGCCAATGATGTGGGGTTACAATGACCAGGTTCAGGATTATCCGTTTGATCTCAATAAAGCAAAACAATTGCTGGAAGAAGCCGGATATCCGGATGGTTTTGAAATTGAATTTTATGCCATGACCGAACCGCGCCCCTATATGCCAAACGGAAAGAAGATTGCGGAATTTATACAGGCTGACCTGGCCAAAATTGGCATCAGAGCGAAAATTGTGACTTATGACTGGCAGACTTATCTGGATCTGACAGGCAAAGGCGAACATGAAATGGCACTGATGGGCTGGAACGGAGATAACGGGGATCCGGACAATTTCCTGTATGTCCTGCTGGATAAGGATAATACCCGGATGCCGGATGCAGGGAACATCGCTTTCTACAAAAGCGATCAGGTTCACGAGCTTCTCATCCGGGCACAAGGTTTGACCAGTCAGGAAGAACGAAGCAAATTGTATCTGGAAGCCCAGAAATTGATTAAAAACGATGCGCCATGGGTTCCAATCGCACATGCGACTGATACCTATGCCGCACGGAAGGATATAACCGGATTTGTTCCTCATCCGACGACTCAACTCATCATGGAGAATCTGGATGTCAAGGAATGAAAAACCGTCAGGTGGCATTTTGGCAGGGAAATTCTCCCTGTCACCATGCCACCTGACCGATTGCAGGAAACGAGGTGGTACATTTTATGCTGACATATACCTTACGCCGTATTTTGATGCTGATTCCCGTTCTGATCGGCATGTCACTCATTACTTTTTCGATTGTGCATGCTATCCCCGGTGATCCGGCAAAAACGATTGCCGGTGACAAGGCAACCCCGGAGCAATTGCAGCAAATCCGGGAAAGTCTCGGACTGGACCAGCCCTTTTATGTTCAGTATTTAAACTATGTAAAGGGGCTTTTGAAGGGGGATCTGGGGACTTCTTTAATTACACAGGTACCGATTGCCGAAGAAATAGGCCCGTTTTTGGCGGCGACTGCCGAATTGACGATTGCTGCTCTCTTGATCGCTGTTTTTTTGGGCGTGAATTTGGGCATTTTATCAGCCTGGAAGCAAAATTCATGGATGGATTACGGGGCCATGTTTATTGCTCTGATCGGGGTGTCGATTCCTGTGTTTTGGCTAGGGCTGATGGAACAATGGCTGTTTGCGCAGCAGTTGGATTGGCTTCCGTCGTATGGCCGGGTTGATCCCCGGCTGGGGTTTGAGCCGTTAACCCAGTTTTATGTCCTGGATTCATTGTTATATGGTGATTTTCATTGGTTACAGGATGTACTGATGCATTTGATCCTTCCGGCGGTTGCGCTGGGAACAATTCCGATGGCTGTCATCGCCCGCATGACGCGATCAAGCATGCTGGAAGTGATGCGCCAGGACTATATCCGCACCGCACGTGCCAAAGGACTGTCGGAATTTTGGGTAATTTACAAACATACGTTAAAAAATGCGTTTATTCCCATTTTAACCGTAATGGGATTGCAGCTGGGTCTTTTACTGGGGGGTGCCGTGTTAACAGAAACCATTTTCAGCTGGCCCGGGGTGGGAAGGTACGTTTACGACGCGATCAACCAGCGCAATTATCCGGTGATCCAGTCAGGGATTTTAGTGCTTGCAACCATTTTCGTTTTGATCAATCTGATCGTTGATCTCCTGTATGCGTGGATCGACCCGCGCATTAAATATGGGAAGGAGTGATTGTATGCAATTTTCCCGGACCAAACCGCCAGTCCCGCCAAATGAAACCGGTTCTGCTAACCGGAACTCCTCTTTAGAGGCAAAACCGCTTCGAGATTTGGTTCGTTCCTTTATCCGGCACCGCTCCGCCGTAATTGGAGCTTCCCTGGTGGTGATTTTTATTTTGTGTGCCATTTTCGCTCCTTTGCTGACTCCTTATGAATTTTACACTTCAACCAGGGAAACATTGGATGATCCATCAGCGGCCCACTGGTTTGGAACAGATGATTTGGGACGCGATATTTTTACCCGGATTATCTATGGAGCGCGGATCTCCTTGTGGGTCGGCTTTGTTGCCATTACCGGCTCCATTATTATAGGAAGTTTTCTTGGGTTAGTCGCCGGTTATTATGGAAAGTGGCAGGATTCCCTGATTTCCCGCCTCTTCGATATCTTGCTGGCCTTTCCCGGTATTTTGCTGGCCATTGCGATTGTGGCGATGCTTGGCCCGGGTTTAAACAACGCGCTGATTGCCATTGCCATCATTAATATCCCGACGTTTGGACGGCTGATGCGTTCCCGTGTGTTAAGCGTAAAGCAGGAAGACTTTGTTCTTGCCGCCAGGGCGATTGGCATGAAAAACAGCCGCATTTTATGGCGGCACATTCTTCCCAATTGCTGGACACCAATCATGGTGCAGGGAACTCTGGGATTTGCAACCGCTGTGATTGAAGCAGCAGCCCTGGGTTTTCTCGGATTGGGGGCACAGCCTCCGCAACCGGAATGGGGAACCATGCTGTCGGACTCACGCGAATTTATTCAACTGGCGCCGTGGACCATGATTTTTCCGGGACTTGCCATTATGTTGACAGTGCTTGGATTTAACCTGCTGGGCGACGGATTGCGGGATATTTTTGATCCGCGGATGAAACAGTAAAAAAACTGTGTGACCTTGCAACAGGCCACACCGTTTTTCTGTCAAATTGAAGAAGGAAAATACTGTTTCCACCGTTCGTCCACTTTTTTCCGGATTGCCGGGTCGGGTTCCAGTTCATCAGGATATCCCGGTTTTATCCGTGCATCCACAATGATGGGGAACCGGTAGTTGGGGTGATGATTGTGAAGTTTAGAGCGTGCATAAATATCATGTGCCGGATCAAAACGGGTAAATACTGTCCACAGGAAAGAGGTTTGTCCGGAGACAGCCCCGATGTCGTCAACCAGGAAAATAAACGGCCACTCCGACAGGGAGTCTCTATAATGATCCAGGAGCTGGTCAGCCAGTTCCGGATTTTGCGCAAATGGCTCGGCTTCCAGGACCAACGCGCCTTTACAGTAGACACTGATACCGGAGATTCCTTTCAGGTCGGGACCATGGTATTCCGCCGGCAGGGTCCGTTTTGGCTCGCCGGTTCCAATCAGCACCGCCTTGCTGCCGTAGTTGAGTCGGCGGCCCGTGTAATCAAGAGTATCCATCGAGGTATGGTTAAACACAAACAGATCGGTTGCCGGATTCATCCGCTCCAGGACCGTTTCAAACAATGGGCTGAAATCCTCAAGCGGAACAGACTGGTCGGTTAGAATCAGGAATTTGGTGAGTGTAAGCTGTCCTTCACCCAAAATGCGGAAGGCATTGGCCAGGATTTCCCGATTATAACTTTCCCGCACGACTGCGGAGGCAAGCGAATGGAAGCCGGTTTCGGCATATGTCCACAAATCCCTTACACCTGGCATGGCCATCGGAAAGGCGGGAGATAACAATCGCTGTAAAAACTCGCCCAGATAATAGTCTTCCTGGCGGGGTTTCCCGACAACAGTTGCCGGGTAAATGGCATCTTTGCGATGATAAATTTCCTTTACATGAAAAACAGGAAACTCGTGTGCCAGGGAATAATACCCGTAATGATCACCAAACGGGCCTTCCATGCGGCGTTCATGGGGAGGCACGATCCCTGCCAGCACAAATTCTGCTTCAGCAATATAAGGATAGCCGTTTTTGCTTTTGACAACAGGCAATTTTTCTCCGAGGATCAATGACGCCAGCAAAAGTTCCGGCAAAAATTCCGGCACTGGCGCGATTGCAGAGGCAATCAGGGCCGGAGGTCCTCCCAGGTGAACATGTACGGGCAAGGGTTGGTTCCGTTTTTCTGCTTCATAGTGATGAAAGCCCCCGCCTTTATGGATTTGCCAGTGCATGCCCGTGTTGTTTTTGTTGAAAATCTGCATGCGGTACATTCCGACATTGTGATGTTTGCTTTCGGGATGTTGTGTATAGACAAGAGGCAGTGTAATAAAAGGACCGCCGTCTTCCTGCCAGGAGGTAATCATCGGAAGCTGGGTCAGATCGATCTCTTCCTGCCTGTGCTCGAGAACGGGAGCATGACGGGAAGAAACTTGTTTTACCCCCACTTTCAGCAGTTTCTGCAACAGTTCTCTTTCTTGCCACAGTATTTTTGGTGAAGGGGGCATGATCTTTTCCGCAAGGGAAATGATTTGTTTCATCAGTTGTTCAGGCTGTGAGCCAAAAGCCATTTCTATCCGCCGCGATGTCCCGAACAAATTGGTTACTACTGGAAAGGAACTTCCTCTTACATGCGTAAACAATAAAGCAGGACCATTTTCTGCAATCACACGGCGATGAATTTCAGCCAGTTCAAGCTTGGGATCAACTTCGGTATCAATAACCACCAATTCTTTTTCAGCTTCCAGCTGGTTCATAAAGCTGCGCAGGTTTTTATGCAAAAGCCATCTCTCCTACTCTGACAAATAATCATAAATAAAGGGAAAATGATGGAGATATTCAAAGTTCATTATATCAGAAACCAACGCAATTCCTGCCTGAAAGATCTTTTCATAAACCAGGAAAGGATGGATGGAAAAATGGCCGTGATAGTCTATACAAAGCCGCATTGCCTGGAATGCAATGTATTGAAACGTTTTCTTGATGATTACAGGATTACATACAAAGAAAGGGACTGTTCCCTGAATTCTGCATACATGGATGAAATAAAAGAAATGGGCTTTTTGGATGTACCGGTAACCGTTGTTGATGATACAGCCATTCAGGGACTGCAACCGGACAGGATTCTGGCCGTTCTGGAAAGGCAGGAAAAGGACGGTGATAAAAACTCTAATTCTGATTAAAAAACCGGCACGACCTGTTATAAAGATGGTAAAAAAAGACGGCTTCTTTTGCATGGCAATATTCCCGGGACATAGGCAATTGGAACAGATTAATTGCAGTAAAATACAAAGAAAACAATTTATACATAAATAATAAATCCTGCTATTTTAAGCAGGATTTATTATTTATTTTTACAAAAATTTCATATATAATATAAGCAATATCGCATTTTTCTAAATAATTTTATTATAATTTGTTTTCCGCAAATTCTTCAAAGGAGGTTTGTCTGTGAACTTATTGCGAAAAAAGTCGATTGAAGAGTTGTTAAAAATGACCCGGCAAGGGATCACTCTGCGCAAGGAGTTATCAGCGACTGACCTGGCGATGATGGGAATTGGAGCCATTATCGGGACGGGGATCTTTGTGCTTACCGGGGTGGGTTCACTGTTTTCAGGTCCTGCCCTGCCCATTTCCTTTATTATTGCCGGAATCACCTGTCTTCTGGCCGCTTTTACGTATGCGGAATTTGCCTCGCTGGTGCCGGTGTCCGGTTCAGCCTATACTTACAGCTACGCCACGATGGGCGAATTTTTTGCCTGGATCATTGGCTGGGACCTTATTTTGGAGTACATGCTGGCTGTAAGCTCGGTTTCGGCAGGCTGGTCAGGTTATTTTCAGTCGCTTCTGGCCGGTTTCGGAATTCATTTTCCAACAGTTTTCACTGCAGCACCCGGAGCCATGCAAGGGATTATCACCTACATGAATCTGCCTGCTTTCATCATTGTATTTGTCATCACCTGGCTGCTTTCCCTCGGGGTTAAGGAATCCAAACGGGTAAACAATATTATGGTTGTCATTAAACTGGTCGTGATTGTTCTCTTTATTGCGGTTGGTGCTTTTTATGTAACCCCGGAAAACTGGACGCCGTACATGCCTTTTGGCATAAAAGGAGTGTTTGAGGGTGCCGCTCTCATCTTTTTTGCCTATCTTGGCTTTGATGCGGTAAGCACCGCGGCTGAAGAAACGAAAAACCCGGCAAAAGATCTGCCAAGAGGAATTTTATGGTCTTTGGGGATCGTTACCCTCCTTTATGTCATTGTATCTGCGCTCATGACCGGAATGGTTCATTTCACGCAGTTTGAAAACCATCAGGAAGCCCCGGTGGCGTTTGCCTTAAGTGTGACGGGACAGGACTGGCTGGTGGGAATCGTCAGCCTGGGTGCGGCGATTGGGATGATTACTGTCATGCTGGTTATGTTATACGGACAAATACGGATCATTTTTTCCATGTCCCGGGATGGGCTGATGCCGGAAATATTGTCAAAAGTTCATCCCGGGTATCGCACGCCATATGTTACGACCTGGGTTTTCGGCCTCATTGCCGCCCTCCTGGGTTCCCTTGTTCCGCTGAATGATCTGGCGCAACTGGTAAACCTGGGAACCTTGGCTGCATTTGTCATGATATCCATTGCTGTAATTATCCTCCGTTATAAACAGCCGGATTTACCAAGAAAGTTCAGAACTCCATTTGTTCCTTATACTCCGCTGCTGGCAATCGTGCTCTGTTCGTTCCTGGCCTTTCAATTGTCAGCCTTAACGTGGCTGCGTTTTCTCGTCTGGTTCCTGATTGGTCTGTTAATCTATTTTCTGTATGGATACCGGAATTCAAAGCTGCATCAATAGTTGGCGGAAATAAAATTGAAAAAGCATGGTGGCTCTGGCCATCATGCTTTTTTCGGTGTCAGTCCACCCAGCGGATTGTGTTCCGGGATTTGCTTTGCTTCTGTTTCTTCTTTTTTTGCCGCTTTTGTTTGTATGCTTCGCGCTCCCATTTTTTCAGCAGGGGATATGGGTCAAAGGAATAGGTATTCCTCCCGTTAAAGCGGTAAATCCCGTAATGCAGGTGAGGCGGGAATTTTCCCGATGTCCCTTTGGGGCCGTATCCCGAAGAGCCGACTGTTCCAATCTGGTCTCCGGGTTTGACGATATCCCCCTTTTTCAGCCCTTTGCGGAAATGGTTGAGGTGAGCAAAATAATGATAGTTATTACGGATATCACGAATACCAACCCGCCAGCCTCCATACCGGTTCCATCCAATCAGCTCAATATAGCCGTAACAGGTACTTAAAACAGGTGTTCCGTAATTGGCAAAAATGTCCGTTCCCTCATGTATGCGCAACCCGCCCCAGCCGCGCCGGTCGCCCCAGGTGTTGTGGTAAGTGTAGTTATATTCAAGGGGAATGGGAAACCTGGTCTGATCCAGATCGAGCGTATCAAATTTTTGATAAATCTTTGCGATATGGGTGATGACATCTACCGAAACCGGATGTTTGTAGTAGTCCCATAACTTTGTTCGAATCTGATCCTCACCGGTGCCGTCCATGGCTAAATAAACGGCGATGGAATAGAGTACGTCGGTGTCATTTTGCCAATCAGCCTTTTGATCTCCGTCTCCGTCCCTGCCGATTCCCTGGAAAAACTTGATAGACTCGGGATTTTTATCATCAGGATCAGGGTTGAGGATTCCCGCCCACACTTCTTTGGGGATTTGAATGGATAAATACTTGAGAGATTTTTTTTCTTTTTTCTTTTCAGGGTGGCGCAGGTTTTTTTCAAATTGGTTGATGGCTGCCAGATAATACCAGGGTACATCTGTCAGGATTTGCATGGATTTAAACAAATAGAGAAGATCATCATTTTTTGTATGACTATTCGCTGTTGCACTTAGTGGAGAAGCCATAAGAATCAGGAGTGACAAACTGATATTGAGAAATTTTTTCCACATTGAAAAATCACCGCTTGTTTCAAAATCATGGATATCAATAGTTTGCGCGGTGAGAGAAGAAATATGTGCATTAAAAAAGCCCTGATAAACAGGGCTGGAACAGTATATTCTGTTAATCCTGGTGAGAGGCGGTTATTGAGGTAAAGTGATCTTTGCAAATTGCTGCAAAGGCAGATTTATGCGCTTTTAGGGAGATATATATTCCAAAAAGGGTAACGTGCCTGGATAGACAAAGGAGAAAGAGGTTTTTGGGTCCGATCGTTTCCTTCATGAGGGAACAATCGCTATTGTCCTTGTTTTTGCTTGATGGCACTGATTTGGCTGTTTAATTGATCCAGCATCAGGAAGGCTGCTTTGGTTCCCCCTGCTGTATTCCAGATGACATCGTCTACCTTGAAGGCCATTCCACTTTTTACGGCATTCAGGTTTTTCCACAGTGGATCGCTGGTGAACTCCTTTTCCTGCGCAGAACCATTGCTGTCACCGGAGTTATAGGTAAAGTAGAAGAGAATGTCACCATCTGCCTGCGGAATCTGTTCTTTGGTAATTACGGCGGCAAAGCTGTTTTGGTTTTGGATCCCAGGACGGTCAAATCCGATATCTTTCAAGATGACGCCCGAAAAACTGTCCAATTGATAGAGGCGGGTATTACCGGCAATGAAGCGGACGATGGATACCTTTTTATCAATGAGGCCGCCGGCATTTTTACGAATTTCATCCACTTTTTGCTGATATTGGGCCAGGACTTCTCCGGCTTTGTCTTCTTTATTAACTGCCAGGGCATACAGCCTGAAGTTTTCTTTCCAGTCGCCTTGCAACTTTTCCGCGAAAACAGTGGGAGCAATGGCATTCAACTGGTTGTATACCTTTTCCTGGCGCATCTTGTTTCCAATAATCAGATCGGGTTTTAAACTGGCGATTGTTTCCAGATTTGGCTGATGTTCCGTTCCTACCACTTTGACACCGGACAGTTGGGATTCAAGATGGTCATACCAGGGTTCTCCATCAGAGGTGAATCCCTTAACAGCGCCAATCGGCTTGACATCCAGGGACAGAAGCGTTTCCAGTCCTTCATTGGTCAAAACAACCACACGTTCCGGATGTTCTGGAACTTGTGTTGTTCCCATGGCGTGTTTGATGGAGCGGGTGGTTGTTTTACTGTTTTCCGTAGAGGTGGGTGAACTGCCGCATCCAGTCATTGTCAGGGAAAAAGCCAATAAAATGGAAAATAGTAAAAACTGGTTTTTTTTCCGCAAAAGAAATATATGTATCCCCTCCCTTTTGTTGAAAATAATTATCAGTATCATTATTACTTTTACTATAGATAAGCGGGTTGAGTTTGTCAATTATTTTGAGAATGATTTTCAAATTCATTGACACGTTTTTATAGTTCTAATAGACTAAAGTTGATTTTCCAAAGAAAAGGGTTTGATTCTGATAGTTCAAGCGGAGAGAGGAAGGAAGGAAAGGTGACGGGGGCAAAAGAAATATTTTCATCAACATATATTAAATGGACCGGATTATTCCTTGGACTTTTTTTGACCGGATTATTCATGGTGCTCAGTGTCAGTGTAGGGGTAACCGATATCCCTCTTTCGGAAATAATCAAGTCATTTACCCATTTTCAAAATAACAATGATCATTTGATCGTTCAAACCACCCGTGTCCCGCGAACGGTCATTGCGGTTGCTGTCGGGGCAAGTCTGGCTGTTGCAGGTGCCATCATGCAAGTCTTGACCAGAAATCCGCTCGCTTCTCCGGCAACCCTTGGTGTCAATCAGGGAGCAAGTTTATTCATTGTCCTGTCGATAGCCGTGTTCAGCGTCACAGCAATGATGCCGCTGATGATCGCCGGTTTTGCCGGCGCCGCATTATCCATATTTCTGGTATACATTCTGGGTTCGGTTGGGCGGGACGGAATGACACCGCTGAAATTGACCCTGGCCGGTGCAGCCATCATGGCTTTGTTTTCCTCCTTGACACAAGGCCTGCTGACCATGAATGAAAAAAGCCTGGAAGAGTTGCTGTTCTGGTTGACAGGATCTGTAGAAGGACGAAGTTTGTCCTTGGCTATGCCCGTATTTCCTTTTTTGGCTGCAGGTCACCTGCTCGCGCTTGGATTGGCCAGAGTCATGAACGTACTGATGATGGGGGATGATGTGGCCAGGGGGTTGGGGATTAAAATTGGAATAGTCAAACTGCTCGGTGTTATTGTTATCGCTTTTTTGGCAGGCGGCTCCGTCGCCATTGCCGGTCCGGTAGTGTTTGTCGGGCTGGTTGTCCCGCATTTTGTCCGGACGCTGGTTGGAAACGACCATCGCTGGCTTCTCCCTTACAGTATGGTGTATGGGGCAGTTTTACTGCTGGTTGCTGATATTTGCGGACGGTTAATCATGCAGCAGCAGCCCATTCCTGCAGGTGTTATGACCACCTTGATCGGAACGCCGTTTTTCATTTACCTGGCACGGCGAAAAGGGAGGATACAGGGATGAAACGTTATTTTCCGTTACGCATCGGCCGCTTTTCTCTGATGATGGACACGAAGGCTGTTTTCGTAATCAGTTTGTTGATCATTGTTTCCTTTGCTGTTCTGGTTGGCAGTTTGACCATTGGGGAAACCCCAACCTCCTTCCTGGATGTTATCAAAGGTTTGTTTGGTATGGGGGAAAATTCTTTCGTCATCATGACGTTACGTTTTCCAAGAGTTCTAATTGCCTTGCTTTCCGGAGCAGCACTTGCAATGGCGGGAGCAATTTTGCAGGCAGTGATTCGAAATCCGCTCGCTTCTCCGGACATTATCGGTGTAACTGGCGGGGCTTCTGCCGGTGCTGTATTGGTAATTACCTTTTTTGGCGACATATCCAGTAACCTGTCCGTCAGTTTATTCTGGGTTCCTTTGGCTGCTTTTTTGGGAGCCGGATCGATTGGGCTTCTCATTTATCTGCTGTCCTGGAAAAAAGGAGTATCTCCGTTTCGGCTCGTGCTGATGGGAATTGGCTTTTACACTGCAACCCAGGCCCTGACCAATCTCATCATTCTGATGGGGCCTGTTTTCCAGGCAAGCCAGGCAAAAATGTGGATTACTGGAACGGTATACGGAAGTAACTGGGATCAGGTGGCTGTCTTGTGGCCGTGGTTGTCCATTTTGATCCCTGTCGCGCTGCTTTTTGCCCGCCATTTGAATGTTGGGCAACTGGGGGAAGATGTGATCAAAGGGCTTGGCGGAAACAGCTCCAGACAGCGTATTTTCTTTTTGCTGTTAAGTACCGGTCTGGCCGGCTCGGCGTTTGCCTTTGCCGGAGGAATCAGTTTTGTCGGGTTGATCGCGCCTCATGCGGCCAGACGTTTGGTTGGCGCCTCTTATGAAGCCCTGTTGCCGGTTTCGGGACTGTTGGGAGCCATTTTTGTCATGGTTGCCGACCTGCTCGGGCGAACGCTGATGGCTCCGCTGGAGATTCCGGCAGGTGTGTTTACGGCTGTCATTGGCGCACCCTATTTTATCTATTTGTTGATCCGAAATCGCAATTAACATTTTTCTGTAAAAAATAAGGGTTATTTATTGAAAAAACCAGCTTTGTCCATGAATATTTTATGGACAAAGCTGGTTTTTGCTTATCATTTTTTGGTCCAGGAAAGAGGTAAGGTAGTTTTTTTGCCTTTGTGTTAATATAGGGGTAATGAAAACCGGGAACGATTAGTACGGAACTCTTTTTTGAATGAGAAGTCTGTATAAAATGATCAGATGGAAAGCGATACCAGCTTTTGATTGATGATGGGGGGATCTTTGTGGCAAGTAAAAATAAATCAACAGCGCAGCAACGAAAACCGGATTGGCTGAAAGTTCGTTTAACCGCCAGTGAAAATTTTTCGGAGATCAGGAAAATGATACGCGGGAAAACCTTGCATACGGTTTGCGAAGAAGCGCGTTGTCCCAATATATATGAATGCTGGGCCAATCGGACGGCCACTTTTATGATTTTAGGCGATATATGCACCAGGGCATGCCGCTTCTGTGCAGTAAAAACCGGAATGCCGACGGAACCGGATCTGGCGGAACCGGAACGGGTGGCTGAAGCTGCCCGGCAGATGGAACTGAAACATGCCGTGGTCACATCAGTAGCGCGGGACGACTTGAAAGACGGGGGTGCCTCAGTATTTGCCGTCACCATCAAAGCGATCCGCAAACGGAACCCAATGACCAGTGTTGAAGTGCTGATCCCTGATTTTCAGGGAGACTGGGATGCTCTGAAGGTTGTCATGGATGCAAGGCCGGACATCTTAAATCACAATATTGAAACTGTTCGCCGCCGGTCTGACCGGGTCCGTTCCAAGGCAAAATACGACCGTTCCCTGCAATTGTTGCAAAAGGCCAAGGAAATGCAACCGGATATTCCCACAAAGTCCAGTATCATGGTCGGAGTGGGAGAAACATTTGATGAAGTGGTGGAAGCGATGCAGGATCTGTATGATCATCAGGTAAATATTGTAACGATTGGACAATATTTGCAACCCACAAAAAAACACTTGAAACTGGAATGTTATTATACGCCGGAAGAGTTTGCCAAATGGAAAGAAATCGGATTGAACATGGGCTTCTCCCATGTAGAATCAGGCCCGTTGGTTCGAAGCTCCTATCATGCGCTTGAACAGGTGCAATCTGCCCAAAGCAAGTCGGAAAAAAAGGCACAATAAACAGTGTCTCCTGAAGGAGACTGTTCAAAACCAGAAATGCAAAAGCAGATACATCCAGTTATTCTGTTGTTGAAGCAGTGTCCTTTTGCCGGGATCCTGCTTCAGCACTTTTTCAGACTCTTTTTGCCGGGGCCCCCATCCTGCAAAGGTGAGCTTTCAGAAGATGCTAAATATGAAATCATGGCCATGCTGGCGGATTATTTTGGGTATAACCTGGACGAAGTCTGGGAAGAAGATTCCGATAAAATATAGTGCCTGCCGGTCCATGTCAGAGGTGGGCTCATCCCGTCCGCTGTCTGACCCTTGGCAGCCTTTTTCATATCGTTTCTATAAGATGGATATGTGGGTGGAAGCGCTGACAGATTGAAAAGCAGTGTCCTGCGAAAATCGGACACTGCTGTATTATTTTTCCTGGGGATTGATTTCCCGCCGCGTGTTGGGTTCAATTTGCCCGTTGACGTCCGGTGGCGTGTCATCACCCATTTTTCGCAATAAATCTTCCAGATCTCCCCGGACTCCTTCGATATCCTTGTTGGTCGTCATACGCATTCCAACGCTTTTGATCTCGTCATTCAGTTTTTTGTCGCTTGTCACGTAAACCTTGAAATAACGGGGGGTCAGGCTTTCCGCTGTCCGTTTGGCTTCCCTGGCGGTCTTCCTGTCAATTTTGCCATTTTTGGTCGTGATTCCGATAAATACGTGGTCATCGGTTACAAGTGCCGTGCCATCTTTCACATTGGGCAAAACAGTAACCATTTGCGCGATTTGCCTTGCCAGCAAAGACCGGTCAATAAAAACATTGTTTCCCGGATTGGCTCCGTTTTTGTTGGTATAGTTTTCAGGAATGTATTTAAAATACCCGATTTCATTCTGGCCGCCGCCTCTGGCTGCTTCATCGCCGTTGATCATATCATTTTGTACCGTTCCAAATCGCGTGTCATTATTTTGTTCACGGTAGAGGGGTTCCTGATTTCCCTGATTTTCCATTCCCTGCGCCCCGTCATCATTATGATTCGGGGCGCATCCGGAAACCGAGAAAATGAGAAAGCTGGAAAGCAGCAGTATGAACCAGTTCTTTACCATTATTGTACATGGCACCTCCTTGCTTATAACCTGCCCCATATGTCATTTCTTTACAGGGGTAAAATTTTCCCGGAAAAGGATGGAGGAACAAAAGGGGTTGGTTATGGTAACATATAGATGTAGACTTGTTTTAGAAAAGGTAGGTCGTTTATGGAGCGAATTTATATACATGGTCAGGAATATGAACTGATAACCGATTATCGAAATGGCTGGAACCCTGAGGCGTGTAAACGCCGGTTTAGTGAAATTCTGGAGAAATATGATTATATTGTGGGTGATTGGGGATATGGCCAGCTGAGACTAAAGGGCTTTTTCGCCGATTATCGCGCCCGCGCCAAGAGGGAGACAAAAATCAGTTATCTGCAGGAATATCTAAACGAATTTTGCAATTTTGGATGCGCTTACTTTATTTTAAAACGGGTAAACTCAAAAACAACCCATCGTAATTAAACATGATGGGTTGTGTCAGCTTTTTCAAGCCGGAGATAGTGATTTCCGACGCAAGGGATGTTTTCCTTTCCAAAAGAAGTCTAGGATTTCGTTTCATCACCGGGTTCGTCGTGAGTCGGATGGCTTCCCGGAAATTGCCGTTTCATTCCCTCATGAAATCCACGCATTTCGTATGTAAAACGGGGGGAAGCATGCTGGGTCGCCAGGGCGATGATTTTCCCGGTTTTTGGCTGGTGGATGCACCGTAGGACCCGTCCGGAAATTCTTCCGGAATCATTTCATTTCTGTATGATTCCACTGTTTTCAGATCCCGGTATTTCTTGTTCATGTTGGCTTCCTCCCTCTGGTTTTAACTTAACGTGTGAAAATCGGCGAAAAGTTATGCGTCGGCGAAACAGATCAGCCAATGAATCTGAATTTTCCCGGTTTTAATAATTGACGGGATCGGTGGCAGAAAGCCAAACCCGCAAATGTCAGAAAAGACTGTCTAAAGCAGGCCGAAAAACCGGGCTTTTTTCTGTCGCCTTGGAAGCAGGCTTTGTTCATTGGTGGCAGCGGTAAGGCGTTGCGTAAAAGTTACATTCCTCAGTTCCATGCGCAACTGGTCCTGTTTTTTGCGAATTTCATCAAACATTTGATGCACTTCATTGGAAGAAGCCGATTCATACCTGACTGACAGTAATTTATGCTGAAGCTCATCCATTGTATTGAACAAGCCCATTATATGTTTTTCGACATGATCCACCCGTGTCGCCATTTCCTCCAATAAGTCGGTCATTCCATCCATCATATTTATCATTTCCTGCAAGTTTTTTTCAGTTTCCTCAATAAATTCCCGGGAAGGTGTCCAAGGAGCATTTCTGATTTTTCCTTCTTTAATCAAATTTTCCCTGACCTGTTTCATGGAGCTGTGCGGTTCCTGAAGCCTTCTTTTAATATTGGCCAGGCGGCGAAAACTTTCTTCTGACAGGATATAATGTCCCCGTTCATTTATATCAGGCTGAATATATTCTTCAAATGTATCAATCCATTTGCGAATGGTGCGGGCATGCACCTGCAATTGTTCGGCTGCTTCTTTGGTCGTCATTTGAACGGCTTCTGTCATAAAACATAATCCTCCCTTATTTAGTAAATATTGGTTAACATTTTCGAGGCTTACAAATAAATTCCTTCTCCATGACAAAGGAAGTCATTAGCTGACAAAATTTCTGGTTAACGGACAGAAAAAACCTCTTTCGCTCCCGACAGCGAAAGAGGTATTGGGTCAGGAGTAAGGGAACTGGGTACGATAGTTGCTGAATTGCTGCGATTTCTGGCTGATTTTGTTTTGATCTGCAGCTTCCAGCTTGTACCATCCCTTTTGGTTCATGAGCAGGAACAGTTCGCGGCTTGCCTGATGGACCTCATTCAGGCATTGCAACTGCAATT
The DNA here is from genome assembly GCF_013868055.1 of Thermoactinomyces mirandus. Taxonomy (GTDB): domain Bacteria; phylum Bacillota; class Bacilli; order Thermoactinomycetales; family Thermoactinomycetaceae; genus Thermoactinomyces; species Thermoactinomyces mirandus. The sequence goes on along the minus strand of NZ_JACEOL010000034.1, from coordinate 30,482 downwards.
GGTACAATTCGTCAGTGCTGGCTTCATAAGTTGCGACGTTGTAACCGTTTGACAAGTACTTTTGTGTTGCCAGAATATCGTTAATCCGGTCACGATCGTTTAAGTGCGGTCCTTTTACCTGCGGCAGGCTTGTTGCTTGCTGAGGCCCCATTTGATTGGAAGACTGTTGCATTTCTTCTTCTCCTCCTTATTGTTGTATCGATTGATTTCCGGTGACGTTCATGCCGGGAGTGGGGGCAGATCCTGTTGCTGGCTGCAGATGATTGAGCAACATTTCATAATGTCTCTGGTGCATTTGCCCAATCCGGTTAATCAGTTGGCTGACAGACGGATCTTGACACTCATTGGCGAAATGGTAACATTTTTTCATTGCAAGCAATTCCCATGACATCTCATCGGTCAGGTAGGAAAGATCTTTACTGGAGATTTGCATATGCTTCCGCCTCCTTGTAACAAATTCATTTATGATTAATCTTTGTTGGATGAATTTGATTTATTCTTGAGAAACATTTTCTTTCCTGATTTTCTCGCTTATAATTTTTTATTGTAAGGATGCATGCCGAAAATTTGCTTTGGAAAAGTATAGACACAGGAAGGGAAGAAAATCATGGTTTATGATGTTGATGTCAAACGTATTCAGAAACAGCTGCATCATTTGGAACAATGTGCCGAAGTCCTGAAAAAGCTGGAGGGGAAATCATCTGGCCTGGAAGTACGCTTTTCCCTGGAAAGAGCACTGCATCTTGCGGTGGAATGCATGATCGATGTCGGCACTGTCATGATTGACGGCTTTATCATGAGGGATCCGGGAGGATATCTCGATATTGTCGATATTCTGATGGATGAACGCGTAATCGATGAAAGTACAGGGGAACGTCTGAAAAAGCATGTCCGTTTGCGGGAACGGTTAATTCGATATTATACCGAAGTGGATTGGGAGGAAATCTGTTCTTATTTGACTGACCGGGATCTTTATGAAAGGTTTCAGAGCCAGGTGCGGGACTATCTGAAAAAAGAACTGGGAGAGAAGATTCTGTAGAAAAAGGGTATAAATAAGGTAATGGATTTGATTGCAAAGCAGGAGGGACGGTGGAAGGACAGGATGAAAGATACGGGCTCAACGCGAAAGCAGATCATGATGATGTTAAAGACGGAAGGTGCGCTGACAGTTAGTGAAATAGCTGAGCGTTTGGGCGTTACGGAAATGGCTGTCCGCAGGCATATCAATACACTGGAACGGGACAGGCTCATCGAATCCAGACTGTTGCGGCAATCTATGGGAAGACCGACAAACCAGTATTTTCTCACCGAAAAATCGGAGCAATTTTTTCCAAAACAGTATGCCGATTTTACGATGGAAATTTTATCCGATCTGGAAAAGAATCATGGTCCGGAAATCATTGAGGAAGTGTTCAGAAACCGGGCGCAACGGATATTAAACAGGCATCTGCCCAAATTCAAGGGCAAAAATCTGGAAGAAAAAATCAGGCTGCTTGCCGATTTGCAGGATAAGAGGGGATATATGGTAAAATGGGAAAAGCAGGCAGACGGCACTTTTCAATTCATTGAATACAATTGTCCCATTTCCATGGTTGCAGGCGAATACAGGCAGGCATGCAAATGTGAAGTGAACTGGTTTGGCGAGTTGCTGGGTGCTGAGGTGGAGCGGATTGAATGCAAGACGGATAACGGGCAGAATTGTGTTTATATCATCCGTGAAAAAGAAAACGGTTGACAAATATGACAACGGGGCGACACGATGGTCGTGTCGTTTTCTTGTTGAAAGGAATACGTACCATCATTTGATATGGTACAATTGAAAAGTGTATGTTTGTTTTATCAGCAGGAGGGAAAAACATGCCGCAATGGTATGAAGAAAGTTTCGGAAAAGATTACTTACTAGTATACAAGCACCGGAGTCAGCAGGATGCCTCCAGGGAGGTGGAACAGGTTGCCAGATGGCTGGCACTGAAGGATAATGATTTGATTTTGGATTTATGCTGCGGAATGGGGCGCCATACCATTTCGCTGGTCAGACGGGGATATCGGGTGGTTGGTCTTGACTTGTCCAAAGTGTTACTGGAAAAAGCTCTTGAAAAGTCAAACGGTTTAGCGATCCCATATATTCAGGCAGACATGCGCAATCTTCCTTTAATGGATGGTTCTTTTGATGTTGTGTTAAATTTGTTTACCTCTTTTGGATATTTCCGGGATGATCGTGACAATGAGCGGGTTCTTTCTGAAATAGCCCGTGTCTTAAAACCGGATGGGCGTTTTTTAATCGATTTTCTGAATCGAAATTCAGTCATCAAAAAACTTGTCCCGGAAAGCGAACGGGAAGTGGATGGCAGTCAGATCAAGGAAAAACGCCGGATTGAGGGAGATTTTGTTTGCAAAACAATCGAGATCGAGGATGAACAGGGCAAGCGGATTTATCAGGAACGTGTCAAAATGTACGATTTGAATCACTTGATCCGCATGTTGGAAACATATTCTCTCCAAGCAAAAGAGATATATGCAAATTTTGCCGGGGAACCATACCATCCGGATGGAGAACGAGTAATCATTATGGGTTGTGTGAAGAAATGAAGCGATATAAAGGATACTTTATAGATCTGGACGGAACCTTGTTTCGCGGAGATGAAGTCATTCCTGGAGCACCGGAGTTTGTGGCGTGGTTAAATAAGATTCAGATTCCATATCTTTATTTGACCAACAATTCGACGCGTTCTCCGGAGTGGGTGGCTGCCAAGTTGCAGCGAATGGGTTATCCGGCCAGAACGGATCAGGTATTTACCACAGCACTGGCTACTGCATGCTATCTGCAGGAAAAGGAAGCACCGATGTCTGTTTATGTAGTGGGAGAGGAAGGCCTGTTCCAGGCGATTTCAGATGCCGGCATTGCAATAACCGATCAGAACCCGGATGCAGTCGTAGTCGGACTAGACCGTTCCTTTACATATGAAAAGATGAAAAAGGCATGCCTGGCCATACGGGCTGGTGCAAAACTGATTGGAACCAACGCAGATCTTGCTTTGCCGACAGAAGAAGGTTTATGGCCGGGCAGCGGGTCGCTGTCTGTTGCGATTGCTGCTGCTGCCGGAACAGAACCTTTTTTCATCGGGAAACCCGAACCCGTTATGATGCACTACGCATTGAAAAAGATCGGGTTGACGCCAGATGAGGTGCTTGTCGTCGGAGATAATCTGCAAACAGACATTTTGGCGGGAATCCGGGGAGGGATGGATACCCTACTTGTTTACACAGGGGTTACAACACCACAGATGGCAAAAAGTTCAGACATCAAATCCACGCATGCCGTTTACAATCTGTCAAGCTGGATTAAATAAAAAGGGGTGGGGACATCATGAAGCAGTGGAAAGACATCATTACGGTCCCGTTGCCGTTGCCATTTGCTTTAAAAATCATTAATGCTTATCTGATCAAGGGAGAGACCGGATATACCATTATTGATACTGGCCTTCATTGCGAAGCTGATCTGACTGTCTGGGAACAGGCACAGGAAGAATTTGAATGGTCTTGGCAAGACGTTGAAAAGATTGTACTTACCCATTATCACCCGGATCATTATGGTCTTGCCGGCCTGCTGCAGGAAAAAACCGGCGCACCCGTTTTCATGTCAAGGACAGACTATGAACAGGCACAAATGTTTTTCGCGAGGGAAAGCGACATGCCTGAAACGATGGCGAACTATTTTTCCAGACATGGCCTCCCCGCCGAATGGGCGGTACAGATTCCCGAGCATTTGCGAAGTTTCCACAATTGGGTTGAACCCCATCCAACGCCCGCTTTTTTGGAAGGGGGGCAAAAAATTCGCTTTGGGAATTATGAATACGATATTTATCACACGCCGGGTCATGCTGACGGGCATCTGTGTTTCCATGAACCGAAGCGAAAGATTCTGATCAGCGGAGATTTCCTGTTGCCAAAGATTACGCCCAATATCAGCCTGTGGCCAAATTGTAACCAAAATCCTCTTTCTGTTTATCTGGAAACTCTGAACAAAATGAAAAATATGACAGTTGAGTGCGTTTTCCCGTCGCACGGTCCCATGTTCACTTGTTATCAGGAAAGGATTGAACAATTGTTTAAACATCATCATGAAAGATTGGGAAAAATCAAAAATTTCATTCAGGAAAAACGGCGGGTTACGGCATATGATGTTTGCATGGAATTGTTTGGAAAGGGTTTGACAATTCATAATTTACGGTTTGCTATGTCTGAAACAATGGCTCATCTCGAATTTTTACGGCAGAATGAAGAAGCAGGCTGCCAATTTGCGAATGGGCAATATTGGTATGAACTGATCTAGATTCGATCAAACTTGACAAGGCATGGAGTTCATGAGTCCGTTTTTATGCATCCAAGACGCTCCCTCTCCATGCCTTCTTTCATTCCCTGGCTTTATTATTTCTGTGGGCAAGCCGGGCGGATGCTGAAGCGGCGATGGCACCGATGATGTCATCAAGAAAAGTATGGATCTGGCCGTTTTGGTGATTGTTCAGCCGGCCAAGCACTCCTGGTTTTATGCGGTCAATATACCCATAATTGGTAAGGCCAATACTTCCGTATACGTTCAGAATGGCAGTTGCCAGAACTTCATCAATGCCGTACAGGCCTTCATCCCGCTTGAGCATGCTTAATAACGGTTCTTCAATCTGTTTTTTTTCCGCAAGCAGATCCAACTGAATACCGGTCATGGCAGCATTTTGGACTTCACGTTTGGTCAGAACATGCTTTACACTGTCAAGGCAATCCTGCAACGCAATTCCGGTCAAATAATCTTTTTGCAGGAAATAGGTCAGTTCTGCAACTTCTTCAAGGCGTACACCCCGTTTTTGAATCCAGTCAATGGTTGTTTGATAACATTCCTGATCAGAAGGAGATGAAAACGAGTGATCCATCAGATCCCTCCTTTTGGGGATTTTGAGTAGTTAAAATTATTTTTTGCCATATTAAATGGGATTATGAGTGAACGTTCTTGACATACTCTTTTTCAGCAAAGAAGGGAGATCGGAATGAGTAGTGGGAAAGTTGCATTGATTACCGGAGGGTCAGGGGGGCTGGGCAAAATGGCAGCTATCTTTCTTGGCAGAGAAAAGTGGCGCCTGATGGTCAATTGCAGGAACTATCCCGGAAAACTGGATGAGTGGATGGCTGAAGTGACTGGTGAAAATGTGGAAATGGGGATCAGTATTGGGGATATAAGCAGGCGCAATGTGGCAAAACGGGTTGTTCAGGAAACATTGGAACGCTACGGGAGAATTGATGCCCTGATTCATGCGGTCGGCCCGTTTATTCGGGAGCGCAAATGGTTTATTGAACATTCGGCAAATGAGATCGAAGAGTTGGTTCACGGGAACTTGTTAAGTGCCATGTGGATGGCCCATTCCGTACTACCGGTTATGCGTCGCCATAATTGGGGGAGAATTCTTTTCTTCGGGTTTGGCAGAGCAGTGGAAGCCCCGGCATGGCCGGATCGGTCCGTTTATGCAGCGGCCAAAACCGGGCTGGTATCCTTTACAAAAACCCTGGCTGTAGAAGAAGCGCCTTATGGAATTACAGTGAATATGATCTGTCCGGGTGATATTGTCAAAGAAAGGAAAGAAATGTGTATTAATGATGTAAAGAATATCAGGGATGATGAGACCCCCTGCGGGCGCCCCGGCTCCGGCGAAGATGTAGCACGGCTCATTTTATTCCTGCTCAGGTCCAAATCGGACTTTGTCACCGGAAATATCATGCAGGTAACGGGCGGGCTGGATGTGATCCATCCGGTGTCAAAACGGGAACGGTAAACCGGAAACGGGAACCTTCCCTCGCCTCTGCACATAACATGAGATGAGAGGTGAGGGAGCATGCCTGCATTTAAAAGGACAGAGGACTGGGCTTATTTAACCGGGGAAGAAAGGCTTGGCGATTGGCTCAGTCTCCATTACGGACTTGTCCTGCAGTCAATTGAACCGGTTGGTGGCGTAGTCAGACTGGACACAGATCAAGGGGTGTATGTGTTAAAACGGGTCAGATTCGGAGAAAAAGACCGATGGCAGGGAATCAGGGAATTGGCCGATTTTTTGTCCGGTAAGAAAGACCGGAAAGTGATCATTCCCCCACCCATTCTTACGCAAGGAAGAAAAACTTTTTTTGAAGGGTATCGGTATCCCTATGTACTCCTGCCCTGGATCGAAGGAGTTACCCCTACTTTGACAGAAGCGGAAGTCTGGCGGAATTTGTCAAGGGATATGGCATATTTCCATTTGTCTACAAAAGAATTTGCTCCGGTCAAAATTATGGAAAAATGGAACCGTCTGGGGAATTGGCACCCCTGGTGGTCCAAGGTATACGAACAGATGGAAATTTTTCACCTGGCTGCCAACTGGACTTCCATTCCCACCGAGACAGACGAGACATGGCTGAATATATCCAGTTATTCCATGGGCATCATGGAAAATTTGCTGAAATATTACGAGCAGATTGACGGGGAAAAATTGTGCCAGGAGTCGGCGGCTTACGGCAAAGTTTGTCACGGGCGCTGGCACAGGAATAATCTGTTAATCGATCCGGATGGGGTTACCGTTTTATTGGACTGGAATGAAGCCGTTTTGGATGTACGGACCGCAGATATTGCCGACTGGCTGCTGTATGCCTACGGCCGGACGAGTAGCCGGGAAGTCATGAAAATCATCTTGAGCGGATATCAGGAGGTATCTCCCCTGACGGAAGGGGATTATGCCCTGATCTATGCGCGGCTGCTTTTCCCGGGCAGGTTGATCCGCCATCTGCAAAACGTTTACCTGAATCAGAGCAAACCGCGGGATTCGACAATCAGACATATTCGAAAAGCAATTGAGATTGAAGAGAAAAAAATCAGGGTCTTATCTGTTTATGCTCAACTGGTGCGGAATCATTTTCAACAGACATTTCCTGAAATCGATTGGATTCATGAAAAAGGAAAACATGTTTGAACGGAGAAACTGCCGGTTACAGGCAAAGAAGCGGATTTTTGGAAACAAGTGGTGCCCAGGCCGCTTTGAGGTTTGGCCGTTTTCCCGGATCTGACAACTGCTGGCTATTGCCCCGTCCCAATCATGCCTGATTGCTTATTTTGGATGTTTTCCGCCAAAAAATCAACGAGATGCATCACTTCCATGCTGCCCGCCAATCCGGCCCGATTCACTCCCAGTTTCATTTGCAACAGACATCCGGGATTGCTTGTGATCAGGACATCAGCCCGGGTGTTTTTTACATGCCCCATTTTTTCCTTCAGTAAACGGTTCGCCATTTCCGGCTGCAAAATATTGTATATTCCGGCCGATCCGCAACAACGGTTTGCTTCTGTCAATTCCACGAAGGTTGTGTTTTCCACTTTTTTCAGGAGCCGGCGCGGTGTGGTCACTTTCATACCATTTATCAGATGGCAGGAATCCTGATAGGTAACGCGCTGATGAACCGGAGTGCGGAATGACAGTCGTTCGATCTGGTCATACAGCAACTCGCTGATATCCCTGATCTTTTTCTCAAAAGACAAGGCTTTTTGGTGCCATTCAGGTTCGTCTTTTAACAGCTCCGCGTATTCCACCAGCATGGCTCCGCATCCGCCCGCATTTGAACAGACAACATCGATGCCGGCAAAGGCCTCGATATTCTGTTTGGCCAGCCGGACTGACTGGTTCCGGTCCCCGGTGTGGGCGTGAAGCGCTCCGCAACAGGTCTGGTCATCCGGAATGATCACTTCATAACCGGCAGCATTCAATAGTTGAATGGTATGCTGGTTGGTTCTGGCAAACAGGACATCCATAATGCAGCCCCGAAACAAACCGACGCGCCCGACCGGTTTGGCGGGAGGAACAGTTTGGAGATCAGAAACGGGTTCCACGACAGGGAGGATCGATTCCAGATCCCGGATCTGTTTGGGCAGGATATGATTCAAACGGGTACAATCCACCAGTATTTTCAGGACGGAACGTTGATAAAATCCCAGCAGGGAGCCAGCCTTTTTTAACCGGTTCTGATGAAGGAAAAATTGCCGCAACAATATCTGTTGGAAAGACTTGCCTATCCTGTTGGCCGGTTTGTGCTGATAGATGGCAGAACGGGACTGTTCCAGCAGACGGCCATACGATACACCGGCGGGACAAGCCGGTTCGCAGCCCCGGCATCCGAGACAGAGATTGATTTGATTGATAAAGTCCTTCCCCGGATTGATCTCGCCGTCATAAACGGCTTTCATCAGGGCGATTCTTCCCCGGGGCGATGCATCTTCAAAACCGGTTTCCCGATAGGTTGGACAGGCAGGAAGGCAAAAACCGCAACGCATGCATTGTGTCAGTTGATCTTCATCCAATGTGTTTTGCAGTGCTTCTGCAAGAGACAGGTTCCGTTCAGATACCTGGTTCAGGGGTGGGCAGGTCGATTTTGGCATGTTTTTTCCTCCTCTGATTGATAAAAGATTTTTCCGGGATTAAGGAGGTGATGGGGATCAAAGGCTTCCTTGATTCGATTGAGCAAATGGATACCGGCAATTCCCCATTGCTGTTTCATATAAGGTGCTTTTGCCAGGCCGACACCGTGTTCGCCGGTTATGGTTCCGCCAAGTTCCAGGGCAGCATTGAAAATTTCCGCAAATGCTTTTTCCACGCGGGCGAGTTCATCCTGATTCCGCGAGTCTGTCATGCATGTGGGGTGAAGATTGCCGTCTCCGGCATGTCCGAAAGTACAAATGCGGACATTGTATCGTTCGGAGATTTCAGTGATTTTACGAATCATGGCCGGAATGGATGCACGCGGCACGGTCGCATCTTCCAGAATGGTGGTGGCGGTTGCCCTCGCCAGGGCGGATAAAGTGGTGCGGCGTGCTTCAAGAATTTTGATGCGATCTTTACCGGTTTTGGCAATCTCGATTTTTGTCGCATTCAGGTTTTGGCAAATCTGTTCCATTTGAGCCAGATCTTTTTCCACAAGTTCCTTCGGCCCATCCTGTTCCAGGATTAACATCGCTTTCTGGTCAACAGGGAGACCGATTCCGGCATACTCTTCCACAACTTTCATCGTTCCCTGATCCATGAATTCCAGCGTACAGGGAATAATGCGGGCGGAAATGATGGCCGAGACCGCTTCAGCAGCCGCATCCAGACCGGAAAAGTAGACGGCCATCGTTTGCTGGAAAGCAGGCTTCGGAAGCAGTTTCAAGGTTGCCTCGGTAATGATTGCCAATGTTCCCTCCGATCCGACCAGGAACCGGGTCACATCATAACCGGAGACGTTTTTTGTCAGTTTGCCGCCGGTTCGGATGATATCTCCATTGGCAAGCACGGCTTCAAGTCCCAGAACATAATCGGTGGTTGTTCCATATTTCAAACCTCTCAGTCCGCCCGCCCCCTGAGCGATATTTCCGCCGATGGTGGAGATGGCCATACTGCCGAGATCGGGAGGATAAAACAGAGAATGCGCTTCCACCGCATCGTGCAATTGTCTGGTAATGACTCCCGGCTGAACAGTGACAGTCAAATTTTTCTCGTCAATTTCCAGGATTTTGTTCATGCGTGTGAAAACCATGACAATGCCGCCTTGAACCGGAACGGCCGAAGCGCCCAGATTGGTGCCGGAGCCGCGGCTGATTACGGGAATTTTTTCCCTGTGCGCAACTTTCATCAACGCCTGGACCTGTTCAGTGGTTTGCGGATAGACAACGACATGAGGCCATGCCTGAAAGAGGGGAGTTGCATCATATGAATGGGTAAGTCTGGCCTCCTGGTCTGTCCGGCAGTATTTTTTTCCAACAATTTGTTCCAGTTCATGAATAATTTTTGAAGCTGACATGATTCAATCACTTCCTGTTTTTAGGAATTGAAAGATAAAAATTGATGAAAAAGGGGTTTATTTCCATAGTATCATAACAGAAATAGATTAACATGAATTTTCACAATTATACGATAATTATTTTTTTATTATATATACAAAATTAAATATATTTAACAAAATAATAATTGAATATCTTTTGTTTTGTAAATTCTTTTATTTACATTTACTACTTTTAAGTTACTATCGATCATATAAATCTAAATAAATAATTGAAACAATTCAATATATCGATGTATCGTGTTAAAATATATAGTGTTAGCATGTTAACATTTATATTTGTCAAAACAATTTTACAATAAGGTGGTGCACATATGTCAAAAAACAAGCAAAACTTTGTTCCTTACGTCCCGGCAGCCAAGTCTCTCCCTGAACTGACCGTTCTTTCAATCGTATTGGGTATTATTCTGGCGATTGTTTTCGGAGCTGCCAATGCGTACTTGGGCCTCCGGATTGGGTTGACAGTTTCAGCCTCTATTCCGGCTGCTGTGATTTCGATGGCGGTTTTAAGAGGCTTTTTTCGCAGAAAATCCATTTTGGAAAACAATATTGTCCAGACCATGACAACCGCAGGGGAAGCGGTCGCCGCTGGAACTATTTTTACATTGCCAGCTCTTTACTTGTGGAATTTAACCCCAAGTCAGGGAGTGATTGCTTTTATTGTATTGACTGGTGGCTTTTTAGGCGTCCTGATGATGATTCCCTTGCGCCGTTTATTAATTGTTAATGAACATGGAGTTCTTCCATATCCTGAAGGAACCGCTTGTGCCGAAGTATTAAAATCAGGGGAAACAGGAGGGAAGAATGCACAGCTTATTTTATCCGGTTTTCTTGTTGGCGGTTTGTTCAAAGCATTGGGAGATGGCTTGAGATTTTTCAAGACCTCTGTAGCAGCACAAATACCTGGTTACAAAAATGCTGTGATTGGCATGGATACGATGCCGGCTCTGCTTGGAGTAGGATATATCATTGGGCCGCGGATCGCCGGACAAATGATTGCAGGGGGACTTCTGGCTTCTATAGTGTTTATTCCGATGATTTCGTTTTTTGCCCAGGGAAGTCCGATGGTTTTCTTTCCGCTGGAAGATCCGGTTGGCCAATTGGATGCAGCAGCGATTTACGATGGATATATCCGTTATATCGGAGCGGGGGCTGTGGCGATGGGCGGATTGATTACGCTTGTTAAAACGCTGCCCATGCTCTTTGCATCGATTCGTGATACCATAAAAGGGTTTTTTAAACATCAAAATACAGTCATAAGTATTGAAAGAACAAACAAGGATATTTCCGTCCCCTATATTTTGGGCGGTTCCATTTTGCTGATTTTGGTTATTGCCTTTTCCCCGGTCACCGAAGTGGGGATCATCGGGGCAATCGCCATCGCCGTGTTCGGTTTCCTGTTTGTAGCTGTGGCATCCAGGATTGTTGGAATTGTCGGAAGTTCTTCCATGCCCGTTTCCGGAATGACGATTGCCACTTTGCTGATAACCACTATCCTGTTCAAGGCGGCGGGTATGTCCGGAGAAACAGGAATGGTTGCCTCGCTGACAACCGCAGCCATTGTTTGTGTTGCTCTCGCAGTTGCCGGGGATATTTCACAGGACCTGAAAACCGGTTATCTGGTCGGAGCCACACCATGGAAACAACAGATAGCCATGCTAATAGGGGTAATTGCAAGTGGTTTGTTAATTGGTTATGTATTGGTCCTGTTTGATAAAGCCTATGAAATCGGGAGTATGACCCTGCCGGCTCCAAAAGCGGTCTTAATGAAAATCATCGTAGAAGGTTTAATGCAGGGTAACCTGCCATGGGAATTGATTATTATTGGAGTAGCCATGGCTGTTTGCATTGAATTTTTGGGCATCAACTCCTTAACCTTTGCCGTAGGATTTTATTTGCCCGCTTCGATCAGTGCTCCGATTATGATAGGGGGTATTGTTCGCTGGGTGGTGGAACGATTTGCGAAAGATCAGAAAGTTAAACAAAGTCGGGAAGAAACTGGCACACTGTTTGCTTCCGGATTGATTGCAGGAGAAGCATTGATCAGTGTTATTATCGCCCTTCTGATTGTGCCCGGCATCATTGATCCGGCCGCTCCGCTGCTGGTGGAAGGCCAATTGCTGCCATTAATTCTTTTCCTCGGGATGACAATCCTTTTGTGGTTTATTACGGTAAAATTTGCGAATAAAAATGGAAAAAATTCTTCTTCAGTCCAGTGATGCTAAACAAGAAGCGCACTGTTAATTTACTGGAGTTGCTTCCTTCTTTAAAACCTTGCCTTACGGTAGAACAGGTTGAGGGAGAGAAGAAAGCAGTATATATTGTCATCCCGCGCACCAGCTGGATTGAGCGGTTTTCCGTCCGTTTCCTGAAGCAGCCGCCGGTCAATAAAGTAAGGCTGGATCAGATTGGCAGTTTTGTCATCCAATTGTGTGATGGCAAACATACAGTAGGTGAAATCATGCGAAAAGTGGAGCTGGAATTTGGCGAGAAGGCAGAACCGACTTTGCCGAGACTGGCTAAATTTTTGGAAATTATCGAGGCAAATGGCTGGATAGAGTGGAAAGAATAACAGATTAGTCCGGCTGTTGGCAATTGCCTGTCAACAGCCGGTTTTTCACTTTGCGGGCAGTCACATGAAGAGCAGCGAAGCAACAGAAATGAAGGAAAGAATCAAACCGGTGCTTAAAAACGTGACTTGGACGAGATGATAGAAGTGATCACGCTCTTCTTTCAGAACGGGATCCGGTTCTTCATCCGGATGAGACCCGGGAAGTCTGTTGATTTTTTTGAAGGACTTGATAAACATGGAAAAAACCCCCGATTTGATCACGTGGGTGATGGCACCGATGATCAGGAAAAGCAGGCCGGTCAAAAAAGAATGGTTAATAAATGAAGCAAGCTGGTCGTTTGAGGTAAACCCGGTCAACAGGAGACTGAAGATCAAAAGTGTTATGATTGGATAAGCATATCTGGACATGTTTTCCTCCGTTCTAACAGTTAGATATGTGAATAAAATATGGTTTCTTTTGGATTGCCCTGTTATAACCTTTTCTAAAACAGTTATTTACTTTATAATGTTACGAGTCAGGTTCACGGTTTCATGATTTGATCCAATTATCAGAAAAGATTGGATCCGGAATCAGGTTTTAAAGGGGGGGAATTGTGTTGAAGTCCTGGCAAACTATGTTGGGAATTGTTGTCACCTTTAGTTTAGTACTTAGCGGTTGCAGTTTTCAACCACGGGATTCGCAGAATTCCGGCTTAAGCGACAATCAGGTGCTGAGAATTGCTGAAGAAGGTGGAATCACAACCCTTGATACGGTAAAAGCGAGTGATGCGATTACCTTTAATGTTCTCAACAACGTGAACGAGGGATTAATGAGAATGGGACCGGAAAAGGAACCTGAAAATGGAATAGCCTATGAGTACGAAATCAGTCCGGACAAGACAAAGTATACATTCAAACTTCGTGAAGAAGCAGAGTGGAGCGATGGCAAACCGGTAACGGCGCATGATTTTGAATATGCATGGAAACGGGTGCTTGACCCGAAAACCGATTCCGAATATGCATATGTGTTTTTTCCAATCAAAAATGCGCAGGAATATAATAACGGGAAAGTTGACGAATCTGCTGTCGGCGTAAAAGCCGTTGATGATCATACGCTGGTGGTTGAACTGGAAAAGCCGACGCTGAACTTTATACAGCGTACAACGATGATCGCGTTTATGCCGCAACGCAAGGATTTTGTCGAAAAATACGGCGGTCAGTATGGGTCGTCTGCTGACAAATCCCTGTATAATGGTCCGTTCAAGGTGGTAAGCAGGACACCGGAAAAAGTACTTCTGGCAAAAAATGATCATTACTGGGATAAAAACGGAGTAACTTTGGAAACGGTAGAGATCCGTGTTGTAAAGGATCTGACAACAGGGATCAATCTGTACAATTCCGGAAATATCGATGTGGCCACCCTGAACCAGGCGTTTGTGGATGCCTTTAAAAATACGGAAGAGTATGTAGAAGTAGAGCGCGCTCGAAACTATTATATTCTTTTCAATCACCAAAATTCTTTTTTTAAAAATGAAAAAATAAGAAAAGCCATTACGCTGGCCATTGATCGAAATACAATAGCCAATGATATTATGAAGGGCGGCTCAAAGCCGGCTGGGGCCCTTATTCCGCCGTCGATTAGCGGAGTTGCCGGGAAGAGTTTTCGGGAGCTTGCCGGGAATTACGTTGAGACGGATGTAACCCGTGCCCGCCAGCTGTTTAACGAAGGACTGAAGGAACTGGGTTTAAGCGCCCCGCCCAGTGACATTGTGATGGTAAGCTATGATTCCACCCCGCTTCGCGATGTGGCCATCAATGTGAAAGAACAGTTACGGAAAAACCTGAATCTCAAGATCAAACTGGATTCTCCGACCTGGAAACTGCATGTCAATAAAGTGAAAAACGGGGACTTCGACATGGCGATGCTTGGCTGGGTAGCGGACTATAACGACCCGCTGAACTTCTTTGAGATCTGGCATTCCCGCAATGAAATGAATTTCTCCCATTTCTCAAATGCGAACTATGACAAATTGATTGTGCAGGCAGGTGATACCTCTGATCCGAAGATGCAATTCCAGGATCTGAAACAGGCGGAGTCGCTGCTGGTCGGTGTGGACGGAAAGGGACAGGCAGCGTTTGTTCCGTTGATTTATCACTCCAAGGTGTTTGTGCAGAAATCTTATGTAAAAGACTTGTACCGCCACCCGTTTGGCCCAGAATACACTTTGAAATGGGCATATATTACAAAAGAAAAAGATAAGTGATGCCGGGTTGAATTGGGCCTCAGAAACAGAGGCTCAATTTTTTTAAGTAGAATTTCCTACAATTTTCTAAAGGGTAACCCCTTTACAAATTGGCAAATAATGAGTTAAATATAATTATACCCTTAAAATTTGATGAAATTAGAATAAAAAATAGTTGGAAATTTTGCTTGATTTGCTCTAATTGCATTTCCACCGATTTGAAGTGCGGTTTTTGTATATATTGTTACTAACTCGGGTTTATGACCAATCCATTGGTCTGAACTATATATCTTCAAAATCTTGAAAAAAGGGGGCAGACAAGTTTGGCGAGAAGATTCAGAATATCAACTTTGGTTTCTTTGCTTTTGATTGCAGTAATGGTTTTATCGGCTTGCAGTTTTGGCGGCGGCGATACAGAAACCAAAAACAGCCAGGTCTTGAATCTGGCGGAAATTCAGGAACCGCCAAAATTAGACAGTGCCAAAACAACTGACGTTGTATCATCCATGATTCTTGGCAATGTCATGGAAGGGCTCTACCGTTTGGACAAAGACAGCAAACCTGTTTTGGGGATGGCTGCCAAAGAACCGGAAGTGAGTGCTGACCAGTTAACCTGGACCTTTACGGTTCGCGATGCGAAGTGGAGCGATGGAAAGCCCGTTACCGCCCATGATTTTGAGTTTGCATGGAAGCGGGCATTAAATCCTGAAACAGCGTCTGAGTATGCATACATTCTTTATCCGATTAAAGGCGCAGAATCTTACAACACCGGAAAAGGGTCAGTGGATGACGTAGGTGTCAGGGCATTGGACGACAAAACATTGCAAGTTGTACTGGAGCGTCCGATTCCGTACTTTAAGGATCTATTGTGCTTTTCAACATACTTGCCGCAACGGCAGGATATTGTTGAAAAATATGGAGACAAGTATTCATTGGAAGTAGACACCATGGTCTACAATGGACCGTTTATTTTTACAGACTGGAAACACAACCAAAGCTTCCAGGTGAAAAAGAACCCGAGTTACTGGGACAAGGATACTGTCAAGCTGGAAGAGGTTAACTGGCAAATTGTCAAGGACAATACCACTCTGGTCAATCTGTACAATACGGGTAAACTGGATTTTACCAAATTGACTTCTGAATTTATTGATGCTTTCAAGGATGATCCCAACACTTTTGCCATTTATGACGGGTCCAGCTGGTACCTTGAAATGAATCAAACCAAGGATTTCTTTAAAAACCGGAAAATCCGGCAAGCGATCCAACTTGCTATTGACAGGGATACATTTGTCAAGGGAATCCTGAAAAACGGATCAATTCCGGCAGGCGGTCTTGTTCCGCCATTTATCAAAGCAAGCGGCGTTGATGAAAATAAAAAATATCGAGACCTGGTCAAACTGGAGCCCGAATTCGATCCCGCCAAAGCAAAACAATTGTGGCAGGAAGGATTGAAGGAGTTGGGCCTGACCAAGGCGCCGACGATTGAATTGCTTGGCGACGATACGACCGGGGCAAAAGCCAACCTGCAATTTATCAAGGAACAATTGCGGGTTAACCTGGGAGCCGATGTCCAGATCACTTCCGTTCCATTCAAGGAACGCCTGGAGAGAGGAAAAACGCAACGCTTTGATCTGTTGGTATCCGGTTGGAGCCCGGACTACAACGACGCGATGACGTTCCTGGATCTGTTTACGACGGATAATGCTTTCAACCGCGGCAAATACAGCAATCCGGAGTATGACCAGCTCATCCGGAAGTCAAAAGAAAATGCAGATTTCAAAGAACGTTTCCAAGATCTGAAAAAGGCAGAAGAAGTTTTAATTGATGATGCTGCGATCGTACCGCTGTACTTCCGTACGGAGATGGCTGTGAAAAAACCGTTTATCAAAGATTGGTACTGGAGTGCTATCGGACCGGAATATACCTTGAAATGGACGTATGTTGAAACCGGAAAATAACAGGGAGAGATTTTTCCTGCAGTGAAGGTATATGTCACGGATGGTGGCATATACCTTCTCCTTACTTGATTATGTCAGGAAAGGATGTGAATGGATATGATTAAGTATACACTTACCCGATTGGGTTACATGATCGTTACCTTGTGGATCATCGTGACCGCAACCTTTTTTCTGATGCATTCCTTGCCGGGAACCCCGCTTCAGAATGAAGAGAAGCTTCCTCCATTGATTCGGGATCAGATTATGGAAACTTACGGGCTCAATGATCCGCTTCCTGTGCAGTACATGAATTTTTTGGGACGTCTGGTTCAGGGAGACCTGGGAAAATCATTGACTTATGACGGCCGGTCTGTCACAGAAATGCTGCTGGAAGGATTTCAGGCATCTTCCTTTATCGGAATGCAGGCACTGGTCTTTGGTGTTGTGGTCGGATTGTTTCTCGGAGTTGCTGCCGCTCTTCGCCACGGAGGGTTGCTGGATAACATTGCAACGATTGTTGCCGTGGCAGGTGTATCGATTCCCAGTTTTGTCATGGCGGGTCTGTTAAGTTACTGGGTTGGCGTCAAGTGGCAACTGTTGCCGACCGCTTTGTGGGGAACCTACGAGCATACCATTTTGCCATCTTTGTCGCTATCCTTCTTTGTTATTGCCCAAATGTCGCGTTATATCCGGACAGAGATGGTGGAAGTGCTTGACCAGGACTACATGAAAACGGCGAAAGCGAAGGGACTTGGAAGACAGGCGATTATTTTCCGTCATGCGCTGAGAAATGCATTAATTCCGGCTGTAACGGTTCTAGGTCCGCTGGCAGTCAATATTATTACCGGATCGCTGGTTGTTGAGACGATCTTTGCCATCCCCGGAATTGGCGAATTTTTCGTACAGTCCATCCAGGTCAATGATTATACGTTGATTATGGGTGTAACCATTTTTTATGCGGTTTTGATTCTGGTCACCATTTTTGTTGTTGACATTTTGTATGGAATTATTGATCCCCGGATTCGACTTGCTGGTGCAAGGGAGTGACAGAGATATGAGCGAAAAAAACATGAAAAGTTTGACACCAGAGATGTTTGAGTTTGTTGGGATGAATGAGTCAGCCGGGGAGGAGATGGCGCGGGAGCGGGTCGGTTTCTGGAAGGATGCGGTACGCCGGTTCCGAACCAACTGGGGTGCGATGATCGGACTTTTTATCATTTTGATCATTGGTTTTTTTGCTTTTGCGGGACCATTGATGAATGGGTATGATTACGAGTCGCAAAACATCGCAATTCAAAATATGGAGCCGTTTGAGGATCACTATTTCGGAACAGACAGTTTTGGACGCGACCTCTGGCAGCGTACATGGAACGGGGCGCAGGTGTCGCTGCAAATCGCCTTTCTGGCAGCGTTGTTTGATCTTTTGATCGGTGTGACTGTCGGAAGCGTTTCAGGATATTTCGGCGGCCGTGTCGATATGGTCTTGCAAAGAATTGTGGAAATTTTATACTCGATTCCCAATTTGATCATTATCATCCTGATGCTGTTGATTTTTGAACCGGGGATTATTCCGATTGCCCTGGCGTTGTCGATTACGGGCTGGGTGCCGATGGCGCGGGTTGTTCGTGCCCAGATTCTGAAACTGAAGTCACAGGAGTATGTCCTGGCCGCCCGTACCTTGGGAGCCGGTCACCGGCACATTCTGACCAGACATTTGATTCCTAACGTAATGGGACCGATTATTATTGCAGTCACGTTTGCGATTCCATCCGCCATTTTCTTTGAAGCCTTCCTTAGTTTTATTGGTCTTGGGATTCGCCCGCCTCTGGCAAGCCTGGGGTCACTCGTTTTCGACGGGTCCAAGTTTTTGCAGATTTATCCGTATCAACTGTTTTATCCAGCAACGGTCCTTTGTCTGATTATGCTGGCTTTCAACTTGCTGGGAGACGGCTTGAGAGACGCACTTGATCCAAGGATGCGCAAGTAAGGAGGGGGGATGAGGATGAGCAAATTACTGGATGTCAGAGATTTGCATGTTTCTTTTACGACTTATAATGGTGAAGTAAAAGCAGTACGCGGAGTCAACTTTTATGTCAACAAAGGGGAAACAGTCGCGATCGTAGGCGAGTCCGGCTGTGGGAAAAGTGTAACCTCCCAGACGATAATGCGTCTGATTCCCCAGCCGCCCGGTATCATCAGGCATGGGGAAATCCACTTTGCAGACAGGGATTTGGTAAAAGTTTCCGATAAACAGATGGAAAAGATTCGGGGTTCCGAGCTTGCAATGATTTTCCAGGATCCGATGACCTCGCTGAATCCAACCATGACTGTGGGGCGTCAGATCACAGAAAGCCTGATAAAACATCAAAAATTGGGATCGTCGAAAGCCAGACAAAAGGCAATTGAACTGTTGCGTATGGTTGGGATTCCCAGTCCTGAGTCGCGGGCAAAACAGTATCCGCATCAATTTTCCGGCGGCATGCGGCAACGGGCGATGATTGCGATTGCGCTCTCCTGCCGGCCGAAGCTGCTGATCGCAGATGAACCTACCACCGCGCTGGATGTAACCATTCAGGCGCAAATTATTGATTTGATGAAAAGACTGCAAGAAAAGTTTGGCACTTCTATTATCCTGATTACCCATGATTTGGGGGTTGTTGCGGATATCGCCGACCGTGTCGTCGTGATGTATGCCGGAATCGTTGTTGAAACCGGAACACTGCACGAAGTCTTTTTCAATCCCCATCATCCGTATACATGGGGATTGATGGCGTCCATGCCGCGGCTTGATTTGCACCATGAACAGGAATTGCTTCCCATTTCGGGATCGCCTCCTGATTTGATATCTCCTCCAAAAGGATGCCCGTTTGCAGCACGCTGCCGTCATGCCATGAAGGTATGTACCGAGTATATGCCGGAGATGACAGATCTTTCTTCCACCCATCAGGTAGCCTGCTGGCTGGAACATCCTATGGCTCCCAAAGCGAATAAACATACGGGACGGAATGGAGGAGAGGCTGATGAGTAAACAGGAAAGGGCAAACCAGGTGACAAAAGCACCAGCAAAGAATAACCGGGAAGTCATTTTGTCTGTAAAAGGATTAAAAAAGCATTTTCATTTGGGCAGCGGCCAGGTGGTGAAAGCGGTCGACGGTGTCTCGTTTGATGTATACCGCGGCGAAACGTTCGGGTTGGTGGGAGAGTCAGGCTGCGGCAAGTCAACCATCGGCCGTACACTGATCCGGCTATATAATGCTACGGAAGGATCGGTTACTTTTAAAGGGGATGATATCTATCAACTGAAAGGGAAAAAACTGAAAGAGTTCAATCAGAAAATGCAAATGATTTTCCAGGACCCATATGCTTCACTGAACCCGCGCATGACCGTCCTGAATATTGTTGCGGAGGGACTTGACATTCATGGCCTCGCCAGAGGGGAAGAGCGGCGGAAACGGGTAATTGATCTCTTGAAAGTGGTCGGACTGAATGCGGAGCATGCCAATCGCTTTCCCCATGAATTTAGCGGGGGTCAGCGGCAACGGATCGGAATTGCCCGTGCCCTAGCCGTAAAACCGGAATTTATCATTGCCGATGAACCGATTTCCGCCCTGGATGTATCGATTCAGGCGCAAGTGGTCAATCTGTTGCGAAAGCTTCAGAAAGAGCATGGCTTGACCTATTTGTTTATTGCCCATGATCTTTCGATGGTGAAATATATTTCTGACCGTGTTGGGGTCATGTATCTGGGGAATATGGTGGAGCTGGCAAACAGCGAAGAGTTGTATGGCCATCCGCTCCATCCGTATACGGAAGCATTATTGTCCGCTGTACCGATCCCGGACCCTGATGCTTCCAAAAAACGGGAACGCATTATCCTGGAAGGAGATGTGCCCAGCCCGATCAATCCACCCAGCGGCTGCCGTTTCCGGACACGATGTCCGAAAGTGATGGAACTTTGCGCCATAGCCGCCCCCGAATGGAAAGAAGTCGTCCCCAACCATTGGGTGGCTTGCCATTTGTATGATAAAGAGCAAAAGTAAACCCGGCCGTGTGGTATGATCCCCTCAGGGTTGACTGTGAAAAAAGCCTATTTGGCAAAAATGAGCTAACAGACAACCGGAGGGGATTTTTTTCCTGGATAAATTTGCTCTGTTGGGAAAAAAGCTGAAATACGAGCACCCGGGAATGACAAAAAATTCAAAAAATTACGAGATTGCTCGCATGCCTTTATAAATAAAAGTCTGATTCTCCTCTGTATTTATTGAGAAATACAGTCTAAATGATCCAATAAAGCAGGTGGTATTGGCACTGGACAGTTTAGGCGTTAATGGTTACCTGGTTTCGTTTCAACTTGATGAAATGGACTGCTTCTTTCAGTGCCGTATCGTTTTTGTAAGGAATTTCGATAGCTTCTATATCGGGTGCCCACAGATAAAGAGGATTGTTTACTGCTTTTGGATGCTTATATGTCTCCCACATCCAGTTAATTTCACTTTCAATAAAATCAAGGTATGTAGCAAAATAAAAACCAGCCCATTCAACGCCTACAACCTGCTTTTTCTCAATTCCCGGATATTCCCCCATCGTCCTCCAAAGCCCGCATTTCGGCATACTTTTTTACTGACATTTTGGGAAAGCCAAGCATTTCCCCTAAAACAATGTGTTTTTCATAGCTGTTTTTTACTTTGCTCATCCGTTCCACATACTCATTTTTTAGCTTGTCGTTTTGGAAGAATATATAACCTTTTTTCTCAAATGGATAAATGCGTGGATACTTGACAAGCTGTTGGTAGTAAATCTCATTGAACAGTTTACCATTCCAACCTAATACCGCAGGTTTGTACCTGTCAAGAAATGCTTGTTCATACCGTTTACCCAAAAGAAAACACCTTCCTCCCGGAAACTGTAAAGCCAGTATAACCTGGAGGGAAAAGTGTTTTCCACTAAATATTTTGTCAAATCGCGGCTTAATTTGGCTCAACTACTGCAAAACAGTGTCCGCATTTCCATTCCCCATTACTCCACGATAATTGGTCATCTTTTTCATATGTGACAATAAGCAGGTTTAGGAGATTTAAAACGGATTAGAATGAATTTTTTACGCATTTGCGTCCCCCTTCTTTACTGGTCAGAAATATGGTAATGCAAATAAAATTCATTAGTTTCTGTATATTTATTTTATAAAATATATTTATCCATTTATCTAAATTTTATATAAAATCTTAAATATTGTATTCATTAAAGAACTGATTTTTTGTTAACTTTTCTGTGGACTATAGACAAAAAAAATCTCGACCGGAAATGTTGGAATTAATCAAAAATCAACAAGGAGAAAATATGATGGAGAACTGAAGCAAAATGGGGTTCAAACATGGCGGCCCCAACCCTGCTACACCTTCATGCAGCATTGGTTTGTATTGCAGACATCCTGTCGTCGACCGTGAGTAGAGGAGGAACCCTGGGGGATCGACGACATCGAATATTCTGATAAAATCTTCCAAAAACCGCATGTTAACCGGATTCTTTATTTTTTTCTCCTGGCCGCCAATCTAAATCAATAAATTTCCCTCCCTATGTTTTAAGCACTTTTCTGGAAATAAATATATGGCTTATCGTGTTTGAATAGTTGCATTGTGCATTGTATATTTTAGAAAATAGTAGCAGCGTCAGAGGAAAGGACTGAACGAACAAATACCACAACTCCTTCTGATTTCCGTTTTGGATATAGTCATTCACATATAACTTTGTCAAATGAAAAAAAATGTCAGCCATATATAAAATGATGAGGCTGACATTTATTATTTCTTAATAGGTATCAGATCTATAAAAAATTCATCCAGGACACCATGATTTTTAAATACCCCACTTCTTGAAATCCTGTCTCCTTAGGATATCGTTGAAGCGCAATTTCTTTTTAAAGGTTATTAATTTTCTTCAAGTATTTTAATAATATCCTTCGGCTTCAAAACCTTTCCATAAGAAACAACCTTTTCATCAATGACCAGTGCAGGTGTAGACATAACCCCATAAGTCATAATCTCTTTTATATCTGTTACTTTAATAATTTCGGCTTCCTTGCCCATTTCTTTTAATGCTTGTTTAGTATTTTTTTCTAAGTTTACACAGTTTCTACATCCAGAACCTAAAATCTTGATAATCATAGTTAGTCACTCCCAATATATTTTTTAAAAATCTAACTGACTCTGGGTGTTTCAACAGAACAGGTTCTTTCAAATCAATCTTATACAAAAATGTAACCAAATGCATTGAAGGTATACCCAATAATAAGAATACCAATAGTAACAACAACTACAAATATGGTTAAAAGCTTGGGCTTAACAACCGTTTTCAACATGATGATAGATGGGAGCGAAAGTGCAGTTACCGCCATCATAAAGGCAAGAACCGTTCCAATCCCTACTCCTTTTCCAACCAAGGCTTCAGCAACAGGTAGGGTTCCAAAGATATCTGCATACATCGGAATCCCGACAAACGTTGCTAATGAACAGAATACCATTTATCCTGACCGAGAAATGCATGAATAATGGATTCTGGAATCCAGTTATGAATGGCAGCACCTATTCCAACACCAATCAGAATGTATAGCCATACTTTTTTAATGATATCTGATACTTGATCTCTCGAATATTTGATTCGATCATGGGTAGTCAGTTCTTCTTGTTCAACATCCATCATTTTATTATTATAAACAAACGGTTCTATATACTCTTCTAGTTTCAACTGACTTATAATCGTTCCACCGACGACAGCCAAAATAAGACCTACGATGACATAGGCAATCGCCACCTTCCAATTAAAAATACTAGCCAGTAAAATGACAGAGGCTAAATCGACAAGAGGGGATGAGATTAAGAACGAAAAGGTAACTCCAATAGGTAATCCCGCACTTGTAAATCCAATAAACAAAGGAATCGATGAGCAAGAACAAAATGGTGTCACTGTGCCAAGTAAAGCACTCAAAATATTTGCTGTAATCCCCTTAAATTCGCCCAAAATTTTCTTTGTTCTTTCTGGTGGAAAAAAGCTTTGAATATAGGAGATAAAAAATATAAGAACAGAAAGTAAAATAAATATTTTTATGACATCATACAAAAAGAAGTGAATACTTCCTCCGATTTTTTCATTTATATCTAACCCAAATACATTTTTAACTAGTAAAGTAACTAAATCACTTAGCCATTCCATTTTGAGTAATTGGTTATTTAACCATTCAAAAATACTCATACAGATTCACCTCTAAACATTTCTGTAAAGACTCATTTCATGTCATAACTATCGAGGAATTTCATCACTTCCTTTATTTAAATAGGCAATGATCGGTGCTAATTTATCTTTATTTACACGATAAATTGTAAATCTTCCCTCACGCCTTGATTTAATAATTCCTCCTTTTTCCATGATTTTCAAGTGATGACTAATCGTTGAAGATGCTCCATTCAAAGCTGCAACAATTTCGCACATACACAAATCTTCCATCCAAAGTAAAAAAATAATTTTTAAACGGGTTTCATCTCCCAACCCTTTAAAAAAGGCCGAGATATTTATTAATTCACTGTTCGTTATCATTGGAAATTGCTTCTTTGTCTGTTGACGAATTTTCTCCATTTCTTCATCTGACTTTGGAATCCAATCTGTTTTCATAATGTTTACCCTCCCTCTGTCTTATATTATATACCTATATTTTTAGTTTTCTAGTTTTCTAGTTTTATTTATAGTAATTGCATATAATCTGGAATGAAAATTACTCAAGAAGGGGAAATAGAGAAACCACATCTGCTTAAATCAGGAGTGGCCTTCTATCTTTTGAGTTTCTCTATTTCCTTGACACTCATAAACTGCCTGTACCCGATTTAATATCTACTCTAGATCAGAAGTTGATTCTGGAACTGGAGTAGCCCTTATTACATCTTCGCTTTCTATTAAATAACGCTCTTGAATGGTCTTTTGATAAGCTTGTAGTGTATCTGTATTAATGGAGTAGAAGTTCCATTTTCCTTGTTTCATTTCATGAAGCAAGGATGCCTGTTTGAGTTCTCTTATGTGATAAGACACTTTTGATTGTGCCATATTCATTTGCTTCTGAATAACACAAACACAAACTCCATCAGGACAACAAGCAACAGGCGTAGTCCCCAGTTGATCGTACCTGGCTTTAACAAGTTCAAGAATTTTGATACGAGTCGGATCGCTCAGGGCCTTAGCAATTTGAGCAAATTTTTCAGTAGATAAGGTCATCGCACTCACCTCATTTTATTTTACTGAACCACAATCAGTTTCTTTTTGTTTTGGGGTTGTCCAGCGTGTATTAACAAAGTTGTGCATTGGACTTTCCTTTGGCATTTGCTTAAAACTGTAAACACGCCTATTCTGGCTGATGCCCCTAATTATTTTAGCGATCTGCACGCCTATTTTTAGGGTTTAATTGCCTTTATTACTGCTGAAACAATATAATCTTCAATGTTCGTGCCAGGTATCCAGTCTCTGATAAATTCCCTTGACTCATCTTTCGGTTCAATACAGATCTGTGTAAATCCACTTTGTTTTAGCATCAATTCTGTTTCCTTAATAGACGATGCCCCTGAAACACAACCCGTATAAGCATTCAGATTTTTTTTGATTTTCTCCGGAAGTTCTGTTGTTGTCACAATGTCCATAATAGCCAGCCGTCCGCCAGATTTCAACACCCGGCAGGCTTCCCTGAATACCTGGGGTTTATCAGGAGAAAGGTTGATTACACAATTGGAGATGATGACATCTACCGAATTGTCCGCAACGGGTAAATGTTCAATTTCTCCCAGTCGAAATTCTGCGTTGGTAACACCAACTTTGGATGCATTACTGCGGGATTTGCTTATCATTTCGGGTGTCATATCCACACCGATTACGCGGCCACTTTCAGTAACCTGACGTGCAGCCAATAAGCAATCGAACCCACCTCCACTTCCCAAATCCAACACCACTTCACCAGGATTTAACTCCGCAATAGATTGTGGGTTGCCACAACCAAGTCCCAGATTGGCTCCTTCCGGTACTGCGGACAACTCATCATCAGAGTATCCCAGTTTGGTTGATATTTCTTTATAATCATTTGGAGTGCCACAGCACCCGGATGTTGGTGAACAGCAATTCTCTGAATCTAAACCACGTATAGCAATTTTCTTGTAACGGCTCCGGACAGATTGTCGGATTTCATCCTTTTTATAATCATTCATATTATAATTCCTCCGTCTTTAGATTTAAGTTTCCCACTTAATCACTTGCTTCCTGTATTCTTCCCTTGTGTTTTCCCAAATGATATCCTTTTAAATTCAAAAGTTAGCTTTTTAATTTGCCTTGACAAAGATTACCTGTTTCGGCTAGGAATCCAGCCTATGTTTACGCTTGGGATCATGGGATTGTTCCAGCCCTTCGTGGGGGAGTTTTGTCTATTGTCCAGCAAGGTTGCACCTGCTGTCACCACACATCAATTTTTCCTGATTTGAGTATACATCAAATTATTTTGATGAATCAATGTATACATCAAAAAAAGTTGATGCATTATTTAACGTCTATATTATCTTACGACAAATAAAGATAAAGTTAACAATGTATTATCCAGCACCTGAAGAAGATAGAATAGGTTACTTGGATTTCAACAATTTTATCCGTATGAGTATCAATATGGACAAAAATTTATCCAAAAACATCCGGAAAGGAAAGAAGAAGTGACCCGATTGTTAAAGGAAATCAAGGAGAGTTGGGGAATATAAAAAAATTCAAGGCAACATTCCATAATTGTATTGAATTATATTAAACCTTTTAACTGAAAACCAAAGGAATAAATGGACTTGAAAAAAGGAGAGAAGAAAAATATATGGCACTGAATCAATGGCCATCAATTGTCGTCGACCTCCAGTAGAGGAGTAAACCCGGGAGATCGACGACACGGAATATTCTGATAAAACCTCCTGAAAACTGCATGTTAACTGGATTCTTTATTTTTTTGCCCAAAAGTGAGTCAGTTAAGAGGAAAAAATGGTTGTTTGTAGAATGGCTTAATAGCAACACTTTTTGGGGTTTGGATCGTACCTATAAGGAATTGAAACATAACGGTTTTCTGCTTTTCCGGCTCTTTGAGTCTAAACAAGTTTGGATCGTACCTATAAGGAATTGAAACGACCCTGGTTGTAACGGGATAATTTTCAATCCTAAGTTTGGATCGTACCTATAAGGAATTGAAACCCTGTTTCAAATCCTGCTGATCCATTTGAAAAAACGTTTGGATCGTACCTATAAGGAATTGAAACTGATACAATGTAATCGCTCCTTTGAGTGTTTTTAGCCGTTTGGATCGTACCTATAAGGAATTGAAACTAACTGGAAAAAGCGCGAAGAGTTTGCGGACAAGCAGTGTTTGGATCGTACCTATAAGGAATTGAAACAAGGGGGATTCGGATGAAGGGACACATTCGTAAGCGGTTTGGATCGTACCTATAAGGAATTGAAACTACAATTCATTTTCGAAAATGAATTTCTCGATATACGTTTGGATCGTACCTATAAGGAATTGAAACTCCCCCTCCTCCGCGAAAATTTTCGAAAGCGGGAAATAGTTTGGATCGTACCTATAAGGAATTGAAACTTTGTCAGGTGAAGGGGATGAAGCAGAGGAACAAAAAAGTTTGGATCGTACCTATAAGGAATTGAAACACGAAAAGAGTTGATAATAATTTGTCGTCGACCTCCGTTTGGATCGTACCTATAAGGAATTGAAAGCGATTTTGAATCAGCCAGGGCCATTAAAGGCGCCTGGTTTACTTTTTTTGAGGAAGGGTGAGGTTTGAGTCTGTGCAATACATTGCACAAACCTCCCCGGGCGGGTACAATCCAGCAATCCGGATTCTGGAAACTGACAAACTCTTTGCACAATGGACGATCCGCATTTCACTCTGATTCACAACTGCCAATAAGTAGCCTTTTCCAGCAATGCTGAAAAAGGGAAGATAAATAAAGGTGCTTGCTGATTCGAAGGAATATAAAATAGTTTGTTTATTTCTTTTGCATATTTTGATGTCTGATCATAAAAAATTCTCCCTGGTTTCAGACCATTGGGAGAATAAGTAAAAAATCATTGCAAATAGCAAAACTTCGCAACTTTTTACCAGGTTTTCTGTTTAGCCGTGAGGAGGATCACCCGTGGCATGGTGCCTGATAGGTTGTGTATTATAATCCGGTGAGCAATAATGCGATCTGCATAAACTCGGCTGATGCTGTCCAAGTGCAGGATTTTTATGTTGCATTTTCATCTTAATTTTCCAAGATGCGATCATAAAAATGGACAGAGGTGGACTCTTTGCCATCTCTGCCCAATCATCATATACCAATATTTTTTTAGATCCCCCAACTTTCCTTGATTTCCTTTAATAACCGGGTTACTTCTTCTTTCCTTTCAGGATGTTTTTGGATAAATCTTTGTCCGTATTGATACACATACGGATAAAATTGCTGAAAATCCAGATAACCTATTCGATCTTTTTCAGCAGCTGGATAATCTAATAAGGCAACTTCATTTTCTTTACACCGGAACTCGTCCCATATTTCGAAATCTTGATAAAAGAGAATCCCAAATGACTCTATTCCAAAGCCACTTTGATCTTTAAATTCATTTAAGCACTTGATAAAATAATAATCCCCAACAATCATCGTAAAATAAATATCTATAACTTTTTCTTTTTCCTCAATTGTTTCCATGATTTTAAAGTCTTCTTCCTCAGGATTATTCATTTCTTTTCTCTCTCCTTAGAATGCAGGATAAAAGTTTTTTATTTTTTCTTGGTCATCTAAATACCCGACAAACTTCATACCATTGGAACTAAATCCTTCCACCAATCTATCTTTAACTCTATTTGCATTGATTCCTTTTTGCATGGCTTCTTTTCCCCATTGAATTGCAATTTGCGACAGAAGCAGGATTAAGCCGAATTCCTCAAGCAAGTAGGGAAACAGATCGGAAAGTCGCTGCATGACATTATTCAAAAGTTTGCTAAAATCACAAATCAAAGATCTTTATTGCCAGGAGAAGGGAAGGCCGGGAGCTACAAGGATTTACTAAAAAGAAGGATATCCAGGAGATAATATTGCTCCCCATCATATGCCAGAAGACAAGTACATGAAAAATAAAAACGCGCCGGGTTATACAAGAAACGATGGAGTTTCTATGAATATGGAGCCAACCTAATCCTGGTAGTGGAGGACGACATAGAAAAACTGCTACTTATGGACGTAAACCTGGAAACTGGTTCTATTGGGATCTGGATCCATGGATGCACTGGCTCATGATATATGGGATGCGAGAAAAAATATATGGAAGAAGGTTTATATACAAAAGAGATTAGACAAGGCCTGAAAGAAGTCATAAGATTACATAAAGAAAAATACGGGGACTTTTTTAGTAAGAAACAGGGTGGGTGAAAAATGTTAAAGAACGATCTGGATGTTTTATATAAAAATCGGTTTATAAGAACTGATGAAGAATACGAAGCTTTTGAAAAAGCACTGGAGAGTCTGGGCAGGCAAAAATTCGACAGAAAGACGATTAAAGAGCTTTATTGCGTTTTTGAAGATGATACGGAAGAGCATGAAGTGATGACAGGCTTGATGCTGTCCACCACCGGGTTCAGCTCAACCAGAACATTATTAAAATGCCCTGGTTGAGCCCATAACGGAGAAAAGCGGTTTACTATTTATTGATTCTTTTGAAACGGTCCGACAGTAATGGATTCATCTCCAAAAGGTATTACCCAAACTTCCCGGCCTCCAGTAATGGTAAAGCGATCCTTGCTGACAATATCGAGGATCTCCTGGCCGGAAAGTTGGTTGTCTGTTTTAATAATGGCACTCAGACTGGTTTTGTAAGATTCCCCTGGAGGAAGGTTCTGTGGAAACAACAATTGTTTTTCATTTTTAACTTGTAATTTTTTAGTTGATTCCGAAAACTGAGGTTGAACACGGTGGTGAACACTGTAGGCCAGCCAAGAGGAAGTGTTTTTGATTTCAAATATATATATAACATATTCATAATTATCGATATTGTTCCAGATTTCGTCTTTTTCAGCATCACTTAGTCCATAAGAATTAAGGCTATCTTTACTACTAACCCTTTCCTTCAATGGAGCAATTTTGATATCTTTTAATTGGGCTTCCATGATATCATTTAGTACAAGCTGATAGAAGGCGATAAAGGCACCGATTAATAAAACAATGGAAAGAATGATAACGGTTATTACCTTCATGTTCAAAAAACGCATAATTAACCTCCTGTGTCTCTTAGGAAATTTATTTGATTTCAATCTGATCTTTCATTTTCACAATACGTAATTTTGGTTCGATACCATAATCTTCGTAGTATTGAATGAGTGTGTCTACTATAGGTTTATTATAAGTGTCATTTGTATGACCAGAATACTTTAATTGACCGCTATTAACATTTGTAATTATCGTAGCATGGTTCATCTTCCCATCATCCTCATAATCCCAATAAAGAAGGTCGCCCGGTTTAATTTCCCCCATTTCTTCCAATTCTCTTAAATCATCAATTGAAGCCACTTGAAATGTCTTTTCAGAATAACCATTATTTTTATCAGAAAAGTAGCAGTACTGTTCATCAGCAACGGCCCACTTGGGGGAGAAATATTTGATGAGCCTGTTGAGAATGGGGATATGGCGGATAAATGTGCCTTTTTCATAATACCAGTCGTCATTCATTTTAAGTCCGCCGGCATGGAGCAATTGGGAAACAAAGTTGGCACAGTCTCCTCCGCGGTTGGTGCCAAAACTATCCATTCTTTCAAATTCCGGGTGGAATTTTCCCTG
>NZ_JACEOL010000033.1 GCF_013868055.1 Thermoactinomyces mirandus | reverse complement strand
AAATGTTAAAAAACTGGCTTTGCTCCTCTCGAAGAGAGGAAAAAGCCTTGTGATCCGGCTAATGAATAAATTGAATTTCCTTAATTTGTTTATCTCCCTGAAATATACAACCCCAAGCCCTTTTCTTGCGAAAAAGCTTGGGGTTTGTCATCAAGCTCAATACCATGCTAAACAGCATGGCATTTTTAGGCAATCGGAATCAATCAAACAACTCCGAATTTTTCATCGGCGTAAGCTTGAACCCCTTCTACCGAAGCGATTTTTTCAAATTCCTGTTTCAATTCTTTCGTTACCTTACCGGGTACTCCTTCTCCGATTACCCGTTCATCCACTTTGACAATTCCAATTACTTCCGCCGCGGTTCCGGTCAGGAACACTTCATCGGCAACATATACATCATGCCTGGTGAAAGGCTCTTCTTTAACAACATATCCTTTTTTCCTGGCCAATTCTATGATTGTATTGCGGGTAACTCCTTCAAGACAGCCCACATAACTGGGGGGTGTATACAAAACATTATTTTTTACAATAAAGATATTGTCACCGGATCCTTCTGCAACGTATCCTTGCGAATTAAGCATGATCGCTTCGGAAACCCCGGCTATGTTTGCCTCTATACGAACCAAAATATTATTCAGATAGTTTAAAGATTTAATTTTAGCGTCAAGTGCATCGGGGATATTTCGCCGCGAAGGAACCGTAATCACAGAGATTCCTTTTTCATATAATTCTTTGGAAAACAAACGGACTTGATCCGCAATAATAACCACATTAGGAGTGGAGCAATTTCTGGGATCCAATCCCAGGTCACCGATTCCCCGTGACACGACCAAACGAATATAAGCATTCTGCAAATTGTTTTTTCGTACTGTTTCACACACCAGCTTTTCCATTTCTTCCTGGGTATAAGGAATGGTTAACATAATCGATTTGGCTGAATCATACAGACGCTTGATATGTTCTTTCAGTTTAAACACGTTTCCTTCATAAGCACGAATTCCCTCAAAAACACCATCTCCATACAGAAATCCATGGTCAAAAACAGAAACCAGTGCTTCTTCTTTACGCTTATATTCACCATTCATAAAAATCCATCGTTCGGCCGCAGTCAAGATCATACACTCCTTTATTTGATGTAATTATGATAAAAAAGCCTCTCAGAAGCGGTTCTTTTTCCAGAAAAAATCCCGGGGTCAGAACCTGCCGCTGGAGGCTTTTATCCTCACGGTGTACACCAGCCTGCTGGTGCCGGTACCGCTTGGTCCAGGCTTCTTCCATCGAAGAACGGAACCCTAGGCACCCTTCTGATAAATACAGATATTTGACTTGAATAAATTTTTAGTAATTATAACGCCAACATTTATAAATGTCAATTAACTTCTTAAACTTTTTCATTGGCAACTAATGTTTCACCAATTTTTTTAAAATAACAAGGAAAAGAGCCCAGCACACGCACCTGGCATCCCAGTGCCTCAATTTCCTCGATCGCGCCTTGCATCAGTACATGTTCAACCGGAAGCTGCGCATCAATCCAGAAAAAGTAGTTGCCAAGCCCTGTTTTTGTGGGGCGTGATTCAATATGGGTCAGATTTACCTTGCGCCAGGAAAACGCAGCCAGCACCTGATACAACGCACCAGGATAATCCGAAGGCAATGTAACCTGCAAACTGGTCTTATAAGAAGCAGAATCAGCCGACAGGCGTTCTTCGCGGCTAACGGCAAAAAAACGCGAGAAATTGTTATTGTGATCTTCCGCATGTTCTTTGATAATCGACAATTCATATCGTTCAGCAGCCGCTTTGGGACCCACCGCAAGCCAGGGTTGCTCCGGATGGTTGGCAACCAGTTCTGCCGCCTGGGCTGTGCTTTCAGTCATTTTATGCTCCGCATACGGAAACATTTTTCTAAGAGTCAACTGACATTGGGCAATCCCTTGCGGATGCGAATAAATTCGTTCAATCTCATGCCCTGGCCGCCCTTCCTGTGACGTATGTCCCATAATGCATTGAGTGATCGGATAAACCAGTTCGGCACGGATCGGCAAGTCAACATGGTGAATAATCCAGTCAATCGTCGAATTGACCGAACCCTCAATCGCATTTTCAACCGGAACCACAGCCCAATCCGTTTCTTTTTCCTCCACGGCCTGCAAACAATCGGGAATGGTGGGAAACGGAATGAGCTGAACATTTTTTTCAGAGGAAAACAGGGTGGTCGCGGCAATATAAGTAAAAGTTCCAACAGGTCCAAGATAAGCAATACGTTTTTCCATAATATACTCCTTAGATTTTTCCCATGAATTTACTATGTTTTTCTTCCGCTGTCAACACTATATGCGCTCCTGTATGACACGGGGTCATCTCAAGCATCTCAACAGATACTTGCAAATTGGAGAATAATTCATAAAAAAATTTTTTCAGCTGCACCTTGTCTTTCACAAACGCAATCATCGTCGGTCCGGCTCCGCTTAAAGCAATGCCGTAAGCACCGTGATCCGTTGCTTTTTTTAATCCTTCCTTCAGACCGGGTACCAACATCTCCCGATACGGCTGGTGAAAGGCATCTTGCATGGCCGTTTTCAAGAGATCCCACTTTTTCAGGAACAGTGCGGCAACAAGCAGATTAGCCCTGCTGCTCGACAATACGGCATCATGCCTGGAATAATCTTCAGGCAAAGCCTTGCGGGCAGTGCCGGTTGACAGGCGTTGTTCCGGAATGATTGTTATTACCGGAATATCAGGCGGTTCACAGGTAGCCACTTCTACTTCTTTTCCATCCCATGAGCTGATTACGATCCCCCCGAATAACGAAGCACCAACATTGTCAGGATGGCCTTCCAGAATGGTCGCCTTTTTCAGCAGTTCCTTCTGGCTCCACTCTGTCTCCAGTAAATGATCAGCTGCCAAAAGTCCGGCCACAATCGCTGCCGCACTGCTTCCCAACCCTCTTGCCAGCGGGATGTCATTTTTGATATGCAGATGAAAGGGAGGCATCTCAACTCCTTCCTTTTCAAACAGTTTTCTCATCACCTGAACAATGAAATTATCACTTTGCACGGATATTCCCGATGAGTGTTTTCCTCCGACGGTAATATCCAGCCGGGCAGCCGGTTCCAGATACAGGGTGAGGAAACAGTTGACCGCCATACCGATCGAATCAAAACCAGGGCCCAAATTGGCTGTGCTTCCCGGAACTTTTACATAAAATGGAGAAAAAGACTTCATGATGACATGCTCCCTGCCTTTTGTTCGTGGATCAATTGTTCAATCGCCTTCTTCTCGCACGGTAAAACCTGTGGCTTTACCTGGACAGATTCCAGGGCCGTATGGGGATCCTTCAATCCGTTGCCTGTCAGTACACAAACGACAGTGGCCTGATCCCCGCACTTTCCTTGCCGGCGCATTTTCATGACTCCGGCTACTGAAGCAGCAGAGGCCGGCTCACAAAAGATTCCTTCTTTTTTGGCCAGTTCCTGGTAAGCATACAGCATTTCCTCATCGCTGACAGAATCTATGCAGCCTTGTGATTCATCCCGGGCCGCAACCGCTTTTTCCCAGCTCGCCGGATTCCCGATCCGAATGGCTGTTGCTATGGTTTCCGGTTGTGTAACCGGCTCTCCGCGAACGATGGCAGCGGCTCCTTCTGCTTCAAATCCCCACATTTTGGGCAGGCTCTTGATCCGCCCTTTCTGATGGTATTCTTTAAAACCTTTCCAATAAGCGGTAATATTCCCGGCGTTGCCGACCGGAATGGCCAAAATATCCGGGGCTTTCCCCAATTGCTCACTCACTTCAAACGCAGCGGTTTTCTGGCCTTCAATCCGGTATGGATTGACAGAATTGACCAGGGTGACCGGATAAACTTCAGTCAATTCACGCACGATTTTCAGTGCCTGGTCAAAATTCCCCTTCACAGCGAGCACCTTCGCGCCATACATAACGGCTTGCGACAATTTTCCCAATGCGACATGCTCATGGGGAACCACCACATAGCAGTCCATGCCGAGTTTTGCTGCATAAGCAGCGGCTGAGGCAGAAGTATTGCCCGTCGATGCGCAAATGACCGCCTGACTCCCCTCTTCTTTCGCTTTTGCAATGGCCAGTACCATTCCCCGATCCTTGAATGAACCGGTCGGATTGGCACCTTCCCATTTTAAATATAAATTTATTCCTAAATCTTGCGATAACTTTTCTGCAAAATAAAGAGGAGTTTCCCCTTCGTACAAGGTCAAGTCTGGTGTAAATTCACTGACTGGAAGAAACTCCCTGTATTTTTTCAAGATCCCTGTTCTCATATTTTCTCTCTCCTTGTTTTGTAATTTACTCGCCAGATCCGACAATAGCTGCTCTTCTTACTCCATCCAGGCGGGAAAGGCCACGCAAAATCACCTGGACATCGGCTTCCATCTGTGTTGTATCGATCGACATTGATACAGCAGCCTCTCCTTGCAACGGAATTGTCTGATTAATGGTCAAAACACTTGTCTTCATCTCTGCCAGATACTTCAGCACATTGGACAGCACCCCCGGGCGGTGTTCCAGGGTCAGGGCAATCGTTACGATCTTTTCCTTTACCATCGCATTGAAGGGGAAGACACTGTTCTTATATTTATAAAAAGAACTGCGGCTTAATCCTACCCTGTTTACAGCTTCCTGCACCTTTGTCACATCACCTGTCTCCAGCAATTTTTTCGCTTCCAATGTTTTTTGTATTGCTTCGGGCAACATTTCTATGCGAACCAAAGCAAATATATCATCTGACATTGGCTGTCCCCCAATAATAAACAAATGTTTTCTTATTGCGGACATTTTAACGCTTGAAAACGCTTCTTTGCAAGACTTTTTTTATAATTTTTTCATATGCTATGATATTGATTGCCATCATTTCAGAAAAAGGAGTATCGATTCATGGTCTCAGTATTATTTGTCTGTTTGGGCAACATTTGCCGTTCCCCCATGGCAGAAGCGGTTTTTCGCCATCTGCTGAAGATGGAAGATCTGGAAGAAAAAATCAAAGTGGATTCTGCGGGAATTGGGAACTGGCATACCGGAGAAGTTCCCCATCGTGGAACCCGGCAAAAATTGAAATCGCTGGGGATTTCTTATGAAGGATTGCGCGCACGGCAGGTAAATGCGGATGATTTCTCGAAATTTACTTATATCATCGGTATGGATGACAGCAATGTAAACGATTTGCGCCACCTTGCCGGAAACCGCAATGTGAATATATACCGGTTTGTCGATTTTATCCCCGATACCACCTATACCGAAGTACCAGATCCATGGTACACCGGAAATTTTGAGGAAACTTATGATCTGGTGAGCAAGGGGTGCCGCACTCTTCTGGAGGTAATCAAAAAAGAACATCGGCTCAGTTGAATTTTTTGGATAACGCGGGATTTTGCTGATGCCTGGAAGTCGATTTTTAACGAAATATAGCAAACGGTGGAATCCCTTTTCATATCCCCTCCATTCCTTGCTTATACTAAATAAAACAACTGGGTGGTGAGCCAATGCGCCAGCTTAAGCAACCGAAAATCATTTCTGTTTTGTCGCTTGTCTGTTTATCTTTACTACTTATCTTTTTTTCCACAGGTTACTCATCCTGTGAACGGTCGGAATATCATTTGGCCTTAAATCCGTTGCAATCGCAACCTTCGGTATGGACAGACTGGTTCTACCTGGAAAAGGGAACGATGACCCTTGAAATCCATAATTTTGGTCCTTCTCCTGTTTATTACTTTGTATTTGCTCATTGTGACCATCTGGAATGCCCGACCATTGCCGACGGAATGGTTCCTCCCGGAAAAACGGAAAAACAGTTGATTCCGCATGAAAGCGGAAAATTCCTGTTCAAAATGGATCAGAGTTCTGTTGGCCGTCTGCAGCAATCTATCGCAACCGGACGCATTTACCAGGGAAAAAGCAACCGATAACCAGACCGGTTGCTTTTTTCAATAATCCATCGCATCATTCAATTCAAATTCCATCTCACCAATTCGCACCGTATCCCCGTTTTTGGCTCCTTTTTTACGCAACGCATCTTCTACACCCATCTGCCGGATGATCCTGGCAAAGCGCATCACACTGTCGTGATATGAAAAGTTGGTACGCTGGATCAATTTTTCAATCCGTTCGCCTTCCACGACATAAATCTCATTTTCTTTCCGAATCGCAAAAGCCGGTTTTTCTTCCCTGCTTCGGTAAATTTTTCTCTCAGTGGTATGTTCAACTGTTTCCTGAACTTGCTGTTCCCTTTCTACTTTCTCCAGCAGTTCCACCACCGCATAAAGCAGCTCCTTTATCCCTTCACCAGTCACAGCCGATACCGGGAAAACAGGTGTTTCTTTTCCCACCTGCTCTTTAAACAGAACAAGATGCTCTTTTGCATCCGGCAAGTCCATTTTGTTTGCAACTACAATTTGTGGCCGATTCTCCAGATCCTGACGGTATTGTTTCAGCTCTTCATTAATCTGCAGATAATCCTCATAAGGGTCCCGTCCTTCCGAACCGGCCATGTCCACCACATGGAGCAGAATCCTGGTCCGTTCAACATGGCGCAGGAACTGGTGTCCCAGTCCGACTCCCTGATGCGCTCCCTCGATCAGGCCGGGCAAATCGGCCATTACAAAACTGCGACCGCTTTCCACCTGCACCACGCCCAAATTGGGGACAAGCGTCGTAAAATGATAGGAGGCAATTTTGGGTTTTGCCGCGGAAACCACGGACAACAAAGTAGACTTTCCAACACTGGGATAACCAACCAGGCCAACATCAGCCAACAGCTTTAATTCCAGCTCAACCCACCGCTCTTCTCCAGGTTCGCCATTCTCGGCAATTTCCGGAGCAGGATTCACAGGGGTTGCAAAACGGATATTTCCACGTCCACCACGCCCCCCGCGTGCAATAACCGCTTCTTGCCCATTCTCTGTGAGGTCTGCGATCAGTTCCCCAGTATCCGCGTCACGGGCAACCGTCCCTGGCGGAACCTTTACCACCAAGTCATCCGCCCCAGCTCCGTGCTGGGACTTGGATCGCCCATTTTCTCCCCGTTTGGCTTTAAAATGCCTTTGGTAACGAAAATCCATCAACGTACACAATCCTTCATCCACCATAAAAACGACGCTTCCCCCACGGCCACCATCGCCGCCGGCAGGTCCGCCCTTGGGTACATATTTCTCCCGGCGAAACGCAACCATGCCATTTCCGCCGTCGCCGCCTTTCACATAAATCTTTACCTTGTCTACAAACATGCTTCTGTCACCCTCCCGCTCAGTCCGACCCCCGATTGTAAGTCAGCTGCAATCCATTATCTTCGAGTGTTACAGCAATCGATGGTTCAACTGCCCGCAACTGCTTTTCCAGCAGATCCCTGAAATCGTCAGACAAAAACTCTGTCGGATCTGATCCCGTGAACTTAAGATTTACCTGCACCCCGTTTATATCACTTTTCAGGGAAAAAGAAGCTTGCACAAACTCATCCACCAGTTGCTGTTTTTTCTCGATGGCCGCAAGTAATCGCTGCCAAATTTCCAGAAAGATCTTTTCTTCATCCATATTGCCAAACCCAAACGCCTCCGATACAGCCAAAGTAACTTCCCATTCTTTCTGGCGATGTGGCAGTTCCAGCAAGGCTACCGCCAGCGGAGCATGCATCAGTCTGGAAACGGTCCGTTCCGTCTGGGCCTGTTGCACCAATTTATTTAAATATTTTCTGATCGGTTCTTCTTTCTTCATCATCAAATATCCCATTAAAACCTGAATATGATTCATCCAGTCATGGCGCAATTCGGCAAAAACCTGTTTTGCCCGTTCTTCTTCCTTTATTTTTGCCTGTACCAGCCATTGTTTTTGCATACAGGACATTCCTGCCACAAGCGTGATAAATGAAGCGAGGAAAAAGAAAAAGTCCACCAGCTTTCCAAAAGGATGGACCAGCCATCCAACCATCAGCAGAACCATCGGAATAACCAGCTTGCTTGTCGTAAACCCTCGCTTCAAAACAAATCTCCCCCATCTTGTGTAATCACTTTGAACCTTATTTTACTGAAGAAAAACAGGAAAAGGCAATAAATAAAAGGTAAGCAACATATTTGACAAATGTGCTTACCTTTTATACTCTCACTATATATCCATATCGGATCTTAAGCGCGTGCTGCAGCTGCTTCCTGTTCAGCTGCCGGAATAATGCTGACGCGTTTCTTGTTGCGTCCCATGCGCTCAAAACGTACAACACCATCTGCTTTGGCAAAAAGGGTATCATCTCCACCACGGCCAACATTCAAGCCCGGATAGATTTTGGTTCCGCGTTGACGAACCAGGATATTTCCAGCCAATACGAATTGGCCATCTCCACGTTTTACTCCGAGACGTTTGGAAATGCTGTCACGACCGTTTTTTGTGGAACCTACCCCTTTTTTGGATGCAAAGCACTGCAGGTTAAGTTTAAGCATCATGTCCACCTCTTTTCACAGATATTATTTCCATTCACTGATTTTAACGTAAGAAGGAAACTCATCAGCCACATTTTGGAGTGAAACGACCATCGCTTCCAACAACAAACCAATTTTCTCCCGCTGTTCCGGATCCCGGACCTCATTTGGCAAGCGGCAATCCACCTTTCCATCCCCGTCGTTTTCAGCATGCATCTGCACGCCAAAAAGCTGCTCAATGGCATTTACCATTCCGATGGAAATTCCAGAAACAGCTGCACATACAATATCCTTGCCATGCTTGTCAAAATATGCATGTCCGGTAATCAGCACCCGCTGTACACGGTTTTGGCCGTCACGTTTCACTCGGATTCTAATCATTGGGCTTCAATATTTTCAATTACTACTTGCGTAAACGGCTGACGATGGCCTTTTTTACGTTTGTAGTTCTTTTTCGGTTTATACTTAAACACGATAATTTTTTTCCCTTTTCCATGTTTTACGACTTTACCGGTTACTTTCGCGCCTTCTACCAGCGGGGAACCTACTTTGATTTCATCAGCATTTTTCACAAGCAGAACCTTGTCAAACGTGACAGTATCCCCAACTTGCGCGTCCAGTTTTTCAATGTAGAGAACACTGTCTTTCTCTACACGATATTGTTTGCCACCTGTTTCAATTACTGCGTACATTTCCAATCCTCCTCTTGACTAGAGACTCGCCACGAACAGGAAAGGCACAGCCTTTTTATTGATCCCGTCGTGTGCGGTGATAACGACAACGCCTATCATAGCACATTTCATAACAGATTGTCAAAGCTTTTTCCGCTTCCAATTCAACCCGGTTCATGAGGCAAACCATTCCCTGATTTCTTTTCTATAGTAAGGGGAACGAAGATAGGTGTCAAGCGCCCATTCTTCAGGCACCACACTGATCAGTTTCCCGGTTTCATCATGAACCTCCAGGATATGGTACTTCTCTTTGCAGATCTTTCGCATCACCGTATTCAATCTTGCATCCGCCCGGACCCGTAGTTTCGTCACCCGATGGGAACGGTCCGGATGATAGCGCCGGTAAAGAAGGAAACGGACAAAGTGAATGTTTTTCTGTTTAAAGGTCTGGTAATTGGAATGAAACAAAAACAGGCCAAGAAGCAGCAAATGCAACACAACCCCTTTTGACGACAAAAAAAACGAGCATACACACAGCAATAACGAACCGGCCATGCCCAGCCACAAAGTGATTTCCAGGCAAACCCGGTATGGAAAAAAATAGCTTAAGGACGATTGTAAGATGCGTCCCCCGTCCAGCGGGTAAATAGGCAGCAAATTGAACCCTGCAACCATCATATTCCCGTGGATAAAGTATTTTGTCCAATCCAGGGACCACCATCCCTGCTGATGGAAGAACAGGCTGATCAACACTATGAAAACATGTTGAAAAGGGCCGGCCAAAGCAACAGTGATCTCTTCACGTGCAGGAACCGTTCCCCATTCATCTGTCTTGACTACTCCGCCAAACGGCAACAGCCGGATCGATTCCATCCTCCAGCCAAATGCATTGGCCGCTGCAAGGTGTCCCAGTTCATGGATCACCACCAGGACAATCAAGGTAAAAATTTCAATAAAATAGCCTGTCCAAACCGCTGAACAGACAACTATCCAGAACAGGGGATGAATTCGAACCGGAATGTGCATAAACCGCTTATTCAAAGGTTATCACGCTCGCCGGGTTGACAAATTGATTACGATCACGGAGAGCAAAGTACAGAAAAGATTGATTATGCATTTTTTTCACTTTTCCGATCGGCTGCCCCTTTTTGACCCAGTCTTTTTCCCGCACGTTTATCTCTTCCAGCCATCCATACCATGTTTCCCTGCCATTTGCATGCTGAATAATAATGGTGTTTCCCAGGCCGTTTTTATTTCCTGTGAACTCTACCCATCCTTCCTGGGAAGCAACAACCTGAGCCGATTCTGGCGTGGCAAGAACAATTCCTTTTCTTTTTTCATCAAATGGCAATGTGATTTTTCCCGAAACCGGAACCGCCCAATTTTTCTCATTGTTTGACTTTTTGGAAAATGCGGGCAAGAATGCCGGAGATCCTCCCGCATATTTCTGATACAAAGCCTGCATTTCGGCAAACCGGAACTCTTTTGTCAACACCTGGTAAATCCCGTTTTTAAGAGGAGCCGCAACATTTTCCGGCAGCGTAAAAACAGCGGTTGTGGCCAAAAACAAAACCATTGCCAGGATCCACTGATACAAAAATTTATTCTTTCTTTTACGCTTCGGTTTGTCTGCATTCAGAGACGCGGCCTTGTGCCAGGGAACATAACCGGATAAAGTGCTTTCTCCTGTAAACGCCCCATCTTTCCCCAAAGTGTTATATGGCGTTCCATTTTTTTTCATGTAACGGATTTGCTGTTCCCGTCTTCTTTTTATATTTTGAATCCATTCCTGTTCGATTGCCATCAGCCCTCACCTGTTTGTCCATTTTTCATCAATATATGAATGGACAACAGATAATATGAAAAAAGCAGACCCAGGCAGGTCTGTTTTCCAATTTTGGTAAAGCATATTTTAGGAAGCGATTTTCAGGCTCATTCCATTCCACCTTGCAAGGAAGCGGTCAGAGCGCTTCAGGCAGGCTTCCACTCGCTAACACTCAAACAGTTCCGCCCGTTTCTCCTGAAAGCACTCGCTTCTGCTCTCACAGAGGTTTCGAATTCACCCGCTTCAAATCGCTTCCGCCAACTATGTATTCAATCATAAATCAGATTTGTCCGGTTTTCCTTTTGGCGGTGATCAACCAAACCCTAGCCATTTTTTCATTTTGGTGATCATGCCTGCTTCTTTTTCCAGGATCATTAACGGAACCATTTCCCCCTGGATACGCCGGGCGATATTCCGGTAGGCTCTTCCCGCCATATTACGATTGTCATAAACAATGGGTTCGCCGATGTGGCCCGCTCGGATAACCTGTTCTTCGTCCGGAACCACCCCTAACAGATCAACAGCCAACACCGCGACAACTTCATCTACGTCCATCATACCCCCGTCTTTGGTCATTTGCTTCCGCAAACGGTTGATGACCAGTTTCGGAATCGTGTCAAGTTCTTTTTCCAGCAGGCCGATTACCCGATCCGCATCCCGAATTGCTGCGTTTTCCGGCGTTGTAACCACAATCGCCTGATCTGCACCGGATAAGGCATTCTGAAATCCGACATCAATCCCCGCAGGACTGTCAACCAACACATAGTCAAACTGTTCTTTCAGTTCGGCAATCAGCCACCGGACTTCATTGGTGGTTACGGCAGATTTGTCACGGGTCTGCGCAGCCGGCATTAAACAGAGATCATCACATCGCTTGTCCCTGACCAATGCCTGTTCAACCCGGCACTTCTTCTCAATCACATCAACAAGATCATAAATAATCCGGTTCTCCAATCCCATCAATACATCCAAATTCCTCAAACCGATATCCGCATCAACCAAACAGACTTTTTTCCCCGACAAAGCAAGAGCCGTTCCAATATTGACAGTAGTCGTAGATTTACCTACTCCCCCTTTGCCCGAGGTTACAAGTATACTCTCTCCCATACTTAACCTCCAAACCGCAATCTATGAAAAACGTCGTCTGTTTGCCTTCCATTCAAAATCCGGGTACAACTGTCCCAGTTGGTGAATTTTCTCTACCGCGATCTGATGATCTGACAAATAGGCAAACCGCATTCCGGTCTCCGATTCATCCCATTGGTCCGGCGGGCGGGAAATCACATCTGCTATCCGAAGCTGTGTCGGGCGCAAAAGCGATGCAACAATTATGGCATTTGTGTCCCCATGGCATCCGGCATGGGCAACTCCCCGCAATGCCCCCATAACGTAAATACTGCCGGAGGATTGAATCATTCCTCCCGGATTGACATCTCCTATAAAAAGAAGATTGCCGTTATGTATCAAGACCTGTCCTGACCGCACCGTACCTGATTTGATTTCTATACCGGCTTCCATGCCTTGCAGATAATGCTTTCCTTCCGTTTCAAATCCTTGAATGATCAGATTTTTTCTGACGGAAAACAGTTCTCTGACGGAGGATTCCTCAACTTGCGATATCTGCCGCTTTCCAAGCTTGATAATCACCTTCATATCAGGGCCATCCCAGATATTGGCGGCATGCGTATTTTCAAGCTTATGCTTCAGTTCTTCCAAAACCGCTGAAAAGGGACGCGAATCATCGAGATAAAATAGAAGGCCGTCTTTGGTGCCTTTAATTACTACGCCCGGTTTTAACACTTTACCCATCTTGACGTCACCCGCCTCACTATTGATTTCGCTTTTTCCCTTTATTTTCCTTCAATCCCCTCTTACCTTAAAAGGCCTTTACCGCAGAATGGTATCAAATATCACGGAACGTGTCCGCTTTTTCTGATAGATCCAGCGAATCAATCTGTAAATGGGATAGCCGACCAGCAAATTAAACATGACGGATGGAACCATATGAATCCAAAAAGCATAGGAAAAGGAT
Organism: Thermoactinomyces mirandus; assembly: GCF_013868055.1. Taxonomy (GTDB): domain Bacteria; phylum Bacillota; class Bacilli; order Thermoactinomycetales; family Thermoactinomycetaceae; genus Thermoactinomyces; species Thermoactinomyces mirandus. The sequence goes on along the minus strand of NZ_JACEOL010000033.1, from coordinate 105,241 downwards.
ACATCGGTAAAGCCAAACAAACGATACCACCCGTAGGTGACCAAAAAACAGGACAACTGACCCAAAAGCAGTGTCATTCCTGCAATCCATTGATACAGGGAGAACGTTCCCGAGAGCAGATAAGCGCCATAAGCGACAAGCGGCAGGGTAAATGATTGAATCCCGATGGCCGGCCCATACACAATATCATGAAGCAATCCAAAAACAAAGCTGATCAGCAAAACATAACGGCGGGGCAAATAAAAGGAAATCGCAACAATTCCGCTCACAACCAGCTGGGGTACAATCACAAAAGGACTCCCCCAGGATTGAGGGAGCAACCACTGCAATTGGGAACCTTCCAACAGAAAAAGAAGGGAAAGAAAAGCGACAAAATACTTTTTCATCGTTTTTCTCCTCCTTTCCCGGACGGTTTCTGCTCAGAAAGCTGGTTCAACTGCAATTTTTCCGGATCTTTTACCACCATGACGAAATCGAAGCGTTCAAAAGAGGCAGACGGCTTGACATAAACGACCTGTTCGACCTGTCCTTCATTCAATTTCACCTGGTCCACCGTGCCAATCAGGATCCCCCCGGGATAAATGTCAGACAATTGAGAAGTAACCACGAATTGCCCTTTTTTCGGCTGTGCCGTCACAGGCACCTTGTTTAAGAGCAAGCATTTCTTTTCCATGTCATATCCTTCGATAATGCCCAGGATTTCCTCTGAGCCGTTTTGAATCACCGCAGCAATTCCCGGTCCTCCGTCAGAATTGGTTAACAGCTGGATTTCCGACATATATTTTGTCACATTGACTACTCGTCCCAGCAATCCCCGGGCAGTAACGACCGGCATTTTGGGCTTTACCCCATCGATGGAACCACGATTGATCACTATCCGGTTATTCCAGCGGTCCGGGCTGCGATAAACAACCCGGGCCGCGATTGTATCCATTGGGTGCTCTTTTTTGTAGTTGAGCAGTTGTTTCAGTTCATTATTCTCTTTTTGCAACTGATTTACTTTAGCCTGCAGCTCCATCATGGCCGTTTCTTCATCGGGTTTGTTTCCGGCAGCAAAAATGGACTGCACGGGAAGATGAAAAAGAGACTGAATCCAACCAACCCCGGTGATTAACCAGCTTTCCGGTGCAGATAATGTTCCTCTTGCCCCGCGTGTCACACTTACTGTCAAAAACAAGGCCACCACAAGCGTCACAACAACCAGAAAACGAATCGTACTGCGTCTCATATTTCACAATCCCTTTAATAGAATCGTTTGTGCAGAAGACTGCGATAACCTGTACCGCTTCTCGGTTTGAATTTGTCAATATGCTCCAGGGAAACGCCTGTCCCCATCGCTACACAGTCAAGCGGGTTTTCAGCAATCATAACGGGCATTTGCGTTTCCTGTTTCAAACAGTCATCCAATTTCCGAAGCAAAGCTCCCCCGCCTGTCAACATGATGCCACGCTCCAGAATATCTGCGGCCAGTTCGGGCGGTGTCTCTTCCAAAGCCATTTTTACTGCATTGATAATTTCCCGCACCGTTTCCGAAAGGGCTTCGGCAATTTCCCTGGATGTGATTTTGATCATCCGGGGCAGCCCGGTCATCAGATCGCGTCCCTTGATTTCCCGTTCGTTGTTTTTTTCCGGATCATCCTCAGGAATTGCCGAACCGATTTCCAGTTTCAGCATTTCCGCGGTACGCTCTCCAATCAGTAAATTATGTTTGCGACGGATATATTGAATAATCGCTTCATCCATTTTGTCGCCAGCCACCCGCAGTGAATGGCTCGTTACAATTCCTCCCAGAGAAATTACGGCAACTTCTGTCGTTCCGCCGCCAATATCAACCACCATGCTTCCTGTCGGTTCCCAAACGGGTAGACCTGCCCCAATTGCCGCGGCAAACGGCTCCTCAATGGTATAGGCTTCTTTTACTCCTGCACGCATCGCCGCCTGCTCGACAGCCCTTTTTTCAACCGGAGTAATCCCGGAAGGAATGCAAACCATCACATTGGGTCTTCGCGGAATAATCATTTTTTGATTGATTGCCTGCTTGATAAAATACTCCAGCATGGTTGCCGTCGTTGTATAATCGGCAATAACGCCATCTTTCATGGGACGGATTGCAACAATATTGCCCGGTGTACGGCCAATCATCAGCTTGGCCGCATTCCCGACCGCCTTTATTTCCTGGGTTTCCGTATCGATCGCCACAACTGACGGTTCCCTGACAACAATTCCTTCCCCCTTTACGTAAACAAGTGTGTTTGCCGTACCCAAATCTATTCCCAAATCTTTAACCAGTCCGCCAAACATGGGCATGGTAGAACCTCCTTCCCATCATCGCAAATCCACTTTCTCTCTGTCTTGTTTATTCATCTGAAACCATTCCATGCTCTCTCATGCTCATATACGATTGATCACCAATGATCAGGTGATCGATCAATTCAATCCCCAATAGCCTTCCTGCCTCGATCAGCCTCTCGGTTACTTCCAGATCTTCCGGACTTGGAGTCGGATCTCCGCTGGGATGATTATGTACGCAAATAATCGCTGCGGCACTGTTACGGATCGCTTCATGAAAAATTTCCCGGGGATGGACGACAGAGGCATTTAAACTTCCTTTAAAGATACATTGTTTTCCAATCACCTGGTATTTGGTGTTTAAAAATAAGCATACAAAATGCTCCTGTTTTTGAAAACGAAGTTCTTCCATCACAAATCGGGCTGCATCCTGCGGGGAACGGATCGCATAACGCTCCTCAGGCAGCAATCGGGATATCCGTTGACCAAGTTCGACGCCAGCCATGATTTGCACAGCCTTGGCCGGCCCGATTCCGTGAATTTCCATCAATTCCTTAAGGGAAACCTGAGTGAGGGCTTTCAGTCCGCCGATTTTGCTGAGTACACGCTGTGCCAGGAGCATGACAGATTCTCCCGTGCTGCCTGTTCTCAACAACAAAGCCAACAACTCTGCATTGGACAAGTGTTCCGGCCCAAAGCGCAACATGCGTTCACGGGGTCTTTCCTCCTCAGGCACATCTTTGATCATCGGCAATGTACGTTCCATAAACAATATATTCCTCCCCCTGCCGGCTACTCTACTCCCTTTTTCTGGAATGATTTCACATGAAGCAAAACGGTCAGCAAAGGTGCCTGTTCCTTCCAGATTTAATCCTGTGCAATGGAAAAACCAACCTCTGACAACATTTCATCAAGTAATGCCAAAGACATTCCAACCACATTAAAATAACATCCTTCAATCCGGTCTACCAGACAGGCTCCAAGGCCCTGAATTCCATAAGCTCCAGCTTTATCTAAAGGTTCTTTTGTATTTACATACCATGTGATCTTTTCAGGAGTAAGAGACCGCATCCAGACACGTGTCATCCGATGGGATACAACCTCTCCGGTAATTTTACCCTGATTCACAGTCAACAGGGCGATTCCTGAATAAACCTGATGTTCCTTCCCTGATAACTCCCCCAGCATTTGAGCAGCTTCGCGTTGATCCGCCGGTTTGCCCATGATTTCTCCCTGGTAAACAACCACGGTATCCGCTCCAATTACCAGGGCATTTTCACACCGGGCAGCCACGACCCTTCCCTTGCGCAATGCCAGTTCTTCAACCACCTGATCCGGGGACAAGGGCAAGTCTACCGTTTCATCCACATCACTTGTCTGAACACGAAACGGAACTCCAATACGCGCAAGCAATTCTTTTCTGCGGGGAGACCCTGACGCCAATACAATTTCACGTTGCATTTCAATGACACCTGCCTAAATTAACGACAACTGCAAAGGTTTTTCTGTTTTCCAAAATTTTACATTTTATTCTGTTAAGGAAAAAAGCACCCGCTCATCGAGGTGCTGAAAAACAAAACATATCAATTTAAGTTTATCAAATGGGTTAAGGTTCAACAAGTTACTTTCACCTATCCTGCCCAGCCAAATTTTATTGTTTTTTCAACGTTTGCAGCAATTGTTCATAAGCTGCCACATACCGTGCCAAACCTTCCTGCATTTGCCATAGCAAGGCCTGGTTCGGGTTTTTCCGGCCAGCAGTTCCACTTTGAACAGCCTGATCCATTGATTGAATCATCCGGTCAAGGGCCTGCCCTGCTTCTGAAGGGAGCTGGTTTTTGACCGACTGGGTCTGAACCACAAATTGCTGATACTCCCTGGACAGTTCTTCCGTCATTTCAAACGGTAGGGCCTTGTCTGAAGTGGATGCGCCAATTGCTTGCGCTGAGCCGGTACTCAACTTCCGGAAAAGCTGGTTTCCCAGTTTCAGTGCCTGGTTGAGCGGGTTATAAACTTCCGTTTTCAAGGAGGTTTCCCCGTTTAGATGAACATCTTTTAAATAGACAGAAACATTCAGTTTATGATAAATCGCCGATAATTTCAACGCCAGATCCCGGTCCGGAGCCAACCCCAGGTAGATCCGGTAGGGAGCCTGTTCCGACATGACCGCAGCCAACCCTTTGACCCGATATTGTTTGACCGTTTTCTCGGCTCCGGCTTTTTCACTGAAATTTCCCGCCTGCAGCACGACAGCCTGAAGCGGGGGCAATGTCTGAGTCAATACGGTTGTTTCATGAACCTGGTTTCTTTTTTCTGTCGCAGGAGATGGCAACTGCAGGTGATCATCAATCGATCTGGATGAATGGGTTGAATTTTCCGCAAAAAACAGGTTCAACACGGAAAAACCCATGACCGTGCCAATAATCAAGGCTGCGACGGCTGACAAAATGATTTGCCAGATCCTGGACGTATCTTTTTTGGATCGGGTTTTTTTATGCTTAAACGGATTGTTTGGAGAAGCCCACTCCACCACCCGGCTTTTTTTCTTTTGCCCTTCCATCCATCTATCCCATGAATCCAGTTTCGCTTCTTCAAGCCGTTGTTCCCACGAAATTTTTCTGGTTACCTTTTCACCAGGCCATGGTTTCCATGGAATCTTTCCAATTGTCCGTTCAATGGGGCCGGGGCGAAAGGGCGGCTCGCTTGCAACAACAACGGAACAGTCACTTTTCTTTTCTTCGTTCCTTGCTTTGGCCTTTGCTTTCTTTGTACGAATATTCACTTTAAGTCCGGTTTTATGTACATGTGTTCGGGATCTTTTATGGTTATCCATTCAGCCTGCCCCCTCTCTATCATCCTGTCAATATAGTTTATGAGATCATAGAAAAGATAGAACCAAAAAGGGACAAGAAAATTGGAATCCTTTATTTCCCGATCCTCCAGATTATTTCCCACAGAATGTCTCCGCAGAATAAAGCGAGGGCAATGCCCATCCCCAGATGAGGCCCGAAAGGAATCGGGCTTCTCAAACTTTGCCAGCCCTGGCATTTAATACGAGCAGTTGCATAAATCAGCGAACTTACCGTTGCCAGCCAAACAGCCAGAAAAATCAGCGGCCATCCGATTACCCATGCCGCCATGGCCATTAACTTGACATCTCCCCAGCCAAGCCCTTTGCTGATCCAGCTGACCAAAGAAAGTACAGCAGTGATGGCAACTACAGCAAACAAATAGTTATCGATCGACATGGGATCTGAGAAAAAACGGACCAGCATAAATAAAAAAAATCCACCGTACGTGATTAAATTGGGAATAATCAAAAACCACATATCAGTCAGTACGATCAAAAGCAGGAGCCAGATCAGGAAAATCGCCAGCCATCCTTCCAGTCCCGTCCCTAGACGCCATTTGACCCCCCATGCCAAAGCAGCGGAAACCCCGACCATTGTTGCTTTCAGGAGAACTCTGGAATAAGGGGGCAGCGGTATTGATTTTTCCGTTTTCCTTGTTCCGATCCACATGGCCAGATCAGGGAACCAATAGCCCAGAAATCCACTAACACCGATCATGAGAAAAACTTTTTCAGCCATGCGCCGCTGCCCTTTTCAGATTTTCCAGGGCCATTTCCATGGTTTGCATTCCCAGGGATTGATGAGACTGCATGATCGTATAAAGCTGATGAAGTTGATCATTGCGGATCAGGTGTGCCACCGAACGGTGGTTGAGCAAAACCTCAAAGGCAGGTTGCCGTTTCCCACAGGTCAAACGGATGATTTTCTGGGAAACAATGGCCAGCATGGAAGCAGCCAACTGGGAACGAACCAGCGTTTGTTCTTCCGCTGAAAAACTGTCAATAATGCGATAAATCGCTTTTTCCACATCGCCTGCATGCATGGTAGCCATCACCAGTTTGCCCGTTTCCGCCAGATGAAGTGCCGTTTGGATCGCCTTTTGATCCCTTAATTCACCGATCATGATCACATCAGGCCCCTGTCTCAATGCAGCGGCCATCCCTTCCGCGAAACCATTGATATCCTCCCCGACCTCCCGCTGAATCACCAGGGATTTGTCAGAAAAATGAAGATATTCAATCGGATCTTCCAGAGTCAGGATATGTAAGGATTCCGTACGGTTCAATTCCTGGATCAGGGAAGCCAGTGTTGTCGTTTTTCCGCTTCCTGTCGGTCCGGTAACCAGAAACAGGCCTGCTTGGCGGATTACCTTTTTTAAAACCGGTGGCAGCTGAAGTTCTTCCGAATCAGGGATTCGCCCGGGCAGCAGACGGATTGTCAGGGCCAATCGCTTTTGCTTTTGATACAAATGAATGCGTATCCGGTATCTGCCAAAAGACATGGCCGCTTCTTTTTCCTTTGTTTCCTCAGTGCCGATGCCCAGGAATTCCGCGATCTCTTGTCTGGACCCGCGCTGGTTGCCGGTGAGGACTTCGATTTTTCCATCAACACGAATATAAGGAAATTCTTCTTCAATATAATGCAAATCGGTTGCATTTTTAGCTGCCGCCAAATGGATCGCCTCTTCCAATAACACGCTCCTCTCCCTTTCTTCCCCATTTTCATTCAATATTTACCAATTCTATCTCTTTTCCAAAATTCCTGTTAAAGAAGGACAGTCTTGTCCCATCTTGCAATCTTTTATTTTTTCCCGCAAACTATATGTTATATTCAATCCAAATTTTTCAGCTTAAAGGAGTTTCTTATGCTATCCATACAACAACTTTACGGAGGATATTCCAGACAATTTCCCGTGATCAAAAACATTGACTTTTCTGTCTCACCCGGCGAAATTGTTGGATTAATCGGCTTGAACGGTGCCGGAAAAAGCACGACACTCAAAAATATCCTTGGTTTGATCACACCTTTTTCCGGAACTGTTTCAATTGATGGAAAGACATTGACGGAAGATCCGGAAACGTTTCGAAACCAGCTTGCCTATATTCCTGAAACCCCCCTGTTTTATGAAGAACTGACATTGTGGGAACATCTTGAGTTGACGGCGAGCGCTTACCGGATGCCTCCTGACCTGCTTCAGGAACGGGCCCAATCTTTGCTGACCCGTTTTCGCATGCAAAAGGTTAAAAATTGGTTCCCTGATACATTTTCCAAGGGGATGCAGCAAAAGATCATGATCTTGTGTGCATTCCTGGTCAAGCCGCGTTTTTTGATTATTGACGAGCCGTTTGTGGGGTTGGATCTGTTGGCCACCCAATCCTTGCTGGAATTGTTACAGTCCGGGAAAAAAGAAGGAATGGGCATTTTAATGTCAACCCATATTCTGGGGATGGCTGAAAAATATTGTGATCGTTTTGTTCTGATTCATGAAGGGCAAATGCGGTTGAAAGGCACCCTGGCTGAAATGAATCAACAAGCAGGCACACAAAACAAATCATTGGATGAATTATTTATGATTGCAATAGAAGGGAAACAATCATGAACACCAGTGAGTTATTCTATAGCAGAATGAAATCGGCCTGGACCTATGCCATGCGAATCATCCGGGTGATTATCGGAGGCGGAGGCACTCCGCTCATTCTTGGAATCGTTTTGATCGCCCTCTATTTTGCCTATCAACAATTTCTGGCCTGGGTGCCAGCCGATTTTCCCATCGATTTCATGCTGACCATTCCCTATACCCTTCTTGTTACATCCAGCCGGGTCCGAACTTGGGTCAAACCAGCCGATCTGGTATTTCTGCTGCCGGTTGAGACACAAATGAAGCCGTATTTCCGGGCAAGCCTGACTTACAGCGCTGCCGTTCACCTGATTCATCTCGGGATTCTTACCTTACTGGCCTATCCTTTGTTTTTTATCATGTGGAAAAGCAATCTTGCCATTGTTCTGGCTTATCTCTTTTTTACCCTTCTCCAGGTTTACAACGTTCTGATTGAATGGTGGGAAATGCGCCTGACTGTCTCTTTGGCCCGAAACAAAATCCGCATGGTAACGGCAGGTCGTTTTTTTCTGAACGGGGGAACGGTTTTCTTTTTCCTGAACCAACATGCAGCCGGAGTATTGGGAACGGCTGTCGGCCTGTTTGCATTGGGTTGGTATCTCCGCAGACAGGTTCCGGTTATTCCCTATCCCTGGCACCTTATGCAGGCGCAAGAGCAAAACATACGGACACGTTACCATGCTTTGGCAGGCATGTTCGTTGATTTGCCCAGGCTGAAGACACCGGTCAGGAAAAGGAAATGGTTTACCCGCTTTCTCCCGCATTGGTCAACCCAAACAGCTTCAGCCTATTTGTTTTGGCGCGCTTTTTTTCGGAAAAGCGAATTGTTTCCCATCAGTATACGTCTCATTATTTGGGCGATGATCTTCATTGCCGTTTTTCCCAACCGGTGGGTCGTTTTTGCCGTCTATCTGGGCTGTGTATGGATGTTTTCGGTACAGTTACCATCTTTGGCCCATTCCCAACAATATCCCATTATCCACAAATTGTATCCTCTGCCGCCAAAACAGTGGAAACAGGGCTTGCGCAGCATCGGTCTGGTAACCATCGGCATTCAAACCTTATCGATTGCTCTTTTTGCCTGGCTTGCCGGAGCAATGCTCCTGACAGAGACCATGCTCCTGATCGCTGTCGGCGGAATTCTCACCTATACAATCAGCTACTTTTACTTGCCACGGTCCAAACAGCAAAAAATGGCTTGAGAGTAAATCTCAAGCCATTTAAAAAACATATCGGGGAAAGCGTTATTCAGGACTCTGTGCTGTCCCGCCTTACCGGGAAAGCGGTGGGGGACTCACCAATCCGTTTCCGGTGGGCTCTTCAATCCGCTTACGCCCAAACAATTTTACCTGTTTTTGCTGATACTACATCCCGTTTGCAGCAGATTCGAAGTACCTCCGGTGCACCATCTTTTGGCTGATTCTCAAACTGTTCATTTTATTTTCCTTCTTGCAATACCTTGATATCATTCACGATTTGTCCGGCATCCGGTCTCAATCCATCATAAAATTTCACTACTTTTCCGTTTTGGTCGACCAGATAAAACTGTGACGGATGATTTACCAGCACAGGTACATCCGGAGAAGGCCCTTCCTGCCTGGAAACAGCCCCTTTAAAAGTATCTTTCACCAGCTTTTGAATTTCTTCAAAGGAATAACCTGTTACAAAGTGCCACGAGTTGAGATCCGCGCCGTAATTCTTGGCAAACTCTTTCAGTTTTTCGGGCTGGTCGTACTCCGGATCAACAGAAAACGATACAATTTCCGCTTCCATTCCTGCCTGTTTCAAGGCATTCTGGATTTTTAACATATTGGCAGTCATGGGCGGGCAAATATTCGGGCATCGGGTAAAGATAAAGTCTGTCAGCCATATTTTTCCCTTCAAATCCTGAAACCCAAAAGTTTCCCCGTCCTGATTCGTATATGTAAAAAAAGGAACTTGCCAATTCAATGCGGATACATCGTTATTCGCCGCAGTTTGTCCGCTATTCCTTTCAGCTGTGGTATCTGCGTTTGACGCACATCCGGCAACGGCCCAGATCATCACGCCAACCATGATCGCAAACCATTTTACTTTATTCATATCGCTCCTCCTTTCTAACCCAAGGATATCACAATAGCGCAAACAGTACGATATTTTTGATATATTCAACAATAAAAAAAGAGCCTGCATCTTGCCGGCTCTTAGACTCGAAAAAGAAAAACGGTGGTGAGAGAAGAAAGCCTCCAATCCTCCCGCCGAGTTTCATTTTTATCATTTAATGGATTTTACCCGCTTACCCGCTCTTTTTTCAGTTCCAGGGCGAATTGATGGGAAACACGCCAAATATCGCCGGCACCCATCGTCATGACGAGATCACCGGGTTTTACATGCTCCAGCAGATACTTGACAACGTCCTCCTTGGAAGCAATAAACCGTGTATTTTCATTGCAATTTTTCTTGACCAGCTGTGCCAGACGCTCGGCTGTCACCCCGGGGATCGGTTTTTCTCCGGGCGGGGCATAAATGGTATTTAAAATCACCTCATCGGCATCTCCAAAAGCACGGCTGAATTCATCCATCAACAAATGAGTACGGGAATAACGTTGTGGCTGAAATACGACAACCATCCGGCGACCCAGAACCCTGGCTCCCTTTAATGTGGACTTGATCTCCGTAGGATGGTGCGCATAATCATCAACAATCAGGATATCATCTTCCTCACCAATTACCTGAAAACGGCGTTTTGCCCCCTGAAAGCGGAAAAGCGCCTTGGCAATCTGCCCAAAAGGAACACCCGCTTCCAGACATACAATTGTTGCTGCCAGCGCATTGGCAACATTGTGACGGCCCGGGATATTTAACAGAATATCGCCCAAAACTTCCTCTCCGCGCACAACCGTAAACTGAATTTGGCGGAAATTTTCACGAATGTTTATGGCATTATAATCTGCCGGGTTATCAATGGCGTACGTGATTGTCCGTCCCTTGACTTCATCCACCATTTCCCTGACATAAGCATCATCCCAGTTCAATATGGCGGTGCCATCCGGCCTGACCTGATTCAGGAAAGAACGGTATGCCTTTTTCAGGTTCTCAAAATCCCCGCCGTAGTTTTCAAGATGATCCTGTTCAATATTGGTCACGACAGCCAGGTATGGATAATACTCCAGGAAAGACCCATCGCTTTCATCCGCTTCCGCAACCACATACTCGCTATGGCCAGCCTTGGCATTCCCTTTTAACGCAACGATTTCTCCACCAATAATATACGTGGGGTCAACTTCACACAATTCCAGGGTTTGGGCAACCATGGACGAGGTTGTTGTTTTTCCGTGTGCCCCGGCAACGGCAATCCCTTTTTTATTGTTTAAAAGGCGGGCCAGCATCTGGGACCGGTGAAGCACTTCAATCCCCTGTTCCCTTGCCGCAACACGCTCTACATTATCCGGAGCGATACTTGATGAATAGACAACGGTATCCACACCATTTACATGATCAGCACGGTGGCCGATGGCAACATTCGCTCCACGCTCGATTAATTTTTTTACCAGCGCATTTTCTGCTACGTCTGATCCGGAAACCTGATAACCCAAATCCAAAAGTACCCGGGCAATGGCACTCATCCCATATCCGCCAATCCCCACAAAATGAACCCTTTTTTTATTATCCATCGTGAAATCACCAACCTTCATTTAATCCATAACTTCACTTACGGTCCAACAACATTGGCCGTACTGCAGACACCAGGAACAGCGAACCCGCTACAACCCCCAGATCGCCCGCTGCAAGTTTCTCCATGAACACATGAAGCGCTTTTTTCTCTCCGGAAACAGATTCCACAGACAAACGGGGATTGATCTCTTTCAGAATTCGGGCCAGCTCTTCTGCCGCAAGAGAACGCGAATGATCTTCCAGCGATGTAGTAGTAACAAAATCAGCCGCATCCGCCAGGGGCTTCATCATTTCCCTCACCGGTTTATCTTTCATCACCGCGACCAGGAAACCGATCCGGCCACAATCCGTATGATATTTTTTGATCGTCTGTATTAAAGCATTTATTCCTTCTATATTATGAGCACCATCTAACAGAATGTGCGGGGAATCGCTCACTTTTTCCAGGCGTCCTGGCCAGAAAGTCTTTCTCAGCCCGTTCCTGTAATGCTCGGGTTCGATCACCGTCGCATATGCCTGGCGCAATACTTCCAATGTCATCAGTGCCGTTCCCGCGTTCTGCAGTTGATGGTCACCAATGAGCGGAATGGAAAGCCCACTCAGTTCCCGATACACATTTTGAAAAGTAAAATTTTGTCCGTCTGAATCCTGATGAACGTCTTTCACCAGAAAATCTTTGTTCAGCAAATAAAACGGACTGCGATGATCCCTGGAAATGTTTCTGATTACAGGTACCGCTTCCTCTTTCTGACTGCCGCAAACCACAGGTACACCCGATTTGACAATTCCTGCTTTTTCGGAAGCAATCTCCGTCAATGTATCGCCGAGCCAATTTTTATGATCATAACCGATTTCGGTAATCACCGACACCAATGGAAAAACCACATTGGTTGAATCAAGGCGTCCTCCCATCCCGGTTTCCCAAACAACAAACCACGGAAATGCCTCCCTGGCAAAGTAACATAATGAAACCAGTGTCCAGTACTCAAACGGGGTTGGCTTGCCAGGGCCATCCTCAGCCATTTTTTCGATCAGGGGTTTTAATTCATTTGACCAGCGCACAAAAGAGGTTTCTTCAATCGACTGTCCATCAAATTGAATACGTTCATGCCAGGAGGTTACATAAGGAGAAACAAACATTCCGGTGGGATAACCGGCTTCCTTCAACACGGACGCAATCATTGCTGCTGTGGAACCTTTGCCATTGGTTCCGGCTATATGGATAAATTTCAGTCTTCGTTCAGGATGATCCAGCTGGTTGAGCATCCACTCCATGCGCTCCAGACCTGGCTGAATGGTTTGAGCGCATGCATGTTCCATCCATGAAAACACATCATGAGCTGTCTTGAATTGATCCACTCTTCCCTCAGCTTCTTTCCTTGCTAATAAAATGAGAAAACGTTCACTCTGTCCATTTTGCCTGTAATCATTCAATCCGTCAACAAGAAGGGAGGCAGGATTTCTCCCGCCCCTGATTTCCTGTCATCCTTCGATTTCTTTTAACCGGGCGATCACTTTGTCGCGTTTTTCTTTGTACTCTTCACCTTTTTTCCGCTCATTCTCAACCACATGAGCAGGCGCTTTTGACACAAAACCGGGGTTGGCCAATTTCTTCCTGACCCGTTCCACTTCAGCATCCAGTTTTTTCAGTTCCGCTTTCAGCCGGGAAACCGTTTCCCGAATGTCAACGAGGCCTGAAAGCGGCAGAAACAGTTCGGCGCCGGTAACGACAGCGGCCACCGATTTTTCCGGACGTTTCAAATCCGTATCCACCGTCAACCGATTGACACCGCACAACTTCCGGATCACCGCTTCATGATCCGAAATCGAGCCGATTACATCCTGGTCGGAACGGATCAGGAGTTCGATCTGACGCTTTGGCGCTACATCCATTTCAGCCCGGATATTGCGCATCGCCCGGATGATTTCAATTAAAGTTCTCATCTCTTTAACCGCCCGGGGAGATGCAAACTCATCATTTGCTTCCGGCCAGGAAGCAATGGCAATACTTTTGCCTTTGACGGGCAAATGCTGCCAGATTTCCTCTGTAATAAACGGCATCGTCGGATGCAGGAGTCTCAACAACTGATCCAGCACATGAACCAGCACGGACCGGGTTACCCGTTTCGGTTCTTCTTCTTCACCATACAGAGGCAGTTTTGCAAACTCAATATACCAATCGCAAAACTCATCCCAGATGAAATTGTGCAAGATCCGTCCCGCTTCGCCAAAATCATAGCGGTCCAAAAGCCGTGTCACATCACGAACTGTCTCATTGAGGCGGTGCAAGATCCACTGGTCAGCCGTGGAAAACGGCCCTTTCAAACGCAAATCCTTTTCGCTTGTTCCTTCCAAATGCATAAGAGCAAAACGGGAAGCATTCCAGATTTTGTTGGCAAAGTTTCGGGCAGCTTCTACCCGTTCAAACCGGAAACGCTGGTCATTTCCAGGGGTACAGCCGGTAGATAACATATACCGCATGGCATCGGCACCGTACTTGTCGATCACATCCATCGGATCAATTCCATTTCCCAGGGATTTGGACATTTTCCGTCCTTCAGCGTCCCGGACCAAGCCAGTCATCAAGACATCTTTAAATGGAATCTCATCCGTAAATTTCAGGGCCATAAAAATCATACGTGCTACCCAGAAATAAATAATATCATATCCGGTAACCAAAACGTCAGTCGGAAAGTACCGTTTTAAATCCCTGGTCTGTTCCGGCCAGCCCAATGTTGAAAATGGCCAGAGCACCGAGCTGAACCATGTATCAAGAACATCTTCATCCTGCTTTAACCGGTTGTTTCCGCAATGGGGACACTCAGCCGGTTCCTCACGGGCAACCGTCATTTCCCCGCACTCTCCGCAATACCATGCCGGAATCCGGTGTCCCCACCATAACTGCCGGGAAATGCACCAGTCGCGGACATTTTCAATCCAGTTGAGATAGATTTTTTCAAAACGTTCCGGAACAAAACGAACCCCTTCTCCATTTTTCTGTGCGCGAATTGCCCGTTCAGTCAATGGCTTCATAGCCACAAACCATTGTGTGGAGAGATAGGGTTCCACCACAGCCCCTGAGCGTTCACTATGACCGACAGCATGCACATGTTCTTCCACTTTGACCAGGAACCCTTCCGCTTCCAGATCCTTCACAATCTGCTTCCGGCAGTCGAACCGATCCATTCCCTGATATTTGCCTGCTTTTTCATTCATTTTTCCCAGTTCATCCATCACCAGAATCTGCGACAGCTGATGACGGTTTCCAACCTCAAAGTCATTTGGATCATGCGCAGGGGTGATTTTTACAGCACCGCTTCCAAATTCCATATCCACATAATCATCGGCAATGATCGGGATCTTGCGTCCGGTCAGGGGCAAAATCACTTCTTTGCCGATCATACCCTGATAACGCTCATCTTCCGGGTGGACCGCAACCGCCGTATCCCCCAGCATCGTTTCCGGCCGGGTGGTTGCAATCTGAATAAAGCCACTGCCGTCAGCCAAAGGATATTTGATGTGATACAAGGCTCCCTGTACCTCTTTATGGATAACCTCGATATCCGAAAGCGCCGTCCTGGCAACCGGGTCCCAGTTAATGATATATTTGCCCCGGTAAATCAGCCCTTCATCATAAAGCCGGACAAACACTTCCTTAACGGCATCAGACAATCCTTCATCCAAAGTAAAGCGTTCCCGGCTGTAATCAAGGGACAAGCCCATTTTCCGCCATTGGCTGGCAATGTTTTGCGCATACTCATCTTTCCACTGCCAGACAACTTCCAGAAATTTTTCGCGCCCGAGCTCATGGCGGCTGATTCCTTCTTCCCGAAGCTTGGCTTCCACACAAGCCTGTGTGGCAATTCCGGCATGGTCCATCCCCGGCAGCCATAACGCGTCATAGCCCTGCATCCGCTTGAAACGGATCAGGATATCCTGCAAAGTATTGTTCAACGCGTGTCCGATGTGCAAATTTCCCGTTACGTTTGGTGGAGGAATCACAATCGTATACGGTTCTTTGTCCCCTTTTTCCCCGGCTTTGAAATATCCTCCCTCCAACCAGTAATCATACCATTTCGCTTCTGCCTGTCTGGGATCATAAGTCTTGGCCATTTCAGTCATATTCGTACCTCCATTTCTCATTGCTTCCCATAAAAAAAAGACCCTTCATCAGCAAAGGACGAAAGATCTTCGCGGTACCACCTTTATTCACTAACAGATTGATAAACCATTAGTGCACTCAAATCAGATAACGGGCGGTACCGGATCATCCTACTCTCTTCATGGCGGATTTCAGACGACCTGCTCAAGGATGACATTCAACGGTTAAACCCAGAAGAAACCTTTCAGCCCAGGGTTTCTCTCTCTGACTGGCTTAATCCGTCTACTCTTCCTTTCCTCGCAATTACATTTTTTATCCATTGTTATTGGTTATTATATTATATAAAGCCGTTTCTGGTCCAGACCATAACACAAAAGACAAGATATATTCATGTGAAAGCAACCCGGAAGCCCATGTCACCGGCGAAAACCAATAAAAAACCTCAGTCCAAAGTCACACGCATTGGTTAAACGTTGACTTTTTCTGACCGAGGTAATTTACACACAATTTCGGGCTTGATCTATATATACAGCTCATATAGTAATCTTCTTACCAACATTATCAAAGACCTGTCGTCACTAATGTCATATAAACCTTTATAAAAAGTATAGGTTTTCCCATAAAGCCTCTTCTCTTCCCTTGCCATTGCCAACAAAAAGTCCCTTATGTCCTTGGCATGCTTATTAACAGATTCTTCACCCATTAATAATACCTTATCCAAATGCTTCTTGATCGCTTCCCTGTCGTTTTCCATATCCAAACCCCAGGCATCTGCCAACTCTTTATATTCCCTTCCAGGAAATCTCGACACAGTTGTCCCCATATTATCAACAGGTTCAGGCGTCTTCCAATCATCAGAAAGCTCATCGGACTGTTCGTCTTTAAAAACTTCTCTCTCATGAGAAGACTCAGAACCAGGCTCCAAATCAGACATAGATAACTTAATCACCAGAGACTTTCCATCAACAATCTTGGACAACAAAAACAGAACAAAATAAGCCGGGATAGAAAGAACCCAAACCAAAAAGACAGATTCCCAATAATCCTCACCATCAAAAACAAAGAAAGAAGTTAACAAAATTACAGGCAACAAAACAGTACATATTACTCTCAAGACACGAGTAAACAAACTTTTTTCAAACTTGCTGAACCATTCAACTGACAACCTGGCCATTTTAATAAAATACTCGTGTACTTTACCCAAAAAATTGGATACTTTGGCAAGGTATTCTGATACTTTAGGCATTTTTGGACTCAACTTAAACTTCATAGATAAACCTCCCTTATCCTGTAATTTTTTATCTAAAAATACAAGTGAAAAGAAACTAACTAACACACATCCATAAATACCTTTAAAAACACTTTCAGAATAAAAGTAAGAAAATGAATAGATCTACCGTACCTATAAACATCATATCAAAAATATGCTGATGAACTTTTTACACACAAAATAAAAAACTGACAATCTATAGTCAGTGCCAGCTTGTTGACAAAGTGGCCGGGAGTCAATTTTTGAGCTTCGTTCCCTGGTCGCTTCGCCTGATTAAAATCTCCCAGTCACTTCGCCCAAAAATCTTCCTCCTGCTCGGTTTTTATTTATTGTCTGCTCATCCTTGTATAATAGGATCAGGTTTATCCATAAAACAAGTATCTAAATTTATCACCACCAAAGCAACAAGCAATGAAGTCCGTTTATCCCTCATTTCGAATCTGCCAATGTTTTTCGGCCAATGTGTCCAATTCGTCCTTTTCCCCCAATGTAAATAGAGATAAGACTTCTGAATCTCGCCTGCGACGGATTCGGTGATGACTTCCCGCCTGGGCCCGGGCAGTCAAAATCTGTTGGTACCCGGACAAAAAATAAAAAACGGCGAAAACGCCGCTTCAAAATATAATGAAATAATTTCCCGAATTATGAATGTACACCAAAAGTTTGCTTGATAAATTCATACATTGCCTGGGGATCAGCCAAAAAAGCCAACAGCAATACTGTACATAACAGCAGCAGACTGAGAAAAGTCAAGAACAAAACACCTTTGTAAGCTTTTCTAAACATTAATTTTACTGCTCTCAAGTCTATAAACCCCTTCCTGTCTGCATCCGAAGTCTTTTCATTTTAACATATTCCTATTCTCCACTTTTTGTACTCATCTGTCCAGTATTTAAAAAAGTAGCTGAATAATGAATTTTCATCTTTGTCTAGTATATCATCACTTCCAGCATATGGTCGTTATTAAGTTTAACATTAAAAAATACCCGCAAAGTTGACAAAAATAAAAAAACCGGGCTTCCCCGGATATATTCTTCAGCGGTCTACGTATTCTTTTGTTTCGTTGCATCTTTTTTTCTGGCCGGCCATAAACGGCGGACAATGCCCTGAATCTCCTCAAACAGGATACTTTCTCTTTCCAGGCGCGAAACTGCCTGCGATTCACCGCTCAGTTTGGGATGGTGATAGTATTGGGAAAGTATTTTCAACAATCGTTCCGGATAGGACAAATAAAGCGCCAGCAGCCTTTTCTCTTTCGGCTGAAGGGGCAGAATCTCCTCATAAGTCTGAATCAACCCTGCCGGTGAGTTTTCCGGATCCGTCACATCCCCAAAACGGTGAACAGCAAGGGCCAGATCACGAACGGGTGAGTCTGCCTGGGCATGGTCAAAATCAATGAAATAAAGATTCTGCTCATCCCATACCACATTGCCGGGATGAATCCGACGATGGCAAAGCACATACCGCGGAGCCATGCCTTCTTCCGTCTCCAGGAAACGACTCATTCCCCGAATGGCAAATGACAGGGAACGGTCCATCCGTTCCCTGACCTGCGCAAATGACTGGTCAAATGGAGAAGGAAATTCCCGGCCATTTCTTTCATCTTCGTAAAATTGCAGCTGTTCCTGTTTCGATTTCCATTCCTTTAACAGGCGTTCATCCGTTTTATTGATCAATTCAGGGTATTGATTTATGACTGGTTCCGACAACCGGTGGAGACGGGCAAGTCCGCTTACGATCTCCCTGGCTGTGATCTCCCGTTTTTGCTTTTCCTTCCATGGCAAGGCATACCAGCAGCTGGTTCCTGTACGTACGACCGGATTTTTCCCTGCAGTCAGGGCGAAGGGCAGGGAATGTGCAAAACCGTTCTGTTTCATGTCAGATAAAATTTGATGAAGAAGAATCAACTTTTCAAAAGGAGCACGCGATTGCTTGAGAGCCATTTTCCGATCAGGCAGAGTAACTTTCCACAATCCCCGGTCTCCCCTGATTTGAACAGGATTCCAACCAAACTGCCGGCAAACCTCCCTCAATTCATCGTATTGGTACATTCAATCAACTCCCTCCTCTCCGCTTCGTAATCTTTATTGAAAATACGCCTCTCTGTCTTCGTCATCCCGGTTCTTTTTCTCAGGCACCTGCAAGATTTGCCCGGGTTCCAGCCGGTCTGTCTGCAACCGGTTAATCTTTACCAGCCAATCTGCAGACACCTCATACTTGTTGGCAACATGATCAATGGTTTCATTCTCCTGTACGATCACCATGCGCATGGGAACAAAATTTTCTTCTTTTCCTTTAACCAGCCAGCGAATCCAGTCTGCCCTTCCAACCCTTTCTGTTTCTTCACCACATCCGGTTTCCATGCCGGTTTCTGTTTCTTCATTGATCTGTGTTTCTTCGTACGGTTCACTTTGCTCTTCCATGTGCAAATCCTGTTGCTCTTTCACTTCTTCCTTGCTGCACATATCCGGTTCTTCTTCCGTTCTTTCCCCTTTTTCCGTTTTCTCCAGTTTGGCAATTGGCGTTTCCGTGGACTCATCCTGCCGAACCTTGCTTTGTTGTCTGTCCCGCCAGAAATCCTGCGGAGATGGTTTAATCTCTACATTCACTCCTTGATGTGCCTCTTTTTCCTGTTCAGGCTCTGACTCCTCTTTCGGCAATGCTGCTTCCTGCTCTCCGGCATGGGCGTTTTCCGTTTTTTCCCCTGTTTCAGGGGAAAGTTCCGCATCCTGTACCTGCTCCATTCCATTTCCTGCATCCTTTTTCTCCAGATTTTCTTCAAAGGGCTGCAAATAAGCAGCATGATTTTCTTCAGTATTGGAAGCCTGATCCTGTGAATGTTCTTGGGAAATTGTTACGGGCTGCGCGGTGGCACCGGAAAAAACCGGATATTTTGGCTCCATCTCTTCTGCCTGTTCCTCCTCCTCTTTCCATTCCGGAAGCAGGCCATCAATCATTAAAATGGCTTCGATCTTTAATTCAAATGGTGACAGGACCTCATAGTCAAAAGTTTCCACTTCAGCCGAGATCCGTGAACGCTCCGCACGATCTGCAGGAAGAGTGATTTCAACCGGAATCACATAAGCCAATTCATTTGTCTCTTCCTCCCTTAACCGGGTATGCAAGGGATCTTCTTCATTCCGGTCCGTTTTGCCCTCACCTACATAAATGCCGTTTAAACGCAAATATCCCTGAATTTTCAAATGTTGCCCTTCGTCTTTGATTTCTACATCCGGATATAAGTCCAATTCCAGGAGGGCATCGATCCCCGGTTGTTGCGGATGCAAACGTACTTCTTCCAAAATATCAAAGCGAAGCTGGGTAAACTGGCTTTCCATCTGATTCCCTCCTCAAGAGGTTTTCTTCCCAAAACTTAAACCCTTGCTTCCCGCAAGCTCAAGCGAATGGGATATTAGTAAACTATATGCAATTCCTTTCCGGTTATAACTGATTCTTATGGACAAGAGTTTTTATGCCTGACAAAAGACTGCTGATATTTGGTTAACATCGGACATATCAACAAAGCAGAAGGAGGAGTGATTTTAGAAGCGGGGTAACTTTGAAAACGTTTAATGGAAGGAAAAACGGACAAAGTGTTAACGAAGCGGAGAAACCCGTCTGGAATCAAACGCCGGAGCGCACCCACTGCTCCCTTGCAAGACAGAGACCAGAGACAGAACGGAGTCCTGAAAAATCACCTCACAAATTCCTTTTTATAAAGTCAAAGAAGCCGCTGATATTTCACCAGCAGCCTCTAAAGCAAAAGATTATTTGTCAATGCATTTCTGTTATTTTCCGGCCAGTTTCTTCAGTGCGCTCCGGTTTGCTTCAAGGGTGCGGGCCAGATCTTCGTCGCTGTGAGACATAGAGACAAACATGCCTTCAAACTGGGAAGGCGCAATCAGAATGCCTTCTTCCATCATATTGCGGAAGTATGCAGCAAACAAACCGGTGTCTGAAGTTTTGGCCTGTTCATAATTGGTCACCGTTTCATCGGTAAAGAACATACAGACCATGGAGCCGACACGATTAATGTGGTGAGGAATCCCTGCTTCTTCTGCGTTTTGCCGGAAGCCTGCTTCCAGAATGGCTCCCTTTTTCTCCAGTTGATCATAGGCATCAGGAGTCATTTCCTCCAATGTTGCAATTCCTGCCGCCATCGCCAACGGATTACCGGATAAAGTACCTGCCTGGTAAACAGGACCGCTTGGAGCAATCAACTCCATAATTTCGCGCTTTCCGCCAAAAGCTCCAACCGGCAAACCTCCCCCGATTACTTTCCCCATTGTTGTCAGGTCAGGAGTGATGCCATAACGTCCCTGAGCGGAATGATAATCAACCCGGAAACCGGTCATCACCTCATCAAAAATCAGGACGGTGCCATACTGTTCGGTAATCTTGCGAACCCCTTCAAGAAAACCGGGTTGGGGCGGCACGACTCCCATATTGCCGGCAACCGGTTCAATAATGACAGCGGCCAAATCATCGCCAAACCGTTCAAAGGCCAGCCGCACACTTTCCAGGTCATTATATGGCACGGTTAGCGTAAATTGAGCCAGATTTCCCGGAACCCCGGGGCTGTCGGGCAAGCCCAGGGTAGCCACCCCGGAACCCGCCTTGATTAGCAGACTGTCCGAGTGTCCGTGGTAACTTCCTTCAAACTTCAAGATCTTGTTCCTCTTCGTATAGGCACGTGCCAGACGGATTGCACTCATGGTTGCCTCTGTTCCGGAGTTAACCATCCGGACGACTTCGACAGAAGGCATCCGTTCGGTCACGATTTTGGCCATCTTTGTTTCCAATTCTGTCGGCACGCCAAAACTGGTTCCTTTCCCAGCTGTTTCTTTTACAGCCTGAACCACTTTGGGATGGGCGTGTCCCAAAATCAGCGGCCCCCACGAACCGATATAATCAATATATTGGTTGCCATCCACATCGGTCACTTTGCAACCCTGCCCGCTTTCCGCAAAAACAGGATTCATCTGCACTGATTTGAAAGCGCGAACCGGACTGTTTACCCCCCCCGGAATCAATTCCACTGCTTCCTTGAAGTTGGCAACTGATCGTTCATAACGGTTACTCATCAACTTTCCCACCTTCTCAAACTCTTGCTCTCAAAATCCCGCCACTCTCATCTCCGCTTCCAAATTCTTCCGCTTCCATTATCCCTGGTTATCGATGATTCGCCTTTTTCAGCCAGCGGGCAATATCCTTGGCATGGTAGGTAATGATCATGTCCGCGCCGGCGCGTTTAAAGGAGACCATGCTTTCCATAACGATTTTCTTTTCGTCGATCCATCCATTCAACGCTGCAGCTTTTACCATGGAATATTCGCCACTTACATTATAGGCAACCACCGGCAAATCAAACCGTTCCCTGACACGGCGGACAATATCCAGATACGCAAGCCCCGGTTTCACGATCAGCAGATCGGCTCCTTCGGCCACATCGGAAGCGGCTTCGCGCATTGCTTCCCTGGCATTTGCCGGATCCATCTGATACGAACGGCGATCCCCGAATTCAGGGGTGGAATGAGCTGCATCACGAAACGGACCATAGAAACCGGAAGCATATTTTACGGCATAGGACATGATCGGAATCTGTTCAAATCCGGCTTCATCGAGACCTTTACGAATCGCATAGACAAACCCGTCCATCATGTTGGAAGGGGCAATCATATCCGCTCCGGCCCGGGCTTGTGAAACGGCCGTGGACACCATCCGCTCCAGGGACGGATCATTCAGTACTTCACCATTTTCCACAATCCCGCAATGTCCATGCGATGTATATTCACACAGACAGGTATCGGCAATCACATAAAGGGAAGGATATTGTTGCTTCAGATAACGGATCGCTTCCTGTACAATTCCGTGATTATGATCCGCCTGCGAGCCCCGTTCGTCTTTATGCAAAGGAACACCAAACACCAAAACGGAAGAAATGCCAAGCTGGACTACTTCATCAATCTCCTCATGCAGACGGTCGAGCGAATACTGAAAAACTCCGGGCATGGATGGAACTTCCTTCCTGATATCCGTTCCTTCCATGACAAAGATCGGATAAACCAAATCTTCCAATTGAACATGATTTTCTCTTACCAGACTTCTGATTTGCTCATTTATACGCAAACGGCGATGACGAATAAATGCCGACATGATTTCATCTCCTGTTCCTGATCTGAATTATGGTAGCTGTTTCAATGCTTCAACCAATCCATCAATCGTGTAAGTCTCGGCAACACGGTCTACTTCAAGCCCCAATTCTGTTACGGTTTGGGCGGTAATCGGACCGATGCAGACAATCCGGACATCTTTCAGGAGAGATGGAACATCTTTTCCTGCCGTGCGGAGAACTTGCACAAAGTTGCGAACCGTCGACGAGCTGGTGAAGGTAAGTACATGAATTTGCCCGTCCTCCAGTTTGCGGGCAATTTCCCCGGCGTCTCCCATTTCCGGCTCCGTATCATAAGCAGCCACATCGAACACTTCACAACCGATTTTCTCCAGTTCGTCCGCCAAAATCTTCCGGGCGATATTGGCACGCGGAAGTAATATTTTTTCTCCCTTTTTCACATATGGACGAAGACTTTCCACCAAAGTTTCCGCCTTATACTCTTTAGGAAGCACATCAACCAGCAGGCCCTTTTCTTTCAGAACTTCAGCCGTTTTGGATCCAATGGCCGCAATCCTCGCCTTCGCCATCCGGCGAATATCGATCTCAAGTTCAAGCAACCGCTGAAAAAAATGTTTGACTCCATTGGCGCTGGTAAAAATTACCCAGTCAAACTCGTCCAGACGATACAGAGATTGATCAAACAATTCCTGCTGCTTGGGAGGAACAATCCGGATTACCGGAAACTCCAAAGCTTCTCCGCCCAATGCCTCAATCTTTTCAGAGAGTTCACTGCTCTGGGAACGTGCCCTGGTAACGAGAACCCGTTTGCCAAACAACGGTTTTTTCTCAAACCAGGACAGTTTTTCATGCAACCGGACAACTTCTCCCACAATGATGACGGCCGGAGAACGAAAGTCGTTTTCTTCTACTTTCTGCACAATGTTTCCGAGAGTACCCGTTATGGATTCCTGCTCCATTCTTGTTCCCCATCGAATCAGGGCGATCGGGGTTTTGCTGTCCCGCCCGTATTTTGTTAACTGCTCAACAATATAAGGCAGACTTTTTACCCCCATCAGAATTACCAATGTTTCGGTAGCGTTGGCCAGGATATCCCATGAAACCGTCGAGCCATTCTTTTCCGGCTGCTCACGGCCTGTAACAATGGAAAAAGAGGCATTAAAGTCCCGATGGGTGACAGGAATGCCCGCATAAGCGGGAACAGCTACCGCTGAAGTAATTCCGGGAATAACCTCAAAAGGAATTCCTTCCTCAACGCAGCACTCCGCCTCTTCTCCACCGCGTCCAAAAACAAACGGGTCTCCCCCTTTCAGTCTGACCACAACCAACCCTTTTTTTGCCTTTTCCACCAGCAAATGATTGATGTCATCCTGCTTCAGGCCTTTGCGGTCTGGCAATTTTCCGACATAAATCAGCTCAACGTCTTGTTTGGCATGTTTTAAAAGCTGGGGATTGGCCAAGCGGTCATAAATGATGACATCGGCCTTTGAAATGGCACGCAATCCGTTTACTGTGATTAAACCGGGATCTCCTGGTCCTGCTCCTACCAGATATACGATGCCTTTCATCGAGCCAACCCTTCTTTCACTGTTGCCAACAGTTCAGCAGCACCCTCTTCTTTTAGCGATTTGGCCAGGGTTTCACCTGCTGCCTGCGCATCTTTCCCAATGAATGACTGTTTGATTACGGTTTTTCCGTCAGGATGGGCCACCAGCCCTGTTAAATGCACTTCATTGTAGCGGATCTCGGCGTACGCCGCCAGCGGCAAATGGCATCCGCCCTGGAAGGCATTTAAAAAAGCCCGTTCTGCCCGAACTGCTCTGGCCGTTTCTTCGTGATTCAGTTTGGAAAGGAGGTTTAACAGCTCCTCATCATCTTCCCGGCACTGAATGGCCAGTGCCCCCTGTCCAACCGCAGGCAGCATGATTTCGGCAGGCAGTTCCTGGGTTACTTCTTGCTGCCATTTCATCCGTTTTAATCCTGCTGTAGCCAATAAAATTGCATCAAACTGGCCTTCTTTCATTTTCCGAATTCTGGTGTCCAGATTGCCCCGGACCGGCTTCACCTTCAAATCAGGCCGATAAGCCAGTATTTGCGCCTGGCGTCTCAAGCTGCTTGTTCCTACCACGGCCCCGCCTGACAGTTCATCCAGCCGTTTTTTATCTCTCGATAACAAGGCATCGGTTGGATTTTCCCTGACCGGCACGGCACCAATCATCAGTCCCGGTGGCATTTCCGAAGGCATGTCCTTCATGCTGTGCACGGCGAAATCAATTTCCCCATCCAGCATGGCTTGTTCAATTTCTTTTACGAACAGGCCTTTGCCACCTACTTTGGACAGTGTGACATTCAAAATCCGGTCTCCTTTGGTCACAATCTTTTTACGTTTAATTTCCAATCCCGGTTCCAGTTCCTGCAAACGTTCAACGACCCAATCTGTCTGGGTTAATGCCAACTTGCTCTGTCTTGTTCCTACGACCAGCGTCCGCACGCAACGGAACCTCCTTTCTTGTCACTGTCGGTCACCATTTTTTCCAGCCAATTTAACATTTTCTCCCGAGCCTCTGCCGACTCTTTCCGACACAAATCAACCCACTGCTCAGACAACAGTTCTTTCAACAACTGACGCCGCAAACAGACATCAGCCACCTTCTTCCGCATGATTTTGCGCATCTCCTGCATCAAATCCAGATACAGTTCGTATTCCGTGCCATAGATCTCTTCCAGGTCCTGCCTGATTTTTTGGGCGACCGCCGGACAGGCTCCATTGGTGGAAATGTGAATTTGCAAATTTCCGCGCCTTACGGTGGAAGGTACCATAAAATTGCAAAGTTCCGGCTGATCAACAACATTGATCCATTGGTTGCGGAGAATTGCCGCCTGATGCACCTGGCGGTTAACATTTTTGTCATTGGTGGCCGCAATGATCAGGAATTGATTATCATTATCTTCTTTTCGATAAACCCGATTAATCCACTCAATTTTTCCGGAAAGGGCCCACTTTTTAATCCGGGGGGTTGCTGAGGGACTGACCAGTTTTACACAAGCCCCTGACCCGATCAGGGAGCCTGCTTTCCGTTCGGCTACCTTTCCCCCGCCAACCACCAGACAGGGCCTTCCTTTCAAGTTTACCATCATGGCATACCGTTGTGTCATTCAGCCCCAAGCTCCTTTGAACTCCTATAACCAGTGGTGAAAAGTGGCACTGGATCGGGTGATGAAATAATTGAGAAGGACCGCCAAAAAAGAGACGACATTCCACCAGGCCAGACGGCGCCCGGTCAGCCGGGTTCGAACCCGGCTGTACAAAATCCGGCTGTACAGCAGAATGATCAGGAAAGACCACCATAATTTCAGATCCATCCAAATCAGCCCGTTGACTGTTTGGTAAGCATAAATGATCCCCAATATCAGGGAAATCAGCAAAAACACAGTACCTGCGATAACCAGCCAGATTGAAAAAGTTTCCGAACGTGTCAGACTGGGCAATTTACGCAACAGATTGTTCCATTTCTTTTCTTTAAGCAAATGGTTGTTTATCAAATATAACCCCCCGCTGATACACGCCAGGGAATAGGCCACATAAGCCATCATCGCCATGGTCACATGAATGAAAACAAGTTCAGTCAGCAATAAGTGTTCAAAAGCGGGGGATTTATGGCGCACGAAAAAAAGATTTAGTCCCAAAACAATAAAGCCCATCAAATTGGCCAACAGATAATAGATCGGCATGCGGAAAATGAGATGCATGACCAGAGTAAAGCTGATGATAATCCATGAATAAATGAACAATGCATCAATCCGGAATGACAACGCACTTAGCCACCAATCGAAAATTACCAGGATAAAAATGGACGTCTGGATGAGCCATACGATTCCCAGAAAATAATAGGATATCCTTTCAGAAATCTTGTTTCGTTGCAACAGATCAGCCACTGAAAACAGCAGGCTTATTGCATATAAATAAATCATAAAATCATAAATCCAACGCTCCGCAAACATATCGGTTTCCTCCTCTTACGTGCGGACCCAAGCTTTTTGACTGACAAGCGCTGGACTTTTTACCTCTGTATGGGTTGTGGCTTCTTCCTCTTCCTTTGCCAACATTTCTTCCAATGCAAACAGATAGACAAACATCTCCTGTGCAGCTTCTTTTTGCGAGGTGGTAGCCAATTCCTTAATGCGAACAATTGGATCACGCATCATTTGGTTTACAATACTCTTTGTATGTTTACGAATGACGCGTCTCTCTTTTTCCGTCATGTTTGGCAGTTTGCGTTCAATCCGTTTGACGGCTTCTTCCTGAATCGATAAAGCTTTTTCACGCAGCGCCGAAATCAGTGGAACCACGCCCAGGGTATCAAGCCACTCCCCGAATTCACACACCTCATCATCGATCCATGCGCTGATTTTCTCGGCTTCGTGTTTGCGCAACGTCATGTTGGCATCGACAATTCCGTGCAAATCATCAATATCATAGAGAAATACCGACTCCAGTTCACCGATTGCCGGATCGATATCCCGCGGAACAGCGATATCAATCAGGAAAAGCGGCGTACGGCGATATTTCAGTGCCGGTTCAACCATGGCCCGGGTCAATACAGGCTCTTTTGCTCCAGTGGAACTGACGACAATATCCGCTTCCTCAAGAGAGGGAACCAATTGATCCCAGGGACGCGCCTCACCCCGAAACTTGTCGGCAAGTTCCTCCGCTTTGGAAAAAGTCCGGTTGATCACAAGTACCCGGCTTGTCCCGGATGAATAAAAATGTTTTGCCGTCAGCTCACTCATTTTGCCCGCACCAATCAACAAAATGGTTTTGTCTCTGAACGAATCAAACATTTTCTTGCCCAACTCAACGGCTACATAACTGACAGAAACGGCATTTTGTCCAATTTCCGTCTTGGAATGAACACGCTTTCCAAATGTAATCGCCTGTTTGAAGAGCGTATTGAACAGAGTCCCTGTTGTTTTATATGCCATTGCCGTCTGGAAAGCTTGTTTCACCTGACCCAAAATCTGCGTTTCTCCCAGCACCATGGAATCCATGCCGCAAACAACCCGAAACAGATGATGCACTGCATCCTGACCGTTTTTAATATACAGGTAATCGCCAAATTCCTCACGTGGAATGTGAAACCAGTTTTCCAAGTATGCTTTGGCATAATATTCCCCTGTGTGAAGCTGATCACAAACTACATAGAGCTCCATCCTGTTGCAAGTGCTTACAATCACACATTCCATGATGCTCTTCATATCGCGCAAGTTCCTTAAGGCCAATTGCAGCCGATCTTCCGAAAAAGACAACTTTTCCCTCAATTCGACTGGAGCGGTCTTATGGTTTAGTCCAACGGTTAAGATATGCATAGCATTTCACCTCAAATCCCGGACGCTTGTCCAGGTACATCAAACGTCGAAAAACATCGAAGAATTATAATACATTATATCATATCATGAAGGGTTGACCTGTGAACACATTTTGGAACTGACTGAATCGTATGAGTACTTTTCGGTATTCATATTATATAATGGAAATATAGATACTTGCCCATTTTCAATGAGGTGATCTTTTTGAAAAATAAGATCTGCTGGCTTCCGGCGTTCATCCTGGTATTGTGTTTTGCCCTGGTCACCGCCTGCAAGCCGACATCCGGCGACAACACGAAAATTCGCCTGGTTGAAGTAACACATTCCCTGTTTTACGCCCCGCAATATGTTGCTATGAGCCAGGGATTTTTCAAACAGGAAGGTTTATTAATCGAACTGGTCAACGGCAATGGCGGAGACAAAACAATGACTACCTTGCTCGCGGATGAATCGGACATTGTCCTGGTCGGTGTGGAGTCCGGCATTTACGTCACTGCACGTTCAGGCAGCAATCCGGTAACGGCATTCGCGCAGCTCACCCAAACAGACGGTTCTTTTCTTGTATCCAGAAAACCGATCCGTCAATTCAACTGGCAAATGCTGAAAGAAAAATCCCTGTTGGGCCAGCGCCGCGGCGGAATGCCCGAAATGGTCAGTGAATATGTACAAAGAAAAAACAAGCTCGTTCCGCACAAAGATGTCCGAATTATCCAAAATATCGACTACCAGAATCTGGGGAATGCTTTCTTGTCCGGAACAGGTGATTTTGCACAACTGTTTGAACCACTCGCCTCAAAAATTGAAGAAGAGGGCAAAGGATATATCGTTGCCTCTTTTGGCAAAGACAGTGGTTACCTTCCTTATACCTGCTACCTGACTAAAAAAAGCTGGATACAAAAAAATCCGGAAATCGCCAAAAAGTTTGTCCGCGCAGTTTACAACGGCCAAAGATGGGTTCAAACCCA
Organism: Thermoactinomyces mirandus; assembly: GCF_013868055.1. Taxonomy (GTDB): domain Bacteria; phylum Bacillota; class Bacilli; order Thermoactinomycetales; family Thermoactinomycetaceae; genus Thermoactinomyces; species Thermoactinomyces mirandus. The sequence goes on along the minus strand of NZ_JACEOL010000033.1, from coordinate 75,992 downwards.
CTCTCCTGAAGAAATCGCCTCAGTCATCCAGGATTACTTTCCCGAAACGAACAAATCAACCCTTGTACGTGTCGTAAAACGTTATAAAGAACAATCCTCCTATGCATCCAATCCATTGATCGACAAAGATGAATATCAGCATTTGCTTGACATCATGCAGCAGGCAGGAGAATTGCCCAGACACGTTCTTTATGAACAACTGATTGATACAAAAATAAGCCAGGAAGTGATGCAGGAAGCAAAGGGGGCTTCTTCATGAAAAAAACACCCAGGCCTGCGATTACCCTGAATCAGGTTACCCACACGTACTTTACCAAAAAAGAGGAAGTTACGGCTATTTCCGATATTACCTTCGCCGTCCCGCAAGGGGAACTGTTGGTGCTGGTCGGGCCAAGCGGCTGCGGAAAAAGCACAATTCTCTCACTTCTTGCCGGAATCTACAAACAAACTGCCGGCCAAATCCTGTTGTTTGGAGAAGAAATAAGCCAGCGCTCAAAATGCACCAGTTACATGCTGCAAAAAGACGGATTGCTTGAATGGCGAACTGTTGCCCAAAACATGCGTTTGGGTCTGGAACTCCAGAAGCAGGCAACCCCGGAACGGATTGAGTACGCCTTTCATTTGCTGGAACAGATGGGACTTGGACAGTTTGCCCATCTGTACCCGTCCCAATTGTCAGGAGGCATGCGGCAACGGGTGGCACTTGTCAGAACATTGGCCGTGAACCCGGACATTTTGCTGCTGGATGAGCCGTTTTCCGCCCTCGATATTCAAAACAAGATTGTTTTGGAAGATTTGTTGGTAGAAGTCATGAAAGAACAAAAGAAAACAGCGGTATTGGTGACTCATGATCTGGAAGAAGCTCTGGCCGTCGGCGACCGGATCATCGTGATGGGAGGCCGCCCCGGTACCATCCGCCAAACCACTGCCGTTCCGGAAGAAATTCGTTTGTTGCCGCCGCTCAAGTCTCGAAGTCACCCCGTATTTCGCCAGTTATTTGAAGAACTGTGGCGGGAGGTGGAACGAAATTGAATTTGTTTATATGGAACAGATGGCTGGAAAAGGGAGCATCCAGTGCCCAACACGCCCGTTTTTTGCGAAAATTGCGACTCCGGCAAATCGGGGTCTGGACGCTTCGTTTCCTCATCCTGATCGCTTTTCTCGGCCTTTGGGAATGGGGAGCAGAGTCCGGCTGGATTGATTCCTTCCTGTTCAGCAGCCCCGCACTGATGTGGAAACAGGCAGCAGAACTGGCGCAATCGGGCGAACTGTACCGGCATGTCGCCATTACTTCACTGGAAACCGTTGCCGGTTTTTTAATTGGTACCGCCTCCGGGATCATCCTGGCTACCATCATTTGGACGTCACCATTTTTGTCCCGCGTCCTCGATCCTTACCTTGTCGTCCTGAACAGTATGCCCAAAGTCGCACTGGGCCCGCTTTTCATCGTTTCTTTTGGAGCCGGTTTCGCTTCCGTTCTGGCAATGGGAATTGCCATTACCATCATCATTACTACCATTGTCATTTATACAAGCTTTCAAAGCGTGGATGAGAGCTATCTCCTTTTGGCACGATCATTTGGTGCAAGCCGGAGCCAAATCTTCTTTAAAATCATCTTTCCGGCCTGCGTTCCTGATATGATTGCCGCCCTGAAGGTCAATGTCGGCCTTTCCTGGGTCGGCGTCATTGTCGGGGAATTTCTGGTTTCCAAACAGGGGCTCGGCTATCTGATGATTTATGGTTTTCAGGTATTTAACCTGCACCTTGTGATGCTGAGCCTGATGATTGTGGCGATCATCGCAACCATCATGTACCAGATCATCGCCATAACAGAAAAACGTTTTGTTCACAAGGTTCGCCAGGAATGAAAAAAGCAAATGACAAATGCCGGAGCCGGATTAACCAGCCTTCCTTGTAAATTCTATGTTTGGCTGATCACTTGCAAGAAGTTTCATTGCCTGTTAAAAAGGAGTATCGTCTATTGATACTTCTTTTTAACAAAGCTGAGGCTCCACACACTTTGGGATTTACCACAGGCGCTTCCAAAGTTTGGTCTCCAAAATCTTTATGACTCATCACCCCAAAGCGTTTACAGCTTGGGCATAGACTTGACGACCTGGGCATTCTAAATCTACATCATTTCTTACTCAGACCCAGATAAGCGAAGTCGGTGGTTTTGCTGTCTGGCATACTGGCTTTACTGATCTTCTGCATTGTCCGGTCGACCGGGTCGTAAGAGTATTGAGTGGTTTTGTACTTGGTGGTGGAGCCTTCTTTTAATGCTTTATGTTCTTTGACATGGTCAAAACCATCGTGGATGGTTTGTTCGATCAGGGTTCCCGCTCAGTTCACCGAACGCCATGCCGTTTGTATAATATCTTTTCCATATAATCTGTCAAACAACGCATGGAACCGTCTCTTCGGGTTTTCTTTAGCCGCAAGGTAGAGGGGGCCGTTGGAGTTCTTGAGCTTTTGCTTTGGTATAGTTAGCCATTTCTTTGGCATTCACTCGCTCTTACCTCCCCGGTTTCCATGAAAGCAGGGGGGTTGTCTTTCGTCGCCCCTTCATTGGTAATATGGCTCCCTCCGACTCCCTTCCGCAACTACTATTTCACCCTTTGGGCTTACAGGTTTGCCTGTTACGACGCATTGTCTCCGTGCGGGGGAGGGTCTCCCTGGTTCCAGACACAACTTTCTCCACATGCCGATCCCTCTATACCGGAGAGTTCTTCCACGCTGCGTTTCCAAGTTCTTCACTTGTTCCATGGTCTCGCCTCCATCCACGAGACTCGACACTTCCTTGTCCCCTATTGGGTTACAAATTGACGATGCGGCAGGATTCACGGTTGTTACGGCCTGCGGCTTTGCTCCGCTACACTTTGCACAGCTTTTCACTTCAGCCGCCAGATTTCTCCAACGTCTGCCTGCCAGCTGCGAGGCACTTGGCCCTACCTCGGCTGAACTTTCATCAGCCAGTTGTGCCTGGGGGAACACTTTGACGCTTACAAGGGGATAATATCAAGTTAGGAAGTGTTTTTTTTTAATAATTTCTTGCTCCTTTTCTATCCGCATCAGATCGTATGGTTGAACAGGAAGATCCACTTTCACTTTCACTTTTTGCATGGGATGGCGTGCTGCATCCAGTGGATTTCCTTTTTCGTCCCGGATCTCATCTATTTGTTGGAGAAACTTTTCACGTTTCGGTCCAATAAACTCCACTTCTTGACCAATTTTAAAATGATTGCGTTGTTCGATCAGAGCAGTTTGCGTTTCTGGGTCATAATCGAGAACAAGACCTGCAAAATCATAAGCCGCCATTTTCGGAGGCAAACCAAAGATTTGATCCTTTTCGGAAGGATTATTGAAATAAAATCCGGTAGTTAACGGTCGATTGGCCGCTTTCAGGATCTCTTCTTTCCACTCAGGTTTAAACTGGAACCCTTCTGGATCTTCACAATAGGCATCGATCACCCGACGATAGGAATTGACTACCGTTGCAATGTAATGGATGCTTTTCATCCGTCCCTCAATTTTAAGTGAATCGACTCCTGCATTGATTAATTCCGGAATGTGTTCTATCATACAAAGGTCTTTGGAGCTCATGGTAAAAGATTGATCCCCTTCTTCAAACAGGGCATTTTCCTCACCATCAAGGTCTTCGAACAGGTCATACTTCCAACGACAGGACTGTGCACATCCACCTCGATTGGCATCGCGGCTGGTCATATAGTTGGACAAGACACAGCGACCAGAGTAAGACATACACATCGCTCCATGAATAAATGTCTCAATCTCGATATCGGTATGCTGCTTAATTTTTTGAACTTCGTCCAGGGAGACCTCACGCGCCAAGACGACACGCGGGATTCCTTCATCTGCCCAAAATTGCACCGTTTGCCAGTTGGTGATGGAAGATTGTGTACTAATGTGAATTTCCAGATTGGGGGCCGCTTCTCGGCAAATATCAACGACTGCCGGATCAGCAATAATTACTGCATCGATCCCAATCTGATACAATGTTTGAAAATAGTCGGTCATCCCATCAAAGTCTTCATTGTGAGCTATGATGTTGGCTGCAACAAATACCTTCGCCCCATGTTGATGAGCAAAAGCGACCCCTTCTTTCATATCTTCATAAGAGAAGTTTCCGGCTTTCGAGCGAAGACCGTATTTTTGCCCTCCAATATAGACAGCATCCGCTCCGTACAACACGGCAAATTTTAATTTCTCCAGATTACCTGCCGGAGCGAGTAGCTCTGGTTTTTTCAACTTGGTTCGCTCTGCCATTTTGCATCACCTCCTTTTCCAGTAGACTTGTTCTTTAAAGTAAAACCCGGTACCGAGAGGGTAACTCTTTGGCTGGATTTTTTGAAGTTCAGAAAGCAAGCTGGGATCAAGTGGAGCCTGTGGATCTTGAAGAAAAGCATCGATTGCTTGACGGTAGATGGAGGCAATCTGACAATTATAGGCGATCGATTTGCGATTTCCTTCGATATAAAAGCAGTCTACGCCGCTAGTGATCAACTGTCCAAGGTGTTCAATCATACAGAGATCCTCATTGCTCATCACATGTGTACCATGCAGGTCTTCAAAAACAGGATATCGTTGCTCTTTTCGAACGTGCTCTTTCAGAAAAAGCGGTTGCTCCCGCTCTTCGCGGTATCGCTTCTGGAAACGAAAATAGTTGCTGACCAGCTTCCGCTTTGAGTGAAAAATGCAGGTCATCCCATGGACTTGTACTTGAATCGGGACAGGACTATATCGTTTGATCTCGATGACTTCCCTCATCGAAAGTTCACGCGCCAAATTAGCGCGAGTTGCTCCGCGTTTCGCCCAAAATTGGATCGTGCGATAGTTGGTGGATGTGGTCTCTGTACTCCAGTGCAAACCAAGCTGAGGAGCGACCCGTTTAGCCGTCATGAAAACAGCCGGGTCACCAAACACGATTGCATCCACCTCATGCTCGGCCAGTTGCTGGAGGTATTCCTCCAGCCCCTCGAGATGATCATGATGGAGGAGAGCATTGACTAAAACATATACTTTTTTCCCTTGGTCATGGGCAAGTTGAACAGCCGAATGAATCATAGCCAAATCAAAATGACCAGGGGCTCGAAGTGCATGCCTTTCATCGCCCACAGTGACCGCATCAGCACCCGCTGCAAATAATTTTTCTACTTCTGCAAGGCTTCCTGAGGAAACAATCAGCTCAGGAGTTTGTAAACCCATGTAGAACGTCCTTTCTTCTTTATATCTTAAATATTATCACCATTATTCCAATGCAAACAGGCATCCTGTCTGATCATGATGCCATGGAGTCAAAAAATGACTACGCAACTTACTCAACAGTAAACCTAATTCAATATTATACATCCAGGTAAAGTGGAAAGGTAGAAAGGATGGTCCCTTTATTCATCTCAAACATCTGATCTGCAATCACCAGTGCATCCTTGAATGGGTTCCAAAATCATGGCAATTCCCGATTTTTTAAGAATCTGATTCCGAACGCATAATATTTTCCGCTCTACTAAAGGGTTTATCAGGAGAAGATGATGGTTCGTTTCACCGTGCCTGCACTATCTTTTTCCTGCACCTGGCTAACCTGATTCAGTTCGTTTTAGCTGATGGCGCAGGTTTTCACCTTGGCGTGCGGGAAGTCCGCTATTTCGGTCATATTGCCGTTAACGTCATAAGTGCAGGTGAAGTCTTTTTGCTCATTATCCGTCACGTCGGTCAAGTCTTTCTCCTTTTTCACGGCATCGGCGCTGACGACAAATCCGGTTTGTCCACTGTGGGCCACGGTTTTTCACCGAGAGCTTCACACTGCCGGATTGATCAAAGTTATATTTACCCAGCAAAACCCGGTTTCCGCCGTTTTGTTGCTGGTCCTTTGCTACGGTGGCGGTTCCGTTTTTATGGGTGATGTACTCGGCATTACGTTATATGCGCCTGCTTCGGGCACCTGAAAGTTCCAGGTAAATGGATCTGCACCGGTTCCGGCAGCGTTATATTGATGATTGTCTCCTTCATATCCGCTTCCAGAGGTTGAGGCACCGGATTTGCAAACAGAAATGGAAAACGGGAAAATCCATTCCTTCAGCCGGTATGGATAAGTTAGAGGTTACGGCAACCAAAGAAGAGTGGATTCAATTTATCGACCAATTGCAAAAGGGAGACCGGCTGATCTCTGCAACAGCCTGGGATCACCAGTGGATGGACGAAAAGAAACCGGCGGCAGGAATAATCTATTTGAAGACGTATTATTACCAGGATTCAAAAGGGAAAATAGAGGGTATGGCCTATATGATGACAATACCAAACACAACCATAGAAAGGATTCAACGGCTTTGCTCTCTTTTTTATCATGAAATCTACCATTTGTTTTCTATTAAATTGTGTTAAGATAATAGGAAAATTCTACTTATTTTTTAAGGGGAGAGCGGATCGATGCAATCAAAGTTTATAGGATTTTTCTTTACTTTCATCGGAATCATGATTATGGTAATCCAATCCGGTTTAGCTCCAGTCACTTCCCTTATCACCTGGCCCTTCCTGATGTTTTTAACTGGCGCTTTTTTATTGTTTACCGCATTGATAAAAAAACACAGTTCCCTGACTTTGTGGGGAGGACTGATTACTGCCCTCGGCTTGACCATTTGGGGCATGAAGTATGTTGACGGCTGGTCAAAACATTGGGGCCTGCTGCTAGCTCTGTTTGGCGTTGCGGTTTTGTTGCAATTCTCGATCAATAAAAACAAAATAACCGGTCTTGTTGGAATCATTATGGTATTAACGGGAGTCTTTGCCTACCCGGGCATTGCGGATCTCCCCATTATTTCACCGATCACCTCGATCATCCACGCATATTGGTCTGTTTTTATCGTCATTCTTGGTCTCATCCTGATTCTGAAGAAGTGAGGGGAAAAAATGGCCATCGTAAAAACAAGGCACCTGACCAAAAGATTCGGAAAGTTTGTTGCCTTGAACGGTGTGAATATTGAAGTGAACAAGGGAGAGATTTACGGCTTTATCGGGCCAAATGGCGCCGGAAAATCAACCACACTCAGGATATTGCTCGGGATGCTGAAGGCCACAACAGGAGAAGCGAGGATATTTGGCAAGGATGCCTGGAAAGATGCTGTAGACATCCACAAACGCGTTGCGTATGTACCGGGCGATGTCAATTTATGGCCCAATTTGACCGGCGGGGAAGTTATTGATGTATTGTTGAGAATGCGAGGCGAAGTAAATAAAAACAGGCGGAATGAACTGATTGAAAAGTTCCGGTTTGATCCCGCCAAAAAATGCAGAACCTATTCCAAGGGGAACAGGCAAAAAGTTGCGCTCATTGCCGCATTTGCCAGTAATGCCGATCTTTACATACTGGATGAACCTACATCAGGCCTTGATCCGTTAATGGAAAGGATTTTTGAAGAATGCGTGATCCAGGCGAAAAATGAAGGCAAAAGCATCCTCCTGTCCAGCCATATTTTATCGGAGGTTGAAAAATTGTGCGACACCATCGGGATCATTCGCGAGGGAAAAATGATTGAAACAGGACGATTGAGCGACATGCGCCATTTAACCCGAACCAATTTCATCATCAGGACAAAAAAACCCGTTCCTTCGCTCAAGGATGTAAAGGGAATTCACAATGTCAGGGAAACCGGTCCGGAGCTCGCCTTTCAGGCGGACCCGGATCAAATCGATGAAATCATCCGGTATATCAGCCAGTTTGGAGTCGTCAAGCTGGAGAGTACGCCATTGACGCTGGAAGACCTGTTTATGCGCCATTATCAGGAAATAAATCACTCTGGTCAGATGGAGGATTCGTGATTATGTTTGAACGGCTTTTCAAAGGTACCGGAAGTTTGACGAAGTTGATCTTCAGGCAACAGCGATTCAAAATACTTGTCTGGCTGGCCGGATTGGTTACTGTCACACTGGCTTGTGCTTCATCCTATCCGAATGTTTATCAGGATGTCCCGTCAAAGATGGCTTTTGCCATGACGATGGACAATCCTGCGATGGTGGCCATGCTTGGTCCAGGATATGAAACCGAAGATTATCTGGCCTCATTTGGTACTTTGTTTGCACACGAATGCCTGCTTTTTACGACAATTGTTGCCGGAATCATGAGTATTCTGCAAGTGGTAAACGTCACCCGAAACGACGAGGAGAACGAACGGATTGAACTCATTCGCGCACTGCCTGTCGGCCGCCTCGCCTACTTAAGCGGAGGCATGGTCGTGATGTTTACAACCAACGTTCTCCTGGCTCTCCTCACCGGAATCAGTCTGGCTTTGCTTGGTATCGACGGTATTGATACTGAGGGGGCATTTTTGTATGGGGCCATTCTCGGGGCGACAGGCCTGATTTTTGGAATCATTACCGCTCTGTTGGCACAACTTGCGGAAACCTCCAGAAAAACGGCAATCCTGTCTTTCTCCGTTTTGATCGCAGCTTACCTGATCCGGGGAATTGGAGATGTCAGCAACGAGACCTTCTCTTTTTTTTCTCCTCTGGGCTGGGCGGCAAGAGCACAGGTTTTTGTGGATAACTACTGGTGGCCCATCCTGCTGGCAGCAGCATTATCCATGATCATCGCCTTCGCCACTTTTTATCTGAACTCGATCCGGGACATGGGAGCCGGATTTTTACCGGAAAGAAAAGGAAAAAAACAGGCTTCACCGATTCTGCAAACCATATTTGGGCTTGTATTCCGTCTGCAGCGTACCAGTATTCTTGCCTGGACCATTGGCATCTTTGCCTTAAGTGCCTCTTTTGGTGCAGTTCTGGGAGATCTGGAAACCTATTTTGCCGATATTGAATTCATGCAGGCGTTCATCTCCAATGAAGCGGGAGAATCGATCACCGACCAGTTTGTCACGCTACTGATCGCCATCATGTCATTGATCGCACTGATTCCATCGGTGTCGGTAGTATTGAAATTAAAGGGAGAAGAAAACAAAAATCTGACCGAAAACATTTACAGCCGTGCTGTTTCGCGTACTCGCCTGTTGGCCAATTATTATCTGCTGGCTGTTATTGTCAACTTTATCATGCAGTTAATGATCGTTTTGGGGCTATGGTCCGTTGGCCAATTGGTGATGGAAGAAGCGATCGCATTTGGTTCAACGTTCACCTCCGCCTTTGCCTATTTGCCAGCCATGTGGGCCGTCATTGGCCTGGCCGGATTATTTGTCGGAACCCTCCCCCGGGCTTCAGGCCTGGTCTGGCTTTATGTCATCTATTGTTTTATTGTCATTTATCTCAGTGAAGTTCTTGATTTTCCCCAGTGGATGAATAACCTTTCAGTCTTTGAACATGTTCCTGAGTACCCCATCGAGGAACTCAATTTCGCGGCGATGGCTGTTCTCACTTTCATAGCAACCGTCATGGCTATCTGCGGTATGATCGCTTATAATCATCGGGATATCACTGGTTAATAAAACACTTTCCAGCCAAAAACAGGAGCTCCTATTTGTTGTTTCACCAATTTTAAAGGAAAATTTTATAAGTGGAAAAATAAAAGGATCAATCATACTTATGTATACAGAATGAAATACAGGGAGCGAGTTGGAAATGATTCATTTAAAAACATCCCTTGAGATCGCCAAAATGCACCAGGCCGGAAAATTGCTGGCCAAATGCCATCAGCAATTAAAACACAGAATTCGCCCCGGAATCACAACGCTGGAAATTGATGAATGGGTTGAACAGTTTTTGCATCAACACGGAGCCACTCCGGAACAAAAAGGATATATGGGATATCCGTATGCCACCTGTGCTTCAGTCAATGATGAGGTTTGTCACGGATTTCCGCGCAATACCCCTTTAAAAGAAGGAGATATTGTTACCATCGATCTGGTTGTAAATCTGGAAGGATGGTTGGCGGATTCCGCTTGGTCCTATCCGGTGGGAAAAATTTCAAAAAGCGCCCAAACTTTACTTGACGTAACAAAATCATCCTTGTACAGGGGCATTGCCCAGGCAAAAGCTGGAAACCGGATCGGGGATATTTCACATGCCATTCAATCTTATGCCGAAGAAAAAGGAATGTCCGTGGTCCGCTCTTTTATCGGTCATGGAATCGGAAGGCGGATGCATGAACTCCCTGAAGTTCCTCACTTTGGTCCTCCCGGTCAGGGGATCAAACTCAAGGAGGGCATGGTTATTACGATTGAACCGATGCTGAACACAGGAACATACCATGTGAAAATGACCGACAACGGCTGGACGGCCAAAACCATCGATGGAGGTTTATCAGCACAGTATGAACACACGATTGCCATTACGGGCAATGGACCGATGATTCTGACAAAACAGGCAGATGAAAACGTCATTTTGTAATGTGATCCTCTGCTTTCGGAAGCAGTGTAGAGTAAGCCATTTGGCACTTTTGATTATCCAGGTGTAACATCACATCATCACAACCTGTCATGAGGCTATTGTTTATCCAAGGTATAAATTTTTCCCTGAGCAGAAGTGATTAAAATTCCGGAGATACCCATCACCTTCTTGTTTTCTATATGCAGATGGTTCTGTAAGCTGTAATGATCCCTACAGGCTTCCGGACAACAGTTAAAAAGCAAAAAGGGTTATTTTTTAATAAACAGCTATACAAAAAAGGCGATTGTGTTGGTTGAAATAGAATCGGGGCCAGTATTTCCGCTTTTGGCTGTGGGAATAAGGAATTGTTCAATTTTTTGATTTCAGGGAGGCAAAGGACATGGGAATATTCGACCCCTTCAACAAATTATTTTCCAATTCATCTGACAGGGAATCTGATGCTTATCCGGTGAAGCTCTATTCAACAATCATAAAACAGTCTCAATATTTTAACTTTGTCAAGAGGAATATTAAATTCCAACAACTGTCAACCATTCCATTACAAATTAGGAGCCTGCCAACGTGGAATTCTTTTTTTTCTGTATCCAGAACAAATCCTAGATTGATAGGTTTTAAGACAAGATCTCGCAGGAAATTCCGGCATCTTTATCACAATCAGGATTTACTTGTTGCAAGTGCTGCCGGAACCATTGAAATAATCACCAAAAGACAAGTACAACAAATCACCCTGAAAGGAACATTGTTAGAAAAATTGAGTCCAGTTGCTTCCAATTATATGGGCATCCTTCTTCAAAATAAAGAAAGAGTAGCTTTTATAAATTACAGCAATAACCAAGCTATTATGTATGAGTTTCAGTGGCAACCCTTCAGATTTGCAATAGGTGACAATTTTTGGTTGGTAGGAACCCGCGAGACATACGACGGTCCTGGTGAACTTTATTGCTTTGACGATAACGGAAATTTAAAATGGGGGATTTCTTTTAAAGAGAAATTCTCCACGATGTTCGGTGAACTTAGCTTTATACCTTACTTACTTAAAGTGTCAACAGATTCCAGAGATATCTTCGTCTCAAGCATGGATCGATTGTACCGCTTGGATAATGATGGGAATTTAAAAGCCAGGATTGTTATTTCTGAGTTGAAAGAAAAAGAATTACAACAAAAACAGAAAGAACTCCAACGTTCATTATCCCTGTCACCAAAAACAGAAAAAGAAACGATCAGCATGTTTACCAAACAACTGGCTGCCCAATTTTCGATGGGATTGGAGAGAATGACACTTAATTCACCATTCTCCGGCTTTACGCATGACCCAAAAACAGATATGTTGTTCATTTTGGAAGAAATGGGGCGAGTTTCTGCATGGGACCGCGGAGGAATGCTTAAATGGATTAACACATTTAAAGATGAAGGAAGATATATCACCTGGATCGATGATAAATTAGTGATCTCTTTCCAATCCGGCGAAACTTTTTGGTTAAACAGGGAAGGAAAATTAATTTACGGAACAAAACTGCCAAAACAAGTCTCTACCATTCAACTAATTCCTGATCAAGAAAAATATCTGATTGTATGTGAAGATAATCGGTTATATGAACTGCACAAAGACACTGGATATCTTATAAGAGGTTCGGAAGGTCATCCTGGAATGGAACTGTTCACCTTGGCCGGGCAAAATGTGTTTTTTGATGGCGGGATTCACAGCCAGGGTTATTTTTGGTTAGCACCGGAAAACCATCAATGGAAGCATTTTGAAGCAAAAACATTTACGGATACAGAGAGAACTAATATCCAAAGTGATGTGGCCCCTGAAATTACCGCGACTGAGAAGTTCCCAAAAAAATGGGAGATTAATAGCAAAAAAGGGTGGTTTGGTAGTCGTGTCATTGATATGAAAAACCAAAAAGTCTACGCAGTTGAGGAAGGGCCACGAAAATCAATTGATGAATTAGTAAACTTGTCTGAAAAACAAAGGGAAAAAGACCGTTTGAGCCATAACCTGGTTTGTTATGACCTTGATGGAAATATCATTTGGAAAAAACACATATATTCATCAATGTGGTCACTGTTTTTATCCCCGGATGGCGAAGTCATTTTCACAAGTTTACCTTCAGGAGAGGAAATTACCTGGCTGCCGGGATATATTGTTACTTATTCCAAAGATGGTCAACAACTCGATCAATTTAAAGTGGATGCTCATGAATTTAATCTGGAGTTTATGTCCGAGGACCGTGGTATTGTTCTCTTTGCAGCAGAGCGGGGAGAAAAACCTGTTTCTGGGATCTTTGAGCGTGACCGCAAAGGAAAGTGGAATTTAAAAATTAATGAACCAGATGTTGAAAATGAAGAACAGAATGTGTTCGGCGCAGGATTGAATGACGTTGAACTTCCTAACTTCCACATAAAAAAAATAGACAAGAAAATATATGAACTTGAAAGCCCTGTCAACAAAACAGAATTAAAACTTTCAGCAGCTGTTTACGAGGCTTACGAATCGCCAGAAAAAAAACTGGTTTTACGAACAGGTAAAAGACGAATATTGTTTTATAATAAAAAATTGGAGAAAATCCTTGAACTCAAAGAGCAGGAAAATATTCAATCTGTAACTTTAGGACATAATAGCTTGGTCGTTGTTACAAAAGGTGAAGTAAAGGGTTACACCTATGAAGGTGAAGTTCTATGGAGATACAGTCCCCTTCCAAAAGCATATGAATCGAGAACGGCCTGGGTTCCCAACAAAAAAATTTATGTATGGATAGTATCTAATAATTCGGAAACAATCGTTGCGGCGATCTCCGAAGAAGGAACCATTTTGAAAAGCCATTCATTCGACAAAAATCTTTACCATCGTTCGATCCTTGTTGATCCTGAAGAAAGTTGTTTTGTAGCTCAGACCAATGAAGTTATTCAAGGTTATACTATTTAACATTTCCGAAAAGGGGTTGTGGGCAAGGCTGTGGAATACCTGCAATAACTTCGACACGGTTGTTTGTTACATTTGGCGATTTCGTTGATTTAAAAACAGGAATCGGTACACCAGATGATATTGATTGAGCCAAAACCAACGTTTTTTCCCACCCTGTATAAAGATGACAGGGTTTTAAAAGCCAAACATGGGATTCCTGAAAAAAAGGGCTGTGTGTCAGCCCTTTTTTAAAGATCAAAGGATGTTTTTAACTCTGCTCTTTCCCTGTAACGGTCAAGTGCCAGTTCTATCAGCCTGGAGATCAATGCGGAGTAAGATAGTCCGGAATGCTTCCACAGGTTGGCATACATGCTGAACGGGGTGAATCCGGGCATGGTATTGATCTCATTGACCAGCACTTCACCATTGTCCTTGCGTATGAAAAAGTCCACCCGGGCCAGCCCGCTGCAATCAATGGCCTTAAATACCCGAATCGCCAGTTTTCTTACCGTTTCAGCCGTCACCTCCGGTAATTCGGCAGGAATTCGCATTACGGATTTTCCATCAAGATATTTGGCCTTGTAATCATAAAATTCATTGGCAAACACAATTTCTCCGGGGACGGACGCCTGCGGTTCATCGTTCCCCAGAACGGCCACCTCGACTTCATGCGCAGGAATAAATTCTTCCACAATCACTTTACGGTCATAAAGGGCTGCCAACTTTAATGCATCAATCAGTGTCTGGCGGTCTTTTGCCTTGGAAATTCCCACACTTGATCCCAGATTGGCCGGTTTTACAAAACAGGGATAGCCAAGTTGTTCTTCCACTTTCCCAATCACCTGATCAAGCTGTTTTCCAATTTCGCTTTTCAGGAAATAAACATATTTTCCTTGGGGGAGACTTTCCTGTTCAAATATTTTTTTGGCGATCGTTTTGTCCATTCCCACGGCTGAGGCCAACACACCGGCACCTACATAGGGGATTTGCGCAATCTCCATCATTCCCTGAATCGTTCCGTCTTCGCCATAAGTACCGTGCAGAACAGGAAATACCACATCAATTTCGCCAGGAGCAAATACCGGCAAATTTCCTCCTCCTCTGGAGGAAAGTATCGGCAAATTGGCTTGCAGTTCGTCATACACTTCCTGCTCGATCTTTCCGGCAATCATCGGCAAGGCATCCTGGGCAAACCGCCAGCGTCCCGACTTGGTAATCCCGACCGGAATCACTTCATACTTGTCGGAATCCATTGCCTTGATCACCGATGCCGCTGAGTGAAGAGATACTTCATGCTCTCCCGATTTTCCCCCAAACAGTACGGCAACACGTATTTTCTTACCCATCCTCTCCCACCCTTTCCAGTGTCTATCTCTCGTTCGCAACCTGCTGAACAATCAAATGCCACAGTTGCTCTTTACCATATGCAGTTTGTGCAGAAAAGAGAAGTATCGGATCCTCTTTTTCCATGTCTAAAGTTTCTTTGACGATTTTTAAATGTTTTTGCCATTTTCCCCTTGGAACTTTGTCCGCTTTCGTAGCAACAACCCATACAGGAATCTGGTGATATTTTAAAAAGTCGTACATAGTTTGATCATCCTTTGAGGGTGGATGCCGAAGGTCAACCATCTGAATCACCGCTTTTAGCGGTTTTCTTCCGATCAAATAGGTTTCCATCATTTTTCCCCATGTTTTCTTTACACTTTTTGGCACCCGGGCAAATCCATACCCAGGAACATCTGCGAAATAAAATGCGTCGTTAATGCGGTAAAAGTTGATTGTCTGTGTTTTTCCGGGCTTGGAGCTTGTCCGGGCCAGATTTTTGCGGCACAACAAACAATTGATCAGCGACGATTTGCCTACATTGGAACGCCCGGCCAGAGCAATCTCTGGCAGGGCGTCATCCGGGTATTGTTCCGGTTTTACCGCACTGATTACAAAATCAGCTTTCTTCACGAGCATAAGGATCCCTCACTAACGCCAGCCGCAATACTTCATCCATATGTTCCACAGGGGTGAACTGTAAATCCTTCTGGACACTTTTAGGAATATCTTGCAAATCTTTTTCATTTTCCCTGGGCAAGATAACGTGTTTGATTCCCGCCCGGTGAGCGCTCAGTGTTTTTTCCTTAAGCCCGCCAATGGGAAGTACCCGGCCACGTAAGGTAATTTCGCCCGTCATCGCCACAAAACGTGAAACCGGAATTCCGGTCAGGGCGGAAACCAGTGCTGTGGCCATCGTAATTCCGGCAGAAGGCCCATCTTTTGGAATCGCTCCTTCCGGAACATGGATATGGATATCCTGTTTCTCATAAAAGGATGGATCAATATTCAATTCTTCAGCCCGGGAACGGATATAACTAAATGCCGCCTGGGCAGATTCCTTCATGACATCACCCAGTTTTCCGGTCAGGGTAAGCTTTCCTTTTCCCGGCAGCAGTGAGACTTCTACCGATAAAGTGTCTCCACCCGTCTCCGTCCAGGCGAGTCCTGTAGCAACGCCGACCTGGTCGCTTTCCTCTGCCCGTCCATACCGGAAACGCTCCGGTCCCATAAAGGTTTCCAAATTTTTGGGGGTGACAATCACTTTCTTCTTGGTGCCGGATACAAGGATCTTCACAGCTTTCCGGCACAGTCTTCCGATTCCTCTTTCCAAATTCCGGACTCCTGCTTCCCGGGTATAGTTGCGGATCAGTTTCAGGATCGCACCAGATTGAATCTGCATATTTTCTTTGGTCAAACCATGTTCTTTTAACTGCTTTGGAATCAAATGCGACTTGGCAATCTCTTCCTTTTCAATTTCCGTATAACCGGATATATACAGTACTTCCATACGGTCCAGCAGTGGACGCGGAATGTTATGAACGGCATTGGCCGTTGTAATGAACATGACTTTGGATAAATCATACGGGATTTCTATATAGTGATCGCTAAACGCATAGTTCTGGTTTGCATCCAGCACTTCCAATAAAGCGGCTGACGGGTCACCGCGGAAATCCATGGACATTTTATCAATTTCATCAAGCAAAAAGACCGGATTGATACTGCCCGCCTGTTTCATTCCCTGGATGATTCTGCCTGGCATGGCCCCAACGTAAGTACGGCGATGTCCGCGTATTTCCGCTTCATCCCGCACACCGCCCAATGAAATGCGTACGAAGTTACGATTAAGGGCACGGGCAATGGATTTCGCCAAAGAAGTTTTTCCGACTCCCGGCGGCCCTGCAAGGCAAAGGATCGGACCTTTCAATTTCCTGGTCATCTGTTGCACGGCTAAGTATTCAAGCACCCGTTCCTTGATTTTTTCCAGTCCATAGTGATCTTCATTCAATACTTTTTCCGCTTTTTTGAGACTCAGGTCATCCTCGGTTTCATTCAGCCACGGCAATTCCAGCAGCCACTCGATGTAGGTACGGATTACTCCGCCTTCGGCAGAGCTGGTAGGAACTTTTTCCAAACGGTCAATTTCCTTGTCTATTTTTTGCTTGATTTGTTCAGGCGCCTTCAGGTTGATCAGTTTATCCCTCAACTCTTCCACTTCAGCCATGCGACCCTCTTTTTCGCCCAATTCTTTTTGAATGGCTTTCATTTGTTCACGCAAATAGTATTCTTTTTGTGTTTTTTCCATTTGTTTTTTTACACGGGAACTGATTTTTTTCTCCAGTTCCAGCACTTCTTTTTCGTTATGGATCAGGGACAACAGCTTTTCCAGCCGTGCCTGCACATCGAGAGTTTCCAAAATCGTCTGTTTGTCGGCAACTTTGAGCGGAAGATGAGAAGCGATGACATCCGCCAGGCGTCCCGGTTCCCCAATGTCTGCTACCACCGAATAGGTTTCGGGAGAAAGCTTTTTCGATAACCGCAGATACTGTTCAAAATGATCCAATACCGCGCGCATCAATGCATCTGTATCCAGTCCTTCTTCTTCTCGCTCCGGCAGCTCTTCATATGTGACGAAGTAACAATCGTCTGTATTGGCATACCCCTTGATTCTTGCCCTTTTAAGCCCTTCAACAAGCACTCGGATCGTCCCGTTCGGAAGCTTCAACATTTGCCGGATCTTGGCAATTGTTCCTATTTCGTAAATATCCTCTTCAGTTGGGACCTCTATTTGAAGCTCCTTTTGCGTAGCAAGCAAAATCATGTTTTCGTCGTCAACCATTGCCTTTTCCAAAGCCTGAACCGATTTTTCCCTTCCCACATCCAAATGTAAAACCATGGTAGGAAAAACAATCAATCCTCTAAGCGGCAGTAAAGGCAAAAGATGTTCCCCTTCTTTTACAGCCATACATGCACCTCCGTTGCTGTCAACACAAGGAACGGATGCCAGCTTTGTACGATTTTATCCTATTCATTATCTTTTGTCTATGATACGATTGGCATCCCTTCATCCATAAAAAACGGTAAGGATGCCATCACTGTCAAGAAAATTATACTTTAAACGGGAGCCGAAGTGGGTGAAAAGAGAACTGGTGCCCCAGCTTTTTTCTGTTGGCCAAAAGCATGATCAAATACTGTTTCAATCCGTTCTACAGGAATCACTTCAATCTCTTCCATCTGTGTAAACATAGACTGCATGTTTTCTTTCGGAATCAGCACGCGTTTGGCCCCGGCCTGTTTGGCCGCCTCCACTTTTGCAATGATCCCGCCAACTGGCTTGACATTCCCATGTATACTTAATTCCCCGGTCATCGCCAGGTGATGATCGACCGGGATCCCTTTAATCGCTGAACATATCGCCGTTGCCATCGTAATACCGGCAGAAGGGCCATCCATTGGCACACCGCCTGGAAAATTTATATGCAAATGGTAATTATCCGGCTGAAGTCCCATTTTGCGAAGAACCGTCATTACATTTTCCACCGAACCGCGAGCCATGCTTTTACGGCGTAATGTCCGCTCGCGGCTTGCCATTTCTTCTTCCTCTACAACCCCTGTAATGCGAACCGTTCCCTCACCTGGTTCGGCACAGGCGGCAGAAACCTCAATTTCCAGAATAGCTCCCATATGTGGCCCGAATACGGCCAATCCTGTCGCCAGACCGATTTCGGCTTTTTCCGGCATTTTCTGATCAGGACGCGGACTTAACTGGCTGCTATGAACAACCCATTCCACATCGCTGGCTTCCACCCGGCTGCGCTGTTCGGACATGGCCAGTCCCACCGCCGTCTGCACGATGTTTACGGCATCGCGTCCGTTCATGGCATAGCGCATGATCACCTCAATCGCTTTCTTGCTGTAGTCAAAGCGAATACGCTTCAATGCCTGAACGGCAACCTTTTCAATTTCATGGGCCAGCAAAGGACGAAAAAAAATCTCCATACAACGCGAGCGAATGGCCGGCGGAATTTCTTCCGGCGTTCGTGTCGTTGCACCAATTAATCGAAAATCCGCAGGCAACCCGTTTTGGAAAATATCATGGATATGATTGGGCGTATTTGTATCTTCTTCACTATAATAAGCGCTTTCCAGAAAGACTTTCCGGTCTTCCAACACTTTCAACAGCTTGTTCATTTGTACCGGATGCAATTCCCCGATTTCATCAATAAACAAAACACCGCCATGGGCCTTTGTGACCGCTCCCGGCTTAGGCTGGGGAATTCCGGCAGCTCCCATTGCTCCAGCCCCTTGATAAATGGGATCATGAACAGATCCGATCAGGGGATCGGCAATCCCGCGCTCGTCAAACCGGGCGGTCGTGGCATCCAGTTCAATAAACTTGGACTGGCTCGTAAACGGGGAGATGGGGTTTTTCTTTGCTTCCTCCAGAATAACGCGGGCAGCAGCTGTTTTTCCCACTCCAGGGGGTCCATAAATCAGCACATGCTGCGGATTGGGGCCACATAATGCAGCTTTCAGCGAACGGATTCCCTCTTCCTGTCCGACAATATCTTCCAACCGTGCCGGCCTCGTTTTTTCAGCCAGGGGCTCCGTTAACGCAATTTTACGCATTGCCCTGAGCCGGTCCAATTCTTTGCGCGATTCCTTGTCAACTGCACTGCGGCTGGTCTGTTGGCTTTTTAATAAACTCCAGAAATATAAACCTATAATAATGGAAAAAAATACTTGCAAAAACATGAGTAAAGCAGTCCAGCTCATCTCTAGCCCATTCCTTTCCTCCCTCTGACTTGAAAGAAAATCCGTCTGTTTTTGTTTGTATTATGACCGCCTGAGGAAAGGGATACTCATGCTTTTTGGTTCAGCCAAAATGAACCAAAACTTATCTTTTTTTCATGTACATGTCAAAAGCCCAATGCAGCATGGGAACAACCGGGTAATCCCATTCACCCATAAATTGGCAGGCTTCACCGCCAAAGCCCATTTTAAACTTCAACAATTCATATAACTGGCTATGTTCATCCAAAGTCGTGGAAATTCCACGAAAATCAAAGATACGATCCCCGTTTCGATAAGCATCCTGAATCATTTTCCAGCGCAAGAGATAGGCAGACGGGTCTTCAAGCGAATCACTTCGCCTTGCATTATACAAATCCCAGGTATGGCCGTCCACCCTTACCGCAAGAGCTGCACTGAGCAACCGCTTGTTTTTTTGCGCCAAATAAAGGCGAATCCGGTATGGATTTTCAAGGATCAGCGTTTCAAACATTTTTTCAAAATAGGAAATATCCCGGACATGTGACTGTTCCCGTTTGGCTGCCAATGTCAACAGATCATGAAAATCAGGCAGATCGTTTTCAGTGCCTAAATAGACTTGAATTCCTTCGCTCTCTGCCTGCCGGATCCGGTTTTGCCAAACCGGATTAAAAGAGGAAAAAATTTGCTCCATCGACTTTCCTTTCATGTTCAGTCGAAATACAAACTGGGGCTGTACGGTATCAAAACTGTCTTTACCGCCGTTTCGTTTCCATCCAATTTCAGCAAGCTCTTGCTTGACATATTCAACCGCGTTGAAAATCTGGTTCGGCTGGATATCTGTTAAACGCCTGTGTTTCAGTCCATGGGATTTAAAATCCTGAATGGATTGGACAATGCGTTCTGCTGACCATTTTTTGCTTACCAGTGGAGGGTCCATTTTTACGGTGAAGACATTTCGTTTTTTCAGGTGGTGAAATAATGGATGAAACCAATCCTTTAAAGGATAACTGGAAAACCAATCAATCATTGGTCCGCGAGGTATGTATGCCAAAAATTTATTTAAACCTGGAACTTTTCTATATAGAACGACTGCGCCTCCAACCATTTTCCCTTCCCCGGTCATCCATCCCAAAAACTCGCTGATCCACTTCCACTCTGTCTTCAAATCGGCCCATGACGGGTATTGCATGAAATTTCTATAAGGTTGTGTTTCGACAAAATCTAAATAATGTTCTCTGTCTACAGATACAATTTGTAACAATTTCTCCTCACCCCTTTGTTAATCGAGAAAAAGCAGCCCTACCGAGAGCGTAGAACTGCTTCTCCAATCGATCAAGAAACTACTACATTTTAACATACCATGTTCCATATAAAAAAGCATCTGCTATTTGGGAGCAGATGCAATCAACCGTTGCCTTTCAGGCAGATTCTTCTTTTTTATTCTTGATTACCCGACCTTCCCGTGTAATCAATTTGGGAACAATTCCTTGCAGAACCGTGTCTTTGGTGATCACACATTTCACAATATCTTCACGTGAAGGCAATTCAAACATGACATCCAACATGATCGATTCAATGATGGCCCGCAAGCCGCGAGCACCTGTTTTCCGCTTGATCGCTTCGGATGCAATAGCTTCCAGCGCATCTTTTTCAAATGTCAGTTCGACATTATCCATTTCCAAAAGCTTTTGGTATTGCTTTACCAGAGCGTTTTTTGGCTCTTTCAGAATTCTCACCAGAGCATGCTCATCCAGTGGTTCCAGGGTGGAAATTACGGGCAGACGCCCGACAAATTCCGGAATGAGACCAAATTTTAACAGATCTTCAGGCAATACCAGCTTCAGATATTCGCCCGGCTTCATGTTAACGCTTTGCTGATCCATTCCGAATCCGATCACTTTCTTGCCGATCCGCCGTTTAATAATCGTTTCCAAGCCATCAAAAGCCCCGCCGCAAATAAACAGAATGTTGCTTGTATCAATCTGGATGAATTCCTGATGAGGATGTTTTCGACCGCCTTGCGGAGGTACACTTGCAACCGTTCCTTCCAGGATCTTCAACAGTGCCTGTTGTACACCTTCACCGGATACATCACGGGTAATGGACGGATTTTCCGATTTGCGGGCTACCTTGTCTATTTCATCGATATAGATGATCCCGCGTTCTGCTTTCTCCACATCGTAATCGGCTGACTGAATAAGCTTGAGCAGGATATTCTCCACATCTTCGCCTACATAGCCGGCTTCAGTCAAGGAAGTAGCGTCAGCAATGGCAAAGGGAACATTCAGAATGCGTGCCAAGGTTTGGGCCAGCAGCGTTTTGCCGCTTCCGGTAGGACCAACCATCAGGATATTGCTTTTTTGCAACTCGACATCGTCTGATTTTTGTGAGGAGTTGATCCGTTTGTAATGATTATAAACGGCTACAGACAAGGATTTTTTGGCACTATCCTGTCCAATGACGAATTGGTCAAGGATGGAACAGATTTCCTGCGGTTTGGGCAGGTTTTGCAAATCAATTTCCTCTTCGTTGCCCAATTCCTCTTCGACAATCTCATTGCATAATTCAATGCATTCATCGCAGATATATACACCAGGACCGGCAACCAGCTTGCGCACCTGATCCTGAGATTTTCCACAGAATGAACATTTCAATTGCCCTTTTTCTTCGTTGAATTTAAACATTGTCTCACCCCTTTCAACGGACGCTTGTCATCACCTGATCTACGAGGCCGTAATTTTTCGCTTCTTCGGCGCTCATAAAGAAGTCACGATCCGTATCCCGAGCGATTTTATCAATGGGCTGACCAGTTCTTTCAGCCAAGATCCGGTTAATCCTTTCTCTGGTTCGCAGAATCCAGTCAGCATGAATTTTTATGTCAGTCGCCTGCCCCTTTGCACCGCCCAACGGCTGGTGAATCATTACTTCACTGTTAGGCAAGGCAACACGTTTTCCTTTTGCTCCAGCAGCAAGCAAGAAGGCTCCCATGCTTGCGGCAAGTCCGATACAAATCGTTGAAACCTGGGGCTGTACATGGTTCATTGTATCGTAAATAGCCATTCCGGCTGTTACAGAGCCTCCTGGGGAATTTATGTACAAAAAAATGTCTTTTTCCGGGTCTTCTGCACTCAAAAACAGGAGTTGTGCGACCACCAAGTTAGCCACATTATCGTCAATCGGACCCCCAAGGAAGATAATGCGATCTTTCAAAAGCCTGGAATAAATATCGTAAGAACGCTCTCCACGATTGGTTTGTTCTACTACCATCGGTACCAAAGGCATTAACAGCACCTCATTTCGGAGTGAAAAATTTTAAAAACAAGGCACGTATTTCACGTGCCTTATTTCATCTCCTTACTTCATTATGCCTTATTTTTACTGTTCGATACAAGTAGATCGATCGTTTTCTTTGCTCGAAGTTGCTCTTTTACTGAATCCAAGGCATTCCGGCTTTCCAGAATACGGCGGACATCTTCTGTTTCACGCCCCATTTCTTCAGCCATCTGTTTGATTTCTTCTTCGACTTCCTCATCATTCACGTCAATATTTTCCTCTTTGGCAATTGCTTCAAGAGTTAGATTGGCAAGCACGCGCTTCTCCGCATCTTCTTTAAACTGGGTTTTCAGTGCATCCCGATCCTGACCCGTAAACTGGGCATATGTTTCCAGATTGAGACCCTGATACATCAGACGCTGTTCGAATTGGCGCAACATATTTTCCGTTTCCTGGTCAATCATCACTTCCGGAATTTCCACATCAGCATTTTGGGCCGCTTTTTCAACCAGTTCGTTACGGATATGATTTTCTTCTTCTTTCTCGGCTTTTTCTTTCAGGTTTTTCTCAATATCTGCTTTCAACTCATCCAGGGTATCAAATTCACTTACATCCTGGGCAAACTCATCATCTATCTCAGGCAGATTCAAACGTTTGATTTCGTGAAGTTTGACCCTGAATGTCGCCGGTTTTCCCTTCAGCTCGTCCACATGGTAATCTTCGGGGAAAGTAACTTCGATTTCTTTTTCTTCTCCGGGTTTCATCCCGATCAGTTGATCTTCAAAACCGGGGATAAAGCTGCCGGAACCCACTTCCAAAGTATACTGTTCCGCTTTTCCGCCTTCAAATACCTCTCCGTCGACAAAGCCTTCAAAATCAATAATAACACGATCTTCTTTTTCCACACTTCCATCTTCGATCGCTTCAAGCTGACCTTGCTGCTTTTGCATTTTTTCCAGTTCAGCATCCACATCTTCGGATTTTACCGTGAATTTCTCTTCATCCACTTTCACTTCCAGGCCTTTGTATTCACCCAGTTTCACTTCCGGCTTGACCGTTACCGTGGCTTTAAAAATCAGGGATTTGCCTTTTTCCAGTTGTTCAATGTCGATCTCGGGACGATCTACCGGAACGATTCCTGTTTCTTCCACCGCCGCTTCATAAGCTTCAGGAAGCAGAATATCGAGTGCGTCCTGGTATAATGCTTCCACGCCAAACCTTTTTTCAAAAACGGGACGTGGGACCTTGCCTTTGCGGAACCCGGGGACATTTACCTTTTTCACAACTTTTTTGAACGCTTGGTCCAATGCATTTTCAACGGATTGTTCGTCAGTTTCTACAGTGAGTATTCCTCTGTTTTTTTCGGTTTTTTCCCAACTAGCCTTCATTTAACTGTTACCTCCTGCATCGCAAATCTATCATATGGTATGAATAGTCCGATTCACTGGTACGCTCCCCACAATAACCCTTTCATTATAACACAGCAAAAAGACTTTGCAATAAACATTCGTAAGCCGGATAAAAAGCCTTTTTTCGGGGAACTTTCTTTATCAATCCTTATGTATCCCATACCAACAGCCCTTATGTTAAGCCATGACATTCCATCTGTAAAGAAAATGGCTGATGATTCAGCAACAATCGGTTTAATCCTGGTTTCATCAGGATCCGCTTGAAAAAGAGACGAGCAACTCCTCATTTAAAACGGGCAATCATCCGGTTGCTGCATATCGCCGTCCCTTCACCCGGCGCGGAAAGGGACGGCTCAAGCTATATTCTTCACCTTCCGGAAAGTTTCTGACAAGCTTCCTCATACTCCTGCTTCAGTTCGTCCACAATTTCGGCAATGGTTTGTACCCGGTTGATGCATCCCACGCCTTGCCCTGCCGACCAGATATCCTTCCATACTTTGGAACCGGTCCGGCTTAAAACAGAAAAATCCATTGTTTCTTTCCTTTCCAGCAGTTCCAGATCCAGGCCGGCCTTGCGAATGCTTGGCTTGAGATAATTGGCATTCACACCGCTGAAAGCATCGGTATATATCACATCTTCCAGCGTGGAATCAATAACCATTTGTTTGTAATTTTCACTCGCAGTACTCTCGGAAGCAGGGATAAAACGCGTACCCATGTAAGCGAGATCAGCCCCCAGTAATTGGGCGGCGAGAATATCCCGTCCACTGGACAGACAACCGGCCAGAAGCGTGATACCATCCCAGAATTTCCGGACTTCCCCGATAAAGGCAAAAGGGTTGATTGTGCCGCCATGCCCGCCTGCCCCGGAGGAAACAAGAACCAGACCATCAACGCCGGCAGAGACGGCTTTCTTTGCATGGGCAATTTTAATGACATCGGAAAAGACAAGTCCGTTATACTTATGTACCACCTTGACGGCAGGGGCCGGGTCTCCAAGTGAGGTGATCACAATGGGCGGCTTATATTTTCTGATTAATTCCAGATCATCCCTGTACCGCTGATTAGTCCGGTGCACAACCAGATTGACTGCCCACGGGGCAATGCGGTGTCCCGGATTGTCGGTTTTCGCTTTTTCCAGCTCTGAGGTGATGCGCTTCATCCAGCAGTCCAGAATATCCGTCGTGCGCGCGTTGAGTAATGGAAATGAGCCGATGATTCCTGCCTTGCAGCTTTCAATCACCATATCGGGGCCCGATACAAGAAACATGGGCGCGGCAATTACAGGCAAAACCAATTGGTCTGAAATCTCTGACGGCAGTTTATGCTGCATCAATCCATCTCCCTTTCTTTATATTCCCTTTGTGGCAAACAGGTTCCGGCTTTAAACAAAATCCCCTGCTTTTTTGCCGCTCTTCTTCTTTATTTTATCAAACAATCCAACTATTCGTAAAATTGCTTTTAATGAATTTTTAATGTTTTTACCGCTGCTTCAACATGATGGCTGATAAGAACAATCATTTTGGCTGCATGCGGATAGCACCGTCCAGGCGGATCGTCTCTCCGTTTAACATCGGATTTTCCACTATGCTTTGTACCAGACGGGCAAATTCATCCGGCAACCCTAGCCGTGACGGGAACGGAACCATTTTTCCCAGGGAATCCCTTGCTTCCTCCGGCAGAGAAGCAAACAGTGGCGTATCAAATAACCCGGGGGCAATGGCCATGACCCGAATTCCGTATCGTGCCAGTTCCCTGGCAATTGGCAGGGTCATCGCTGCTATGCCTCCTTTGGAGGCGCTGTATGCCGCCTGGCCGATTTGCCCTTCAAACGCTGCAACAGAGGCCGTATTTACAATCACTCCACGTTCCCCTTCTTCATTCGGCCGGTTGGCAGCCATTTTCTCAACCGTAATCCGGATTACGTTGAAGGTGCCAATCAGATTGACTTCAATTAGTTTTGCAAAGGAAGAAAGGGCATGCGACCCCTTTCTGGACAGCACCTTTTCCGCAATGGCAATTCCGGCGCAGTTTACCAGGATATCAAGCTGTCCGAATCTGTCTCCAATTTGTTGGACAACCTGTTTTACCTCCGTCTCATCAGTTACGTCGGCCCGAAGGAAAACCGTTTTTTCCCCAAGTTCCGCTCTCAGTTTCTCCCCTTTTTCTTCCGACAGATCCACAATGACTGCCATTCCGCCTTCAGACACGATCCTTCGGACGGTCGCCTCACCCAGTCCGGAAGCACCACCGGTCACCAGGGCAACCCGGTTTTTCAGATTCATTCCGATTCCTCCTTGCTCCGTTTTTAGTCCAAACGTTCAATAATCGTCGCATTGGCCATCCCGTGCCCTTCACACATCGTTTGCAAGCCGTAACGTCCGCCGCTTCGCTCTAATTCGTACATCATTGTGGTCATTAAACGGGCACCTGAAGCCCCAAGCGGATGTCCCAGGGCGATTGCTCCCCCGTTTGGATTCAATTTTCCGGGATCAGCACCCGTTTCGCTCAGCCAGGCAAGCGGAACAGAAGCAAACGCCTCATTCACTTCAAACAGATCTATATCGTCCACCTGCAAGCCCGCTTTCATCAACACCTGCTTTGTCGCCGGAATCGGCCCTGTCAGCATCAGAGTCGGATCAGAACCGACCACCGTACGGGCCAAAACGCGGAATTTCGGCTTTAAGCCAATCCGCTCCGCTTTGTCACGGGACATTAACAGGACGGCCGCAGCCCCATCGCTGATCTGGCTGGAATTGCCGGCATGAATCAGCCCATTTCCCATAAATGACGGGGGAAGAACCGCCAGCTTTTCCAGGGCAGTATCATTCCGCGGCCCTTCATCCTGGGCAATTGTCACTTTTTCCCCGTTTATGAGAACATCCACCGGCAGAATTTCCCGCTGGAAACGCCCTTCCTGTTGCGCCAATAATGCCTTTTCATGGCTTGCAAGGGAAAACTCATCCAATTGAGCCCTTGTAAATCCCCACCTGGCTGCAATTCTTTCGGCAGACAACCCCTGGTTAATGATCTCGTAACGGGATGTCAGCTTTTCACTGAACTTTGCACCCTGAAAACTGGAAAACATGGGTACACGGGACATGCTCTCCACGCCGGCCGCCACAACCACATCCATGTCTCCGCTGATAATCGCCTGGGCAGCAAAATGAACCGACTGCTGACTGGAACCGCATTGCCGGTCAATGGTGGTACCGGGAACTTCCACCGGGTAGCCGGCAATCAGTGCGGCGATCCTGGAGATATTTACCGCTTGCTCCCCTACCTGGGAAACACATCCCATAATCACATCTTCTACAATCTCCGGGGAAATTCCGGCCCGTTCCACCACCGCTTTCAGCACCATGGCCGCAAGTTCGTCCGGACGAATGCCGCTTAAAACACCGTTTCGTCGGCCAATCGGTGTCCTCACAGCTTCAATGATGACTGCTTCCCTCATCAAATCCCCTCCTTTACTCTTGCGGGATCAGCCGTCCGTTTCAAATGATCTGTTCCGTTTTCAAACGGTCCAGTTCCTGATCAGTGTACCCCAACTTTTTTAAATAGAGATAATTGTGTTCTCCCGGAGCCGGAGCGAATGAACGTATTGATCCGTTTGTTTCTGACATTTTAACAGGAATTCCCGGAAACTGGACGGTTCCATGCATGGGATGCTCAAAGTCCAGGATCATTTGGCGGTGCCTGACCTGCGGATCCTGCACCATTTCTTCCATGGTCAGAACGGGAGAAACACAGGCATCTGCACCGTCAAAAAATTCCACCCATTCCGATAGCGTTTTTTTGTGAATGACCGTGGCAATCTCTTTTTTCATCTCTTCCTGTTCCAACTGCGGTGCATTTAAACGGGATATCCATTCTTCTTTGCCAATTTTACGGCAAAAATTTTCCCAAAACTTTGGTTCCAGGGCCCCGACTGCCAGATAGCGGCGGTCAGCCGTTTCATAAATTCCATAACAAGCCAGGCCGCCGGACAAAAATGGTTCCCCCCTCTCAGGCGCCTTGCCTGTAGCAAGAAAACGGGGAAGAATCGCCTGCATCCAGGAAATTGCCCCATCCAGCATCGATATGTCCACCAGCTGCCCTTTGCCGGTAACTTGTCGTGACATGAGGGCCAACAGAATTCCTGTAACAGCCATCATGGCACCGCCGCCAAGATCGGCAATCTGTACTGACGAAAGGACGGGTTTTCCATCTTTTTCACCTTGCAGATCCAACATGCCGGCAAGACTCAGGAAATTAATGTCATGACCGGGCCGATGGGCATAGGGACCATCCTGACCGTACCCGGTAATGGCACAATAGATCAGTCCTGGATGGATTTCCTTCAGGGTACCGTATCCCAAACCAAGCCGCTCCATCACTCCCGGGCGGAACGATTCGACAAGCACATCTGCTGTTTGCACCATTTTCCTGAAGATGGCTTTTCCTTCCTCCGTCTTCAGGTTAAGCGTTACACTTTTCTTGTTGCGATTGAGCGAAGAAAAAAAGGCGCTGTCCTCTCCCCAACCCGGTCCGTACGATCGGGCATAATCGCCCTCCCGGGGATCTTCAATCTTGATCACTTCCGCACCGAAATCAGCCAGCAGCATTGTACAGTACGGCCCTGGCAGGAGGCGGCTCAAATCAAGTACACGTAGCGAAGCAAGCGGCAATTGTTGCATGATGCATGTCCCCTCTCATAAACCCATTTTTCTGGCAATGATCATTTTCATGATTTCATTGGTTCCTGCATAAATGGCCGAAACCGGAATATCACGGTACCTGCGGGCAATGGGATATTCCTCCATATATCCGTATCCGCCATAGAGCTGCATACACTGGGCGGCTACCCGTTTGGCCATGTCTGTCTGCCACCATTTGGCCATTCTCACCTACCCATAATCAGAATATTTATTAATGAGGAAAAAATTCGTCTTAAAGGTAAGCGGAAATCCTGTCCTTTTTTCGCCTGAACCGTCAGATCGTTGCCCAGGCAAAATTCTCTTTCGGTCACTCAGTGGCAATCCTGATCGTCACTTCGAACATACCTCTCCCGCAATTTGGCTTTGGAGAATTTGCCGGCGGAAGTGCGGGGAATTTCGTCAGCAAACACAAACTGATCCGGAAGCCACCACTTGCTGAATTTGGAAGCCAAAAACTTTCGCAATTCCTCCGGGGACGTCTTTTCACCTTCTTTCAGCACAACGATGGCAAGCGGACGTTCCTGCCATTTCGGATGCGGCATGGCAATGACTGCCGCCTCGGCAACAGAGGAATGATCCATTAACGCATTTTCCAAATCGACAGAACTGATCCACTCGCCGCCTGATTTGATCAGATCTTTGGTGCGGTCGGTAATTTTCACGTAACCATCCGGATCGATGCAAGCAACATCCCCTGTACGGAGCCAGCCATCTTCCGTAAACGAATTCCCGCAGTCTGGACGATTATAATAATCTCCCGCGATCCACGGTCCGCGAACCTGAAGCTCCCCCATCGTCCTGCCATCCCAGGGCCCTTCCCCATTTTCATTCACAATTCGCAACTCGACAAACGGTACAGGTACACCCTGTTTTGCCTGATAGGCAAACTGTTTATCCGGCGAAATTTTTTTTAAATGAGGTCTGAGCCGGGAGATGGTGGCAACCGGCGTTGTTTCGGTCATTCCCCATCCATGCAGCACATGCAGATTGTGGCGCTTCAGGCCCCGTATCAACGATTCCGGAGCTGCTGATCCCCCGATGAGCACATTCACATCCGGAAGAAGATTCCACCGGTCCGGGTTCTGAGTCAGTTCCTGCAAAACCCCCAGCCAAACCGTCGGCACACCGGCCCCCACCGTTACCTTTTCCTTTTCCATCAATTCCAGCAAACTTGCCGGATCCAGATGGGGCCCTGGCAACACTTGCCTCGCTCCCATCATGGTACAGGCAAACGGGAGACCCCAAGCATTAACATGAAACATTGGAACAACGGGCATAACCGAATCCTCCTCGGAAATCCCCAGGCTGTCCCTGAGCGCCAACGCAAAAGAATGAAGAACAAGAGCGCGATGGGTATAAACAACCCCTTTGGGTTTCCCGGTTGTTCCCGAGGTATAGCTCATGCCGGCGGCCTCATTCTCGTTCAGTTCAGGATAGGAAAAACAGCCATCAGTCTGCCCAAGCAACTGCTCATAATTTTCATATTCGGAAGGGACAGGACTGTCTGTTAACGGAACAACAATAATTTTTTCCACATTGACCATATTTCGGAATTTTGCGAAAAATGGCAGCAAAATATTATCGATGATGAGGAACCGGTCTTTTGCATGCCGGATCATATAGGCAATTTCCTCCGGATAGAGCCGAAGGTTGAGCGTATGGACCACACCGCCTGCCACGGGCACACCAAAATAGGCCTCCAAATGAACATAATGGTTCCACATCAGTGTCCCAACACGATCTCCCCGCTTCAGTCCTGCTTTTTTAAGCGCATTGGCCAGCAAACGGGCCCGCCGGTAAAAATCGCCATAAGTATACCGGTGGACCGAACGGTCCGGCATTCTGGAAACTATCTCGCGAGTTCGAAACAATTTGCCTGCTCTTTCCAGCAAATGCGGAAGGGTCAAAGGATAATCCATCATCGTTGCCTTCACTCTATCAGCCTCCGGAATCCTTGAATGAAATACAATCTTGCCTTTTGCCTGATTTCTTCTCTTGCCGGGAACTTCTATTTTTTTCTCATCTAAAGTCAACGTCCGTTACGCATTGATGATTTTTATACCTCTAATCAGTTTTTTAAATAAAAAACATTATGATCTATATTAATTTTAGCAAAAATGAGATAAAAATTGAAACATTTAACCTTAAAATACTGTTGTGCTTTCTCCTGATACCGCCTTTTTTAGTCAGACACAAACAGCATCCTCTGAATGTTTAAAGCCTCATCAGGGGCGTGTCCAAAGAAATCCTGCACCAGCGGATATTCAAAGAAAATCACTTTAAAAAATATCTCATGTATTCTTGAACTGCACCTTTTCTAATTTAATCACATCATAAATCTCCCTTGCCCTTTTAAAACATAGTAAATATATCAGAAATAACGAAAATAATGGTTGACTAAAACGGGATAATATATTAAATTTGATTTAAATTAATATTCGGAAAAAGAATAATGCATTTGAATCAAACATATGATGAAATGACTCACCGAAAAAGTTGACTAATATGCTAAAGATTATCAAGTATTGGCAGTATACAGATACCAAACCATTGGCATGGTTTCTCCTTATTCAGGCAGGTGCTTTGCACGGCTTGACCCATCCTGGAAAAGCATAAGCTACCATTGATTCTGTTGTGATTCTGTAAAGGAGACAGGAAATGAAAGTTTCTACCCGGGGAGAATATGCGCTGCGTGCCTTGATCCTTCTCGGACAGCATCCAAATGTCATTCCTATTGCTGAAATTTCCGAAAAAACACTGGTCCCGGTTAACTATCTGGAACAGATTCTGCTGCAACTCAAACATCTCGGATATGTAAAAAGCAAGCGTGGAATCCGCGGAGGATACATACTGCGCAAGTCACCCGAACAAATAGTCATAGGCCAGGTAATCCGGCAACTTGAAGGTCCATTGGCACCAATGGGGTGTGTCAGTGTCACTGCTTATGATCCATGTCCGTTGGAAGAAAAATGCTTGTTAAAGCCGTTATGGACCCTGATTCGCGACACCGTTTCTCAACTTTTGGAAAATACAACCTTGAATGATCTGCTTGAAGATCAAATTTCCATTCCTGAAGGGAGCATGAAACTGAAATGAGAGCATTATCCATTTCTGATGAGCAGATTTTCCGGATTCGAAAGTTACTGGAAGGCCTTGAATACGGAACGATTGTCATTACGGTTCATGATTCCAATATTGTGCAAATCGATCGTACCGAAAAACTTCGCTTTGCCCTTAAACCGTCAAAGATTGGTTCTCCAAAAGAAAATAATATGTAAAAAAGTTTTTAAGAATGCCGACCAGATCACTGGAGGCCCCATCCCTGACCAATCAAACAGGATTTGGGGCCTTTTTATATTTTTTCAGAAAAGAGGTGAAATTCCGATGCGTATGTTCTCTGTTTTTCTTTTCATTGTTTTATTTGCAGCCACGGCAGCCGGCTGCTCAGATAAACCCGGCATAGATGCAACCGAAATCCGCATCGGATACCAGAAATTTGGTATCATGAGTATTTTAAAAGCGCGTGGAACATTGGACAGCCAACTTAAATCCCGGGGAATCCGGGTAAAATGGATACAATTTCCGGCCGGCCCCCAGTTGCTGGAAGCCTTAAATGCCGGAAGTATTGATATCGGAGAAACTGGTAACACACCGCCCATTTTTGCCCAGGCGGCAGATGCTCCGCTCGTTTATTTCGGAGCCGGGTTACCTCGCCCCGAAGCTGAGGCAATTGTCGTTCCCAAAGATTCGCCCATTCACGACATCCGGCAATTAAAAGGAAAAAAAGTGGCTTTGAACAAGGGCTCCAATGTCCACTATTTGCTGGTAAAAGCATTGGAAAAAGAAGGATTGCAGTATAAAGACATCAAGCCGGTTTATTTGCCACCGGCCGATGCAAAGGCGGCCTTTATCAGAAAAAGCGTTGATGCCTGGGTCATCTGGGACCCTTATTACGCGGATGCCCAGACGGATTTAGGGGTCAGAACACTGACCAACGCAAAGGGATATACATCCAATCGTTCCTACTACTTCGCTGCAAAAAGCTATGCCCGGCAAAACCAGGATGTCATAAAGATCATTCTGGATGAACTGGACAAGTCAGCAGACTGGTTCAACAAAAATCCCCGGCAGACGGTCGGGTTGCTATCCAAACAGATCGGGATGGATTTTGAACCGGTTAACATCGCCATTCATCGTGCCGATTACGGCGTGGTACCGATCAATGAATCCATCATCCGTGATCAGCAGCAAATCGCAAATACTTTCTTGCAAATTGGCTTGATTCCCAAACCCATTGACATCCGGGATGTAATCTGGAATAAAAATTAACCTTATTAAACGAAAGGATGAAAAAAATGGAACTGTTCTGGTTTATCCCCACACATGGTGACAGTCGTTATTTAGGCACATCGATTGGAGGACGTGCCGTTCAGTATCCGTATTTGCTCCAGCTGGCACAAGCCGTGGATCACCTCGGCTTCAGCGGGGCATTGGTACCTACCGGTCGCTCCTGCGAGGACGCATGGATTGTTGCCTCTTCACTTTTGTCCGTAACAAAGCGGATGAAATTTCTCGTTGCCGTTCGTCCTGGTATTATTTCTCCTACTCTTACTGCGCGAATGGCAGCCACGTTTGACCGTTTGTCCGGAGGCCGGTTATTCATTAATATCGTAGCGGGAGGAGATCCGGTTGAATTGGCCGGAGACGGGATTCATGTCGATCACGACACCCGTTATGAAGCAACAGATGAATTTTTGGCTGTCTGGAGAGCAATCATGCAGGGAGAAGAAGTTCATTTCAACGGCAACCATATAAACATTGCTGGCGGAAAACAGATATTTCCTCCAGTGCAAACCCCGTACCCTCCCCTGTTCTTTGGCGGATCCTCTCCGGCAGGGATGAACGTGGCCGCCAAACATGCAGACGTCTACCTTACCTGGGGTGAACCTCCAGCACAGGTAGCAGCCAAAATTGAACAAGTTCGCAGTCTTGCCGCCA
Organism: Thermoactinomyces mirandus; assembly: GCF_013868055.1. GTDB lineage: Bacteria > Bacillota > Bacilli > Thermoactinomycetales > Thermoactinomycetaceae > Thermoactinomyces > Thermoactinomyces mirandus. Next base: position 42,261 of record NZ_JACEOL010000033.1, on the reverse strand, counting down.
GGCAAGGCAGAACAATCAGGTTCGGCATCCGCTTGCATATCATTGTGCGGGAAACAGAAAAAGAGGCCTGGGAGGCGGCGGAACAGTTGATTCGCTATGTAGATGATGAAACCATCACAACTTCCCAACGCATTTTTTCCCGGTTTGATTCAGTCGGGCAGCATCGAATGTCACAACTCCACCGTGGAAAAAAATCCGATTTGGAGATCAGCCCCAATTTATGGGCGGGAATTGGTCTGGTTCGCGGAGGTGCCGGTACCGCTCTTGTCGGAGATCCCTCTACCGTGGCTGAACGGATCAGGGACTATGCGAACCTGGGGATTGATAAATTTATCCTGTCCGGTTATCCCCATTTGGAAGAAGCATATCGTGTGTCCGAATTGCTCTTTCCTGAACTGTCGCTTCCCAAAAGTACCATTTATTCACAGCCACATGTCTGCAGCCCGTTTGGGGAAATCGTGGCCAATGACCATTTTCCCGAAAAGAAAGAAGGTATGGCCATTGATCACAAATAAATCCCGTTCCCGTCATAAACTGGACTTTCTTATTTCCTGGTTTGTCCCGGTAATTCTGATTGGTGTTTGGCAAATTCTCAGCAGTATTGGCTGGATTTCAACCAGAACCCTGCCTGCCCCGCTTACGGTAATAGAGTCTGCTGTTCACTTGACCACGACCGGGGAATTATTTCACCACATTGGTGACAGCGCTGTTCGCGCTTTGCTCGGTTTGGGGATTGGCGGAAGCACAGGGCTGTTGTTGGGTTTTTTGAACGGTATTTTCCCAATCGCTGAAAAGCTGCTCGATTCGACGATACAAATGTTGCGCAATATTCCCCATCTGGCCTTGATCCCGCTTGCCATCATGTGGTTTGGCATCGGAGAAGAATCCAAATTGTTCCTTGTCGCATTGGGTGTGTTTTTCCCCATTTATTTGAATACCTTTCATGGCATCCGTCATATTGACCCCGGTCTGATAGAGGTGGGAAAAGTTTATCAGTTGACCAACTGGTACTTTATCTGGCACATCATGCTGCCAAACGCACTGCCGTCAATCCTCATCGGCCTCCGCTATGCCCTGGGAATTATGTGGCTGACCTTGATCGTGGCTGAGACGATATCCTTTGACTCCGGGATCGGATACATGGCAATGAATGCACGGGAATTCATGCAAATGGATGTGGTCGTTTTAAGTATCCTGCTATATGCATTGCTCGGGAAACTGGCTGATGTTTTTGCGAAAATTCTGGAAAAACGTTGCTTGCGCTGGCGGGTAAACGGATAACTTCTTTGCAGATCAGAGAGGGTGTTTTCAATGAACAACAAAATTTCAGGGACCATGCTGAAAATACAGGGGTTACAAAAAAAATTCGGCAATAACCCGGTTCTTGATCAAGTCAACCTTCAGATTGAACCTGGTGAATTCATTGCTGTCGTGGGGAGGTCCGGCAGTGGAAAAAGCACTATGCTCCGCTTGATTGCAGGAATCGAAAAACCCAGTGCAGGAATGATGCTTCAGGACGGACAACCGATCTCCGGTTTGAATTCTGATGCCAGGATGATGTTTCAGGAAGCCCGCCTTTTGCCGTGGAAAAGGGTTTTTGAAAATGTAGCACTGGGAATCAGTGACAAAAATAAAGAAAAAAGAAAAGAACAAACCAATGAAATCCTTCAGCGAGTCGGTTTGATAAACTACAAAGATGAATGGCCGAATATACTCTCCGGCGGGCAACGCCAGCGGGTAGCCCTGGCCCGGGCTCTGGTGAGCCGTCCCCGGCTGCTGTTGCTGGATGAGCCTTTGGGCGCCCTGGACGCATTGACACGGATCGAAATGCAACAATTGATTGAAGAACTTTGGCAAGAACAGAAATTCACATCCATCCTGGTTACCCACGATGTGGAAGAAGCAGTGGTATTGGCTGACCGGGTTATCTTGATCAAGGACGGAAAAGTGGGGATGGACATACAGGTTCCACTTCCACGACCCCAGGCGGAATCATCCGGTCTTTGCTTCACTGGTTGGAAATATCCTGGATCAGGTTATGGATGCTTCACCAATATCGGGGAACCGGCAAGCGGACAAAACTTCTCTATATAATGAAAGGAATGGACAAAAATTTCTTCCCAACCCTGCCCATTACTTATAGAAGCTGATCAAACCGGAGATGACTACCAGTCTGACTTTTTATACAAACCCAACCCTTGTGGCTGGGTTTTTGTATTTTCGAACCGATTTACGGTCACCCTTCTCTGACAAAGCTGTTGTTTCAAAAAATAACAATTCATGGAAATTAGAAAATGCTTCCTTTTATATATTTTTTATAGTATAGTTGGTAAGTTGGATTCAGCAAAAGTTACTGGTTGATCTGGATATTTGCATTTGTTCTTTTTAAAGGAAAGTATAATCAAATAACGAATAAGAAATTTATCTCTTATATTATAAGATTCTTTGTAATAAGAATTTAGAAAGACCGATTTCCGTAAGTCCGAACTTTAAATCCAAACTTTTATTTATTTGACAAGTATGGAAACTCGGTGTGATCAAACCAAAACTGAAAGGGGGAAGATAACTGTGTCACACGAGAGCCATGCCATTTCCAATAATAAAGTTTCTTTTTCATCCAAAAAAGAACATACCATTGATTTTTCTCTTCCATTGTGGAAAACGATGTTCATCTTTCTCATGCCGCTAATTTACAGCAATATCTTGCAGTCCCTGGGCGGAACCGTCAGTTCCGTTCTGATCGGCAAACATTTGGGAGAAAACGCCCTGGCGGCAGCCAGTACAGTCCTTCCGCTGGCCTTCTTCCTGATCTCTTTTGTAACGGGCCTGGGGAGCGCCAGTTCCATCCTGATCGGTCAGGCTCATGGCAGCAAAAACATGGAGAGAATGAAGTCGACAGTTGGTACTTCTCTTTCTTTCAGTTTTATTCTGGGTCTGTTTTCTCTAACCATCGGGCTTCTGTTTTCTGATCAATTGCTGTCATTAATTGAGATTCCGGAAGAAATCAAACGGGATTCCGCCAGCTACATGCATATGCTTTTTTCAGGACTGCCTTTCTTGTTTCCTTATGTGATCTATACGACTCTTTTGCGCGGAACCGGTGATTCCAAAACACCTTTTTATTTCCTTATTATCAGCACCGTACTTACCATCCTGCTCACGCCGCTGTTCCTGTTTGGATGGGGTGTGCCAAAAATGGGGCTGGAAGGCGCCGCGCTGGCACAAATCGTTGCCAGTATCATCACATTTATCCTTTTGGTTATCTATCTGTTAAAAATCGGGCATCCCCTGGCACTGGACAAAACAACGGTCAAGAAGCTGAAACTGGATCCGCAAATTTTACGGTTAATGATAAAAATCGGACTGCCGACAAGCATCCAGATGATCGTGATCTCCATCTCGGAAATTGCCATCGTCACCTTTGTCAACCATTTTGGCCCACAGGCAACTGCTGCCTATGGCGTGATTAACCAGGTGATTAACTATGTACACATCCCGGCGATGAGTCTGGCGATTGCCATCGGGATCTTTGGAGCGCAAATGATCGGAGCCAATCTTCAGGGACGTTTGGATGAACTGGTAAAAACAACGGTCCGGATGAATTACATCATTGGAATCCTTTTAACCGGAATCATCTATCTGTTTAGCAGACAGGTGCTGTCAATTTTCCTGACTGATCCGTCTACGATTGAAATTGCACAAAAATCGCTGTATTTCACTTTATGGGCTTTTATATTGCTGGGACACAACATCATTTTGTCGGGTTTGATGCGATCCAGCGGAACCGTCTTCTGGCCGACACTGATTATTATTACCGCTGTGATTGTCACAGAAATCCCTTCGGCGTATATTTTATCGAAGTTTTTTGGCCTGTACGGAGTTTGGATGGCCTATCCCGTTTCCTTTACTGTTTCCCTGATTGGACAGTATGTGTATTATCACAAGTTCTGGAAAGGGAAAACGCATCGGCGTTTCTTTGACGAGGCTTGAAGAAGCGGATTCATAAATCGATAAAGCAGCTGCCCTTTTTAATGGAGGACAGCTGCTTTTTTCACAAATCAAGCCTGTAATCGTTCTTCCTTTAATGGTCAGGGGCTTTATCAGTTCTTCAGTTCTTCACGAAGACGAGGGAACATAATATTGTTTTCCAGGTGAACGTGCTGGAACATATCCGATTCCAACTGTTCAAGCTTTTGGAAGGTAAGCGTATAGGTTCGGCATGCCCCTTCCGGCAACGTATATCGATCTGTAATCTTTCTCATCTCTTTGAGGAGATCACCGGCATCGTCATGTTCTGATTCCAGTTCATCAATTTTTTGCAAAGCTTTCTCCAAAGCGGCCACAGAACCTGTTTTTTCATACTCGAGAATCAGCGGAAAAACAACTTCTTCTTCGCTAACCAGATGTTGCTCCAGATCCATTTTCAATTGATGAAACACACGGTGCAAGGAAGTCAGCTCCGGATGATTCCGGCCGTGGACACGCAGAATTTTGGTAACGAATTGGCTTAAAACAGGCAATTCATTATTTAAATATGCATGATGGGTATTGACAACGTGGCTGATCAGATCCGCATAAGAAACATTCCGCCAATCGGTGTCCTGTTCTGCCTGCCGGTTGGCCTTTTCATAAGCTTCATTTAACCCGGCCAGAAAAGTTTCTCCATTCAGATCCATCTGACGAAGCACTGTCGCTAACTCCCTGTTCCCGCCACAGCAAAAATCAATCTGAAACTGTTTAAACAAATTGCTGGCTCCGGGAAAAATCGAGACGATATCACCAATTTTTTCGGTACCGTCAAATCTATTCATTATAACAACCTCACTTTTATTCATAGTCAAGACCTTGATATTTTCTAATTGATATTGAATATGTGCCTGTCATTCCCTCCCGGGAAGGGCTTTATCAACCGGATTTCTGCTTCTAATTCTAAACCACCCGAAAGATTGTCTCAGTGAATTAAGTCACATTCCCGTAAATTAAGTAAATAAAAAACGATCCCGTCTAGCTTGGCAAAACCGGACAGAATCGCCAGGGAATTCGGACACAACTTCTCTTCCCCGCTATATTTATTTTTCTGAATGCATGTTCAGTATAAAGGGAGGGGTTCCATTCGGGTTGTGATGAAATTCACACTAACTATTTACTGAATGATTAGTTTTATTTTTTGTCACACTTTTATAAATTCTGCCCCGGACAGATAACTCTCTGGAAAAACGATAGATTCAGATGTGCGAAAGCGATCTTTTAAAAAAAATAAGCCGCTTAAACGGCTTAAAAACAGCTAAACTGGTGCTATTCCACTAACAGACAGATTCATTCTTTTTATCCAGAATCTTAACATATCCTTTTGTTCCTTCAACACGGACATACTGGCCATCCTTCAATATTTTTGTGGCATTTTCTACACCGCAAACAGCGGGAATTCCGTACTCTCTTGCCACGACTGCCCCATGGGTCATCGTGCCCCCGATCTCGGTGACCAGTGCTTTGGCCGAATGAAATAACGGAGTCCAACCCGGGTCAGTATATGGTGCAACCAAAATATCTCCTTTGCCCAACGATCCTTCTTCCAACCGACGAACCACTTTAACAAATCCTTCTGCAACGCCAGCTGATACCGGAATCCCGATCAATGCGCCTGGGGGGGCTTCTGTATTGCTTCTTTCGGCAGTAAATATTTCTCCATCGCTGGTCATGACGCGGGGCGGGATAAGCTTTTGATAATGCATTTCCAGTTGTTTTCGGGAACGAATCAACTTCTTGACATCTGTATGCAGGCGATTTTCCATCAAGGCAATGATTTCATTGAAAGTAAGGTAAAATATGTCTTCTTTATGGTCAATAATCTTTTTCGAACATAAAACTTTCTCTTCTTCCAGAAAAGCATCCCGGTAAACACCAAAATAGCGGATGATCATATACTTGGGCAATTCACGGGTCCCTGTCATGTTCCTGTAAAGGTGCACAAGATGGGACAGTTTTTTGGCTTTTCTTGCCCCTTTCGTTTTCCTGACCCTTGTCAACAAATTTTGGATAGCCTCATTGGCCTCTTTTGCTCCCTGTTCGAACTTTTCCCGGTGTTCATTGGGATTGTTTGACCGCATGTGGCTCAGGATGGAAGGGACAAGAATGGTCGGTGCTTCTTTATAGCGAACTCTGGTGATATCGATTTCCCCCTGGGCGCGCATCCCGAATTTCTCCATAAAACGGTCCAGTTCTGCTTTAAATACATCGCCACCTTCCACTTCTCTTAATCCTTTGTAAAAAGTGCTGTCGTTGGCACGTTCAAGGTAATTTGCCACTTCCGGATAGTCTCTAGCGATATCCGCCAAATCCCCGATCAGCAAACCCATTTCACTTGTAACGTTCCCGGGGGGAGATTTGTGAATGGAAGCACTTAATTCTTCACCCAGCCATTTTTTTACAAGCCGTTCAATTTTGGATCGGGCAATAATTCCCACAAAAGTACAAGCTAACGAATCCAGCAGGGAGAAAAACAGTTTGCCTCCGACATGTTCCTGGACGTACCTGATCCGTTCCGCTCCGGACCGCTGATCAACGCTTTGTTGTAAACGGGACAATTCCTGTTCAAAAGCTGAATTAACCCTTTTGTAAACCATAACAGGATCTTCAAAAACCATCATCCTGATCAATCTGGGGAGTAGTCTGCCATAGAGATCCAATATCAGTTTCCATATGCGAAATGTCTGTCTGGTCATCCTTTTTTTCGGAATTCTTTTTTCAAACCCTTCCCGCAGCACCGCTTTTTTGAGTGCAGAAAGATCATCATCCGGCATGGTGACCTGACTCAGTTTCCGCCGTACAAATTTTGAATACATCACTTCAGAACAATCGAGATACAGCCTCCCGCCGGCTTCTACATAAGCCTGGCTTTCATCACAAGCAGAACTTTTATCCAGCGGAACCAATGTTCTCATAACGGAAATTCCCAGCGGCTTCATGTAGTCTGTCATCATTTGTTTATGGCCCAGGGACAAATAGATCCGGTAATTGTTGTCCTTGGCGGGCGGAACAGGAAATGCCGAAGTGACAGGCCGGCTTTGCAAAATGTAGATCTGTTTTCCTTCCATCCCCCACTCGATATCCTGGGCTGAACCGTAATGTTTCTCTATTTTGCGGCCGATTGCAGCAAGCTCGAGAATCTTTTCATCCGGCAGCACCTGTTCTTCCTGAAGTTCTGGAGGAAGTTCCCTGGTTTCAGTTCCGCCTTCTGCAACCGGAAAGATCCCTTTTTCTTTTTTGGCGATTTGCCTGTGGACAATCCCATTGTTCCGCACTTTGTACAAATCCGCCGAAACGATGCCGGAGACAAGCGCCTCGCCCAGTCCGAATCCCGCATCGATGGAAACGGTGTGCCGATGTCCGGCAACCGGGTCCAGTGTAAACATGATTCCGGATCTCTCCGGCAGGATCATCCGCTGAATGACCACGGACATCGATACAGACCGATGATCCAGCCCGTTTTTAGCGCGATATAAAATTGCGCGATCCGTGAACAGAGAAGCCCAGCATTTCTTGACCGCTTCGATGAGCGGCATTTCTCCCTTCACATTGAGAAAAGTTTCCTGTTGCCCGGCAAAAGAAGCGGTCGGCAAATCTTCCGCAGTTGCACTGGATCGGACAGCATAGGCATAGTCCTTGCCCAGCTCTTTCCATGCCTCGACAATCTCTGCTTTAATCAGGTCCGGAAATGGAACATCCAGAATTTGTTCACGGATTTTCTCTCCTGTTCGACGAATTTCATCAAGCTGTTCCGGTTTTAAATGCTTTAACTGGTCAAACCATTGTTCCATTTCCCTGTTTGCATCAATCCATTGGCGATAAGCGACAGTTGTGACACAAAACCCGGGTGGGACCGGAAACCCGGCTCTGGCCAGTTCCCCGAGATTTGCCCCTTTTCCGCCAACAAGCGGTATGCTTTTTCGGTCGATTTGATTGAAATGAAGAATATAGTTCATCAGTTTTCACTTCCCTTTAAAGGAAATCAATTTACCCAAGACTTCTGTCCCTTACTTCTTGCCTCGCTGGTAAACCCCGTTTTTAAAGATATCCAGCATTTCCCGATACTCGTTTAACATCTCCTTCCACCGGTTCAAGGCATTTTCGGGTTGTTGTTTCGTTACCCGGTCCAACCATTGCCGGGTAAGCGTCTTTAAACTGAGGTAGATAAAAGAAACCGCCTTTTCAAGATCCAGGTCTTCGCGAAATTTTGAACGGTTGATCTGCTCAAGCATAAAGTGCAAGGAAATGCCCCGAAAATCAGAATGCCTTTTTTCGGCCTCGCCGGGAAATTTTTTGGACAATTCGTTGGTAGGCGGTAGGCAAGAAAAAATAAACTTCCGGATGTTGCAAGAAATACCGGTATTTCAATTCACTCAGGCAAAGGATGCGCTCAAAAAAATCATCCGGCAAGTCAGGCAGTGGAGGAATCCGTTCTATCATTTCACCGACATATCGATCCAGAAAGTAATCAAAGGTAGCCAAAAACAGATGTTTCTTGTTGCCAAAGTAGTGAAACAGGAGTCCCTTGGATATGGAAGCTTCCTGGATGTTCTTATTGGTAGACGCTTTCTCATAACCATGTTCCGCAAATTCGGCAATTGCTGCCTGAAGAATTTTTTCTCTTTTCTCTTCAGGGATTTGCTGATAAATCTGTTTCATATTGCCCCTCCATTGACCATATGGTCAATAATTTAACGCAAAATGCGAAAAATGTTCATATTTATCTCATCTTCCGATGTTATGAAAAGAAAACAAAAACCTTTTCATAAGAAACATCACCTTTCCGGATAATGGCGTAAATTGCTGATCCAAATATATAAATTGACCGGGGAACAATCATCCCCCGGTCGTTTGTCTTATTTTTTGCCCAGCGGCAGAGGAAGCCCAAGCCAGTCTTCATAAAATGTATCAATATCCGGTTCGAAATCTTTCAGCACAGGGTACCAGGGAGCAACCGCCTCTACTTCCAGTTGCGAGGCACACCCTGGACAGTAATACTCCCGGATGACCTGCCACTCTGGGTCAGGAGCGAGCAGTTTTGGATAAAGCTCATTCATTTTCTCTTCCGTATCGCGCACATAAACGAGGGCATGCAGTTTCCAGTTATCCCTGTAATCACAAAATTCATGGCCACAGTCACATTTGACAATGCGATCCCCGTTTTCTTTTTGCACGATATAAAGGTGCAGTCCGGCCGGGAGCAAAATCGGGTCATCCCATGGTACCCGTTCCTGCAAAATACTCAAATAGGTTTGGAACCGGTCCTTATCCTTGAAATTGGACAAAAGTTCCTTCAGCTTGTAAAAATCAATCGTACCGTCAATCAACTCTTCAATCGTCTTGCGATCAATCCGAACAGCCATTTGAACACCTCCAGTTTTTTAATAATCATCATCGCCCGTCACTCAGGAATTTCTGTTGATTTTCGCTCCAAATACCGGGATCTCCAGTTCGTCTTCCGGCAAGTTCCAGCTTTCCGGCAAGTTCCAGAATTCCTTGAATTCATTGGTAAATTTTTCGCTGAGTGCAAAACTGCCTGCATACATGTGGCGTACCTGAATCGATGCCTCTTTCTCCAAAATCTTTTTGCGTTCTTCTTCCATCCATTTTTTGGTTGGTGTTCCCCGTTTCAGGCGTTCTTTCCGGATTTCCTGACGACGCCTTTCGGTCGCTTCTTCATCAACCGTGTAATGTCCTTTCTTATCCTGATGGAATACCGCTCCATAAACTTTTTCCGCATAACGCGGCAACAAATAACCGCCATTCAAATCGTCTTCAATCGCCTTGGGTTTCCGTTCCAGCGGATCTCCAAATCCGGGACCTCCGCGCAAATAGTTCAGATACAAGTCATAATTTTCGAAAATCGTTTCCGTTGTAATTGCCTGTTTGTCACGGATAATTTCCCTGGCCTCAAACAATTGCTCATACTGTGGATGATCGGGGTCGGTATCTCCTCCGGTTGGAATGGGCAGTTGCTTGGCAATTCGCTCTTTCAGATTGGTCCCATGCGCTTCAAACCGGTAACCTGCCGCGGCCGGATATCCTCCCATCAAACCGCAATCGCTGGAAATATACCCATTGCCCATGAAAAACATGGTCCAGTCTTTGGCTCCGTAAACCATCCGCAAAGTTTCATAACCGGAACCCCCCCGGTACTTCCCGTATCCGGCGGTGTTGGGCTTTATACTTCTGCCCAAATAGAGAAGCGGTTCGGCCAGCTCCCAGATTTCCATATCCCCCATATCTCCTTCGGGGTTCCAAATCGCTGCCGCATGGTCAATTCCGTCCTTTACGGCACTGGCTCCAACGCCTTCCGCCGCTGATTCAAAACTGTTGACGGCGTGTGACTCATTAAACTGGTTGTATCCTCCGCCCTGTAACCAGTTTGAAGTATTGGCGTTACCGGCGTTAACCTCTTCCAGATAACCGCGGGCAAAATATTGACGGCTTAAAGCACGCCACAATGGACTCCAGGCAGAGACGAGGAAATGCCAGGCATAGCTGTGTGCCGTTTGTACATCATCCGGGTTTAGCCAGGAACCGTAAGGCAAGTCAAATTTACTTGCGTAGTAAGCGCCGTCGTTCACCCGATCATTCGGAATCAGCGTTTGCGACATCATGACCCAGATCCCGCTGGTAATCGAAACAGGTGTGGCATTGTAGCTGTGCCATCCCCAACGGTTGACTCCCTCAAAGTCGATTTCAAATTTCCCGTCCTTATGGATGATCATTTCTGTCGGTGCGTGCATCATGGTATTGATGCGGGCAAACGGTGGAACGTCAAGATTTTTGTACGGAACATCCACAAAGGAAACCTGGCGGTAGCGCCCCGGAATCAACAGTGTCTTCACCTGGTTCATAAATCCGCGGCGCCCGTCCTCAATCACTTCGCGAATAAAATGCTTATAGGTGTCGACTCCTTCCTCTCTCACAATATCAAGCACCAGATCCCGAATCATGTGGCAGCCGGCAATCCGGGTCCGCTCATCCAGCAACCAGTACTTTTTCGTCCGAACCGAGCGCTGGCTTTCGATGAGCCAGTCCTTGTGCAAGGTGTCATTTGTTCCGATTTTCCGGCAGGCAACCTGGTATCCGTCATCATAACGGGTAACAGGTCCCACCGTCATACTTCCCGGGGCTGTGGCACCCGTATCAATGACGTGGGTAACGCCGCCAACCCAGCCAATCAGTTCACCTTCCCAAAAGACAGGAACAATGGTATGCACATCACAGGGGTGAACATTTCCAATGTGACAATCATTGTTACAGAAAATGTCACCGTCCTCGATGCCCGGGTTTTCCTCATAATCATTCTGGATCATGTATTTGATAGCAGCTCCCATTGTACCCACATGAATGATGATCCCGGTGGAAGTAACCACGGAATCAGCTTCCGGTGTATACAACGTAAAGCAAAGTTCCCCTTCCTGCTCCACAATTGGCGAAGCAGCCACACGTTTGGCGGTTTCCCTGGCGTGAACCACGCCTCCCCGCAACTTGGAAAAAATCTTTTCAAACCGGATCGGATCTGATTCTTTAAAGGGCAATCTGTCCAAACCACAGTAATAGCCTGTTAAGCGGCTGATCTCATCCGTCTCCTGACGCATCTGCTTTAACGTTTTTCCGTCCCAGCCGATCGGCTTACGTTCAAAACCTTTCTTTTTATCGATCTGAATGGGCATGTTTTTCCCTCCTTAATCCACTTCAATCAAGTGAAAGATACGATGCTCGTCAAGAACCGTCTCAAATCCCGGCGGCACGACATAGGTGGTTGCCGGCGATTCGATAATGGAAAAGGCCCGGATCCGGTTGCCGGCTTTCAATTTTTCCATTTCCCAGATGTCCACTTCTGTCCATTCGCCTTTCCAATAAACCTTTCTTTTTCCAAGATAGGCTTCTTTGGGTGGTTCTTCTCCGGACAATGCCTCTTTTGGAATTTTGGGTTTCACTACGTCCACCAGCCCCCTGACAATGGCGCCCGTAATGCTGTAGCCCAACTCCGGAGATCTGGCTGCTTTGGCATACACACGGGTATAAACCTCTTCAAATGCTTCTATCAGCGCATCCCAGTCCTTAACCCCCTGGAAGTCTTTAATGGGCGCTTCAATCTCCAGATCGTTCAACTGACCCTGATATTGCATCCGGAAATAGAGTCGGAAATCGACATCATCCATTGCAAAATGATTTTTCACAAACTCGTTTCCCACTTTTTCTTTCAACTCTTCCCATGCCGCTAGCAATTCCTTCCCTGCCGCCAGCTTGATTTCGTCAGCAGCACCGTCATCCACATTAATGTCAAGGGTTTTGTCATAACGGTATTCAAAATCAGCCGCGGCACAGCCAAACGCGGAAAACCCTGCGGCCCAGGCCGGCACCATCACTTTGTCAAATCCCAGTCCTTTTGTATACCCGGCTGTATGCAATGGCCCGCCTCCGCCATATGAGAAACAGACATATTGCGATGGCGAATAACCTTTTCCCAGAATCATCGATTCCAGATAATTTCGGAGTTGCGATTCGAGCAAATCAATCACACCATAAGCGGCGTCTTCCACCGACAGCCCCAGCGGATCGGCAATCTGTTCTTTCACCGCTTTATAGGCACGCTCCGGATAAAGCTTTACCTCTCCTCCCAGAAAATTGTCAGGATTGATCAGTCCCAGCACTACATGGCAGTCAGAAACTGTAACCGTGTCAACCCCGCCTTCCGGATAACAGACGCCCACACGGTAACCGGCACTGTCCGGACCAAGTGTAATGGATTTATAGTTGGGATCGACACGCACGTAACTTCCCGCTCCGGCACCGACCGTATCCATGGCTACCAACGGCAGGGACAGAACCAGACGTGCCATGTCCGGGCTTGGATTTATGCTCAGGTCCCCCTGTGTAATCAAAGCGATGTCAAAGCTGGTTCCTCCGATATCGGAACAGGCGATATTGGGGATTCCCAATAACTCACCCAGATATTTTGCCCCCACCACACCGCCAATCGGGCCGGATACCAGCGTTCTCGCCAGTTCGTTTGCTTCGATGCTGATCGTGCCGCCATGGCTGGCCATGACACGCAGGTCAAATGAAGCCCCTTTCTCCGAAATGCGCTGGTTGATTTTTTTCAGGGTTTCACGCGATGGGTCCGCTGCATACGCTTCAATGATGGTTGTATTGGTCCGGTGTGATTCCTTCCGTACCGGATAATAGTCAACGGAAGCGAAAACAGGAATATCCTTCCCCGACTTTTTGATCATTTCCCGGGCAATATCCCTTACTTTCCGTTCATGTGCAGGATATCGGTATGAATGAAGCAAACTGATCACAATTGCTTGAACATCCATTTCCAATAACTCACGGACAGCCGGTTCGACTTCATGTTCATACAGTGGAATAACCACATTTCCAAACAGGTCAACCCGTTCTGTCACTCCGCGGGTCAATTCTCCGGGAACAAGCGGGGGATCATACCGGTGGGTATTAATATGCAAACGGTCTGAATAAGAATAGCCCAGATAAGCCTGAATAGCTCTTCCCATGCGATGAAAATCTTCCATGCCTTTATTGACAATCAGTCCAACCCGGCGTCCTCTCCGTTGAACCAGACGGTTGAGCATCGCGGTACCGGAATAGACCCCGGCCAGGAGTTTCGGAAACTCTGTTTCAACCGATGTGTCCCAATAACTGAGCGCGTCTTTTGCGGAATTAATCAGGCCAATGGACTCATCATATGGTGTTGACTGAGCTTTTCCAACCACGAACTCTCCCTGGTCATCAATAATGAAGGTGTCTGTCATTGTTCCCCCGGCGTCAATGGCCAAAATTTGCGAATTCTTTTCCAATCAACCTCTCTCCCTTCTCGTTATTGAATCCAGACATATTGACGCCAGTCCCCTGATTGCTGACATCCTGTCTGCTCACTTTTCTATAAAGCAAATTGGATGCCAACCTGATAAAAAAATATTTCCCGGTTTTACATCCGCTTCTGGTTATCCCTGACCAGGATTTGCGGACAAACTGTAGCAATCCGATACAGTTGTAGCGATACAACAAGTCAGTTGAACAGCAAAAAAACCCCTTATGTCACGGGGCTTTTAGTTTGTCTGAATCTGATATTTTTTTAGTCGCCGATAAAGTGTAGTGCGGGCGATCTTCATCCTTCGTGCCACTTCTGACAAATTCCCACCAGTCTCATCCAGAAGGCCGAGCAACACCTTCCTTTCTTCATTTTCAATAAGGTTCCAGTCGGGTATTTGCTCTTTTTTTGCAACCGGACTGTTTTTTTGCAGTGCAGGAGGCAAGTGATGAATCTGAATTTCTTTCTCATCACAAAACAATACTCCGTACTCCAGAACATTCTGCAATTCCCTGACATTCCCCGGCCAGAAACAGGATTTTAACAAAGACAATGTTTCCTCTGCTATTCCCTCTATTTCCTTTTTGTGCTGCTCCTTGAACTGTTTTACAAAATAGTCCGCCAAAAGCGGGATATCTTCCAGCCTCTCATTCAGGGGAGGAATATGCAATGAGACCACATTGAGACGATAATACAGGTCTCTACGAAACAAACCGGCTTTCATCATCTCCTCCAGGTTCTGATTCGTTGCCGCAATGACCCGGACACGAACGGGAACCGGCTTGGCTGATCCCAGCCTTACAACCTCCCGTTCCTGCAAAACCCGAAGCAAATGCACCTGGAACTCCAGCGGCATTTCTCCAACTTCATCCAGAAACAGGGTTCCTCCATCTGCTTCTTCGAATTTCCCTTTTTTGCCTTCCTTTTTGCCGCCTGTAAAGGTTCCGGGCTCATAGCCAAACAATTCACTGGCAATCAGTTCTTTGGGAATCGCACCACAGTTGACGGCAATAAACGGGGCATCTTTCTGTTCGCTCGATTCATGGATGGCCCGGGCAAATCGCTCCTTGCCCGTACCGCTTTCTCCGGTAATGAGAACAGGCACAAAAGTATTGGCCACAATCTGGCATTTGTGAATCAACTGCCTGATCGCCCGGGATTTCCCGATAATACCCTGCCAGGCAGGTTGTTCGCTTTTGTGGATGATGCTGTTATTTAGCAAGTTTCTCTGCAAGTGTAACAGAAATCCGGCCCGTTCCCCTTCATGGGTAATCACAGATGCGTAAACCCGCAAATTCAGTGAGGGAAGTTGCCATTCCTGTTCCTTCTGGTTGCCATTGCTAGAGAGCAAATGATTCAGGCTTTCAATCCACTCCCGGTTGTTCTCCAGTTCCTGAAATGAGCCGATTTCAAGCAGCTTGCATGCCCGTTTGTTTCCTTCTACCACATTCATCGCCTGATCCATTACGATGACCGCATCATTGGGCCAGCGATGAATGGCCTTTAAATATTCGTGTAGCAGAATCTGACGAACGATCATGGAAGATTCCTTTAACCGCTGTTGCACTGAAAGAGCACTCACCACCACCATTCCCAACGTATGTGGCTGGACGTCCATCCATTTGCCGGTTAAATCAATAACTCCCAACAGTTCCCCGGTTAACGGGTCGTAAATTGGAGCGGAGGAACAGGTCCAGGGATGCACCCCTTCGCAATAATGCTCCGCAGCAAAGATCTGGATTGGTTCGGAAATTTTAATGCAGGTACCAATTGCATTGGTGCCTGCCTTCTTCTCACTCCAGTCTGCACCTTGGACAAAGTTCATTTTTTCGGCTTGTCGCAAAGTCTGGGGATCTCCATCCAAATAAATGATACGCCCGAAACGATCGCACAAAGTAACGATATAGCCTGTATTTTCTGTTTGCCTTTTCAAGTTGTGAAGCACTGGGAGTGCTGCATTAAAAAGTTTTGACTGGTTCAGGATTTTTTTCAACTGCCGGGCATCGTAAACAATGGTTGTCTCCTGTTTGTGCGGATTGACCCCATAATGCCTGCAACGCTCCCATGATTGGTAAACCACTTGTCTAAGCTTGTCTTTGGATGATTCCCCCAACAAAAAATTTTCCCATATCTTTTTTAATTCCCTGCTTTTGGCTCCAAGATCCCGAATTGAAAAAACTGAGATATTGGATTTTTTCATTGTTCCCCCCTCCAAAAAATAAAACCCTTTTGCAAATATTTTTCGGGCGAATTAAATCCATAAAATTCTATATTGATTAATTAGACTAAATATTCTAAATTCCTTTTATTTATTCTAATTTGTTTATGAACCGTTTTGTTTGTCGAATAAAAGCATACTCCAGGCAGAATCAGTATTTTCCACATTCAACAGAACTGAAGACAAAATATTGTAACATTTTGGTTTATTTTCCGGCGGACGGGCAGGGATGACAAACGAAACGAGTAAATGAATCTCGATAAGGAAAAGCATCTTGGCAATTAAAAAAAGGGCTCGGTTACGGGATTAAAGTTGATGCTCCTGACCTGCTTCCAGAGTTACTGACACGCCACCACACATGCCAATGCCACGAGCCATCCATTTGCATGTGTGGATGGCTCCTGCTGATCAGGCCAGATTACTCCATTTGCTTTTTTGCGGCGGTTTGTATGTATAAAGTTTTTCCAGAAGTAAAGCCGGATTTGTTTCGCAAACAATCATTTCCCCGTTGGAGGGTGGAATAAATCCTCCTTTTACTCCTTTTTCAATCATCTCAATCAGAGGATCGTAATACCCGGCCACATTCAGCATGCCGATCGGTTTCTGATGAATACCAATCTGTCCCCAGCTGACAATCTCAAAAATTTCTTCCAGTGTTCCGAATCCTCCAGGCAAAGCGACAAAGGCATCAGACAGTTCCCCCATTTTCGCTTTTCTCTCATGCATAT
Organism: Thermoactinomyces mirandus; assembly: GCF_013868055.1. GTDB lineage: Bacteria > Bacillota > Bacilli > Thermoactinomycetales > Thermoactinomycetaceae > Thermoactinomyces > Thermoactinomyces mirandus. Next base: position 25,442 of record NZ_JACEOL010000033.1, on the reverse strand, counting down.
CATTTACTTCATGGAGATTTGTCAGCTTTCGATGCACCACTTCTTTGCGGAACAGGTTTCTCGGCATCACACCGATGACGATGCCTCCCCGCTCCAATACCGTATTGGCTATCTCTCCCATCAACCCTACACTGGAACCGCCGTATACCAGTTCAAGCCTTTTTTTTACCAGTTCCCGCCCCAATAAAATGGCAGACTCCCTGTACTCGGGACTACTCCCGGGGTTGGATCCGGCAAAAACACAAACGCGCTTCATTATACCACTCCCCTGTTATCGCTACATCCATGTTATACCAAAAATTGAGAATAACAAATGAAATACGTTAAAAATCCGCCCGATCCCACAGGAAGATTTTCTCATATTCAGTGTTCCTAATCATCCCATTCCCCAATCAGTCCGCAAATCCAGTTTAAGGCATTAATCCGCTCATATGTAACCATCATGTCAAATGGCAGTTCTTCCTCTTTTTCATAGGCTTTAACCTGTTGGTTGGTAAAACGTTCAACAGGCAATTCCAGCTTTTCCACCAGTCCCATGCCCCATAACAACGTGAGCAACCCCTCTATTCGCCAGATCAGCATGTTGGACTGCATTGTCTGTTGTTTCCGCTTTTTCTCATCCGGACTGAGGTCAGAAATCGGCACACGAAAGATATGTTGTTCCAGGGGACTCAGGGAATCCCATAATCCCTCATCCACAGCCCACTTTACAACCTTATCCGGTTCCTTGAAAAAGATTACTCCCAATAACAGATGAAGAGACAAGGCCCTTTTGGCTACTTCCCTGGCTCAACGGGGACGGATTTCATCTTTTGTGGGATAAACAGGGAAATTGAATATCATCAGGACTCGTTCGCTGTCCGGATCAACAACGACTTGCTTGTTTGGTTCAGCATCGGCCATCGGATTAATCTCCTTTATATTTGAATATTTTATCCTGTTATTTTATCGAAAAAGAGAATTTTATTCCAGCTGTTAAAAGTGATGATTATCTTAAAATAACTTTATCATCTTTGTTCGTATGATCATCAGCTTTACCGCTTCGGGGAACTTTGTCATCAGACTCCGATCATGATACATTCAACTTGTAAAACAAGTTCAGCGATTATTTTCACACAAATCCTTAAACGGGGTGATCCCATGTGCGGTCGTTTTTCTCTTGCCACCGAGTTGACCCGATTAATGGAGAAATTCCAGTTTATTTTTGCAGATAACATAAGCCCGCGATACAATATTGCGCCTAGCCAGCCTGTTCTTGCAATCGTCCACGGAAAGAACGGGCGTACGGGAAAATCAATGAGATGGGGGCTTGTTCCTTTTTGGGCCAAAGATATCCGAATCGGCTACAAGATGATTAACGCCAGGGCAGAAACACTGGCTGCAAAACCGGCATATAAATATCCTTTTCGAAAACAGCGCTGCCTGATTCCAGCTGACGGGTTTTACGAATGGAAAAGGCTTGGAGAGAGGAAACAGCCTTACCGCTTCCAGCTGAAAAACGGAGAACCCTTTGTCTTTGCAGGGTTATGGGACCGGTGGAAGCATGGCAATGAAACTCTTGTTTCCTGCACCATCATCACGGTGGAACCCAATTCGCTTGCCAGGAAAGTCCACAATCGGATGCCGCTCATCCTGCCCGAAGATGCCTGGGAGCTGTGGCTTCACCCGGACACTGATCCCGACTACCTGCAATCGCTTTTTCTCCCCTATCCGGAGAAGGAAATGGAAGCATACCCGGTGTCACCGCTGGTCAATTCCCCGCGGAATGACGATCCGTCGCTGAAAGAACCGGTTGATCTTTCGTGAAGCTGCGCCCGGACCAGTTTTTAAAGAAATTGATTGAATCAGGGATAATTGACCAAATAAAACGGCAAAGGGAATCATCCCCCTTTGCCATGTCTGCCCGTCATTGATCAAGTTGCCTTTTCTGTCTGGCATACGAATAATTGCCTTCATAACGGGTTAAAGTATGATCTTTCAGCCAATACGTTATGGGAAAAATCCGATCCAGAAAATAGCGGTCATGGGAAACAGCAATAATGGTTCCTTCAAACCCGGACAAGGCTTCTTCCAGCACTTCTCTTGAATCGATATCCAAATGGTTGGTCGGTTCATCCAAAATCAGCAAATTATGATGCCGATAAACAAGCTGGGCCAGACGCAGCCGCATGCGCTCGCCACCGCTTAATGCTTTCACTTTCCGAAATACGGTATTGCCATAAAACAGATACCGCGCCAGAATCCGTCGCGCCTCCTCTTCAGTCACGGGAATTTTATCCCGAAACTCATCCAGAATGGTTTTCTCATGATCCACTTCCTGATTGTGTTGAGACAAGTAACCGATCGAGACATTGCTTCCTGTAAATACTTCGCCTTCATCGGGAGTCTCCATGCCCATGATCATTTTCAGCAAGGTCGATTTTCCGCTCCCGTTTTTACCGACAATGGCAACCCGTTCCCGGAAACGAACGTGCAGATCAACATGGCGGAAAAGTTCCCTTTTGTCAAACCGTTTGCTGGCACCATCAAGGATCACCACATCTTCTCCACTTCGATGGGCTGTCCCAAAATCCAGACAAATCTTCTTTTGTTCCAGAATCGGTTTTTTTAATATTTCCATCCGTTCCAATGCCTTTTCCATACTTTTTGCCCGCCGGTGCAATCCCTCATTGGGCGGATTGGAACGATTGGCCCAATCTTTCAAGCGCTTGATCGCTTCTTTCATTTTTCTGATTTTCTTTTGCTGGTCTTGATATTGCTGAAATTCGCGCAAGACCCGTTCTTCCCGTTCCCTTACATAACCGGAATAATTGCTGTGGTAAACAAGAAGTTCCCCCTGCTCCAATTCGAAAATCCGGGTAACGACTTCATCCAGAAAATAACGATCGTGGGAAACCAAAACGACGGTTCCATCATAATGGGACAGAAATTCTGTCAACCATTCAATGGCAGGCAAGTCCAGATGATTGGTTGGTTCATCCAACAACAACAGATCAGGGGACATCAGAAGGAGCCTGGCAAGTCCGGCTTTTGTCCTTTCCCCGCCACTCAGCTGTTTCCATTTCTTTTCAAGCAAAAAGGAAATCTGGAGCCCGTGAGCCACTCTTCTGATTTTGGCATCCACTTCATACCCGCCATCTTGCTGAAATTTCTCCTGCAAACGCCCATAACAATCCAGATATTTATTTAGTGATGACGGGGCGATTGATTCCTGAGCCAATTTTTGCTCCAGTTCAGCCATTGTTTCCTTTATTTTTATCAATTCTCCATATCCTTCAAAAAGAAAATCATATACCCGTTTATCACCATCCACATCAGGCATTTGATCCAAAAGACCAATGGAAAGACCTTTTTTCCAGGTGACCTGGCCCTCACAAGGCAGTTCCTGGCCGGCGATCAGTTTTAAGAGTGTTGTTTTTCCCGTGCCATTGCGCCCGACAACACCAATTCTTTCTCCTTGCCGGATTTCACAGGTTACATTTTCAAAAACGGTATTTGCCCCATAGGTTTGCTTTGCTTGCTGCATTTGGCAAATAATCATTTCGTCTAGCTCCTTAAAAAGGAAGAGACACAACAAAAAAAGATGGCAGAGCCGATCTGCCATCCATAAAAAGAAAATATATCCGGTCATGGGCAAGATGTCTCTTCCTGGCATTTTTCTATTCGCATGGTTAAAAAAGGACATACGTATCCCGTTGTACCCATGCGACAGAAAAAATTGCACGACGAATCCACAAATATTTCTGTATTTCCGTCATGCCTTTACCAGTCTGATTTACCTTCCCCACCTCCTTTGTTATTCGTGCTTTCATTCTACCTGGCACAAGCACATCTGTCAATGATGGTCAAACAAATCGGCTCATTAAAATAACATCCAGATATTCACCAGGCCCTGATTTAACATGTTTTTTTCTTATACCTTCCTCTGTAAAACCATACTTTTTATATACATGGATGGCTCGCCTGTTATTTGAAAATACCTCGAGGGAAACCTTTTCCACCCTGTTATCTTTTTCAGCCCATGCTAGCAATGTTTTTATTAATAAACCTCCAATCCCTTTATTGGTGAATGCTTCCTGGATACTCATGCCAAAACTTCCCTGGTGACAAAATTTTTTACGCGGGGATAATTCAAAATCAAGCATTCCAATGATCGTACCATTCACTTCTGCAACGATTAACAAACCTTGTTTTTTAACAAGTTTGATCCATTTCTTCTCTTCTTTGACGCTCATATTATACTCCTCAAGAGTCGTAGCAAATACATCCGGATTTTCTTTTAATACCTTTTTTGTATGCTGGATGATCTGTTCAGCATCATTTTCAACAGCTTTTCGGATCGTCACTTCAGAATTCATGATAAAACCTCCCCTATTTGTAAAACCGGCATAGAGATTTCATAAAAAAATAGACATAAGCTTCGGTAATGGCCAGGAGTTTCCCGGAAAAACCATTACACAAGGAAAAAATGTTACTCCCTGCGCTTCCTATCGTTTATGATAGAAACTAAAAAAATAAACAAGGAGAGAGCAAAAATGCATCCCAAACAGAGAGAAGCACAGTTAAGACGGCAATTGGATGAACGGATCGCTGATGAAGTGATGGGATTGATCGTGGTGAAGGAAGGATGTCCGGAGATGGTTTTCCCGGGCATGGTATTGACAACCAACATCTGGAAAAAGTTTTTTCTGAAGAATCCGGAGATGGGGCCCTCTCTTCTGGAAGAGCATCTGCTGAAAAGTTACAGTGTGTTGCCCCACTATGCCTGGAAAGTAGTCAAGCGGATGCAGAATCTGGGATTTGATTATGAAATCAAAAGTGCCGGCAAACAGGTCAGCGTGAAGTTCCAGAAAGAGGAACGAAGCGGAACGGGCGTCAGTGAATCGATGGCCAAATCGGTTTGCCTGGCAGCACTGGATGCGATAAAAGGGTATTGGGAATAGGAAAAAGGCTCACCGATGGTGGGCTTTTTCATTTCCTCCATTTTTTTATATAAAACTCATGTTGAACAACCATCATTATAAATTCAAAAATCATAGTAAATGCGAACAAAAGTATTATGCCGGTTTATCATCCATATTCATCATACAGTTGCACAGAAAAAGCTTTACATGCAATCATCGTAATACTACAGAACCCTTAAAATTTATATTGTGTATATTTATATATAATCCGGTAGATGATGTTTATACATCTTAATTGCATTTGTATTTACTTCTAAAGTAGCAATTGTTTTGGGATTAGGCTTGGTATAAATGATTGGATAATCCTTTTCGCCAAACTCTTCTTGGGGCAAGAATGCCAGAATTTCTTTATTTACAGAAAATTGGGCTTGTACACCCGGTTTGTTTCCACGAGCATCTATACGGATCCATCGGTTCAATGACCTGAGAAACACTCCATTAAGTGCATGAAGACAGTAACCTTTGTCTGGTGTATCAAATATCATCAAACGTTGATAACAAAAACCTGCAGGGATTCCCTGTAACCTTAGCAAAGCAGTCAACAGGTTAGATTTTGCATAGCAGATACCTTCTTTGTTTTTGAATACCTCAGAGGCTTTGCAAACAACTCTTGTACTTTGAATATCCCATGAATGAGAAATTTTATCCCGAACAAATTCGAAAGCAATCTTCACCTTTTCAATTTCGGACTGCTCATCATAAAACAACTCGTCAGCCTTTTGCCTGATTAAAGGATGAGAATAATCAACTACGTCCAATTCATCCAAGTAGTCTTTAATATTCACTGACTCGGGAATTACTTCCATTAATCATATCCTCCATACTACACTGAATTTTCAAATAATTATACATCCAATTTAATACATCTACAATTATGGTGTAATTGACTTAAACTATACAACCAACGATATAAAAAGGAAAACCCCAAAAGCCTCACCGCATTTTCAGTATAAGTACATTTCTTCTGCAGAGGTTCAAATATTCCTGACAAAAAAGCGTTCCCCTTAACCGCCTGACCAGATCTTAAGGAGAACGCTTCACATTCAATCTTTTGGTGTCCCAGGAGAGATTCGAACTCCCGACCGACGGCTTAGCATACCACTATAGCTTTCGCTACCAACAAACATTGTTTGTGGTCTGGACTATATCTTCACCATTTCAGGTGCGGCACGTATAGTCTCTACGGAACCTCACGATAATCATGAGCAAATTTCACATTTTGCACCTGATTATTCTTTGGAGTCTCTACCCTCAAGCTGATCAACTTGTTAAAGGTTGCAGGATCAACTTGAGCCTTCAAAACTCCTAAATCTCCCTGATCCTTTGTATGATGTTTCATAGTAGCACCTTTAAAAGAGATCGCAAGTTTCCTCGGTGTTACCATCAGCATGACCTGTTAAGGCTTCACCGATATAGTGCCGTCCACTCTACAGGTTTCTGTTTCCCTGTAGAGGCTCCTGATTGAAGGCCGCTGCTCTATCCAGCTGAGCTACTGGGACATATTCATATCAAGTTAGCGACAGAAATATTTTATAACAGTTTGCTCTCTCCGTCAACCGTTTTTTCCATTCCACCATGCACCTTTATGGGATGACCGTCAGGGATTCGATCATTTCAACTATGGCCAAGGGCACTTTGGCGTTCGCTTTCAGGCGCCGTTTCATCCCTGTTGGCCTCGAGCGAACGCTACCCCTTAAAAATCAGGCCAATCTGCTTCCAATAAGCATCCCCCATTTTTATTCTATTCTTCATATGCGAGTTCCGGAACCGGGCTTCCATCCACCTTATAGAAAGAGACCTTCAATGGCTGATTCTCTTTTTTCTCCAGGACGGCATAAGTTCGGTATTTAAATCCCCTCGGGTACGAAATGCTGCCAGGATTGATCAGTAAAATTCCCTCGTCTTTTTCGCAGATCGGTAAATGGGTATGGCCAAAACAGGCAATATCGGCTCCTGTTTCCTGCGCCCGGTACCGAATCGGCAACAGCGAATATTTCACCTGGTGACGGTGGCCATGGGTGACAAAAAAACGGAGTGAGCCCGTTTCAAAAATCTGTTCTTCCGGTACCGTTTCCCAATCACAATTGCCCCTGACCACAGTTAGGGAACCCGAGGGAAGGTTTTGCCGGCTGGTGCAAAAATCGCCACAGTGAATGACATGATCCGGCCTGACGCGTTCCACGATCTCGTTGAGTAATTTCGTTCTGCCATGAGAGTCGCTAATCACCAACACTTTCATGGATTTCCCCCCTCACTCTCGAAGTGATAGGCTTTCTTCATCTCCTCAATCAAAAGCCGGGTCGCTTTGCCACGGTGACTGATGGCAAATTTCTGTTGATTGGAGAGTTCCGCCATCGTTTTCATATGAGAAGGCAAGAAGAAAATGGGGTCATAGCCAAATCCCCGGTTTCCTTTCGGCTGGCTGATAATAACCCCTTCACATTCGCCCCGCACAATTTTCGTCTGTTCACCCGGAATCGCCAGCGCCATCGCACAAACATAGTAAGCCTTGCGCCGGGACGGCGGGAGCGGCCTAATCCGTTGCAACAGTTTGCAGTTATTTTCTTCATCCGTTGCCTTCTTTCCCGCATATCTGGCGGAATAAACACCTGGTTCGCCATTTAACGCGGGCACCACCAGGCCCGAATCATCGGAAACAACCGGGGCATTCAATCTTTGCGATATGACTTCTGCTTTTTTACGGGCGTTTCCTTCAAAGGTATCCTGATCCTCGACGATCTCGGGCATCTCCGGCAAGTCCTTCAATCCTTTTACATCAAGATGCAAATACTCACCGAACAGTTCCTGAAATTGCTTTAATTTATTTATATTTCCTGTTGCAATAATTATTTCAGGAAATGGCCATTTTTTCTTCATTTCGTTGGGTCTTTCCCTTCCCTCCTGTTTGCTCCAGCAGAATATAGAAATCGAAAATGCCCATGAACATAGACCAAGGCTCATGGGCATTTCCTTCAATTACAAGGAAGCGGTAGAAGAACTTTCATCTGCCGGTGCTCCCCCTACCAAATCGGCATCCATTCCCAAAACTTCCTTTTGCATGCCGATTAATTCCATCGTACCCTTTCTCGCCAACTCCAGCAAATGGGTCAGTTGTTCACCGGAAAAAGGTGATTCCTCGCCCGTCCCCTGAATTTCAACATATTTCCCCAGGCCCGTCATAACAATATTCATATCGACCGTCGCCGAAGAGTCCTCTTTATAACAGAGATCCAGCAATACTTGATTCCCCACGATTCCCACACTGGTCGCCGCCAGAAAATCCTTGACCGGCATTGTCGAAAGAACTCCATTTCTTACAAGAGGAGCCAACGCATCCACCAGGGCAACATACGCCCCTGTAATCGAGGCGGTACGGGTACCTCCATCAGCCTGGATCACATCACAATCAATCCAAATCGTTCTTTCTCCGATAGCCGACAGATCCACAACAGAACGAAGCGCCCGGCCAATCAGTCGTTGAATTTCCATCGTTCGCCCGCTTACTTTTCCCCGGCTGGACTCCCGGATCGTTCTTTGCTGGGTTGCTCTGGGAAGCATGGAGTATTCCGCCGTAATCCAGCCCTTCCCGGAATTTCTCAAAAATGGGGGGACACGGTCTTCCACCGTAGCGGTACAAATCACTCGCGTGTCCCCGACTGTTATGTAAACCGAACCTTCTGCCGTTTTGATAAACCCGCGTTCCATCTCCACTTTTCTCAGTTCATTGTTTGCACGTCCATCAGTTCTCAATGATGTTTCCCTCCTGTGCCAAGTTCCTTTAGTATAGCATACCCGCAAAACAAATTCAGAATCAGAAAAGAAAAAAGGAATGAAATTCTACTCATTCCTTGCAGCTGAAAACAAAAACCCTGATGCAATTTTCAGGACCGGTTTGCTCCCAGGAAGCAGTCATGCCGCTCTAGCCTTGGACCTTCAGGCAGGCTCATCAACTGATTTCGCCCAAACTTTTGATCCTTTGTCAGGATTTATTGGGATTAATGAATTTAGGTCTTGAGACCGGTTCACTCACTGTCTTTTCTCCCTCCACCGTGATATTCTGTTTTCCATTGACGATCAGCTTTACCTTTTCAGCTGACGTATTTTCGGTCAGGGAAAGTACAATCGTTTGCAGAGCATCCTCGGAAGCGGCATTTTTTCCGTATTGCAGCAGCTGTTCCCCGAAATCGGCAACCGCCAGATCCCCTTTCACCTGCACCTTGTTTACTTTGAGTGTCGTATCAAGCGCTGCACTTAATCCGGATTGCAATTGCGGCCCTTTTACCAGTTCATCAATAACCACTTCACCTACATTGTCCGAGGCATTAACCATTCGGGTAACAGGTACGTAATAAGTATGGTTATCCGGCAATTGCCCTATGAAATAAAGGGTTACCGGCATACTGCGGGTAATGTCGGTTCCCTTGGCTACCTCCAGATTGATCCCATCTTTCCTGGTCAAACCCTGTGCCGGGGTTTTTCCCTTGGGCATTGCGGAAAGCAGCTTTCCGTCGACCCAAATGTTTACCTCGTTTACGGTCGGAAAACCGGTCAAGGTCCACGTAATCGCACTTAACAGATTCTCTTCTTCTTCCTGTTTGTAATTCAAAAATTCTTTGGAAAAATCAATGGTTGCAACTCCGTCCTGAATATTCAGTGCTTTCACTTGCGTCCCCTTTGGCAGGATCGGGGTGAATCCTTTGGGAAGCATGGCCTGTCCAGGCCCATCCTTTACCATGAATTTTAATACTTCTTTGGCAATTCCTTTTGACGATGGGAGGTTCAGGGTATATGGAGCCAGATGGCCGGTATGAGTCATAAAATAAAGTTCGACTCCCAGGGTCTGTTCGGCTTCTTCTTTTTTTGCCTGATTTGCCGTCACTTCTGATGTATTCTGCTCTATATCGGCAGGCGGCGGATCAATCGGTTTTGATGCATTTTTTTCCGGCCCAAACACACAACCGCTCAACACCAGCGGAACCAGCAAAAAACAGGCTGATGCCCAAAACCATCGATTATGCATGAACAATCATCCCTCCAAGGACAAGTCATTTACTACATGTATACGAGCCCTGGAGGGATTTAGCACTAAATTTATCAATTTTTATCCGACGGTAAGCGAGCCGAGATCAATTTGCTCGACAATGACCGGATTCCCGAACAATTCTTCTGCAACTTTTGTAAAAGTTTCTGTCGAACCCGTGGTAAAGAAACGGTGTTGCGGGAAGCGCTGCTGTGACAGCAATTGCTGGTGCTGCAAAATGGTACTCAATTCAGCAGCAGTTTCTTCGGCGGAACTGATGATTGAAACAGATATTTTCATCGTTTTCCGGATTGAATCGGTCAACAGCGGATAATGGGTACATCCCAGGATCAGGGTGTCAATCGAAGTTTTCTTTAACGGAGCCAGCGCCTCACCCACGACCTTGTCCGCCATCGCCGTATGGCTCAAACCGCTTTCCACCAAAGGCACCAGTGTCGGGCAGGCCAGACTGTGTATGGCCAAACCCGGATGAATTTGCCGAAGTGCCCGTTCGTACGCTTTGCTTCGGATCGTTCCTTGTGTGCCGATAACACCAATCGTATGATTCCGGGTCGCTTTGATCGCTGCCCGGGCACCGGGTTCTATCACCCCAAGCACCGGAACGTTAATCTGTTCTCTTACCAGATCCAATGCTGCTGCTGTTGCTGTATTACAAGCGATCAAAATCGCTTTCAGAGGAAACCCCATCAAAAACTGAACGATCTCCATGGTAAATGTCTGAACTTCTTCCATACTTCTGGGACCATATGGACAACGCTTCGTATCCCCGACATAGTAGATGGTTTCCCGGGGCAATTGCCGCATGACTTCACGCGCCACGGTCAGTCCGCCAACTCCGGAATCCAGAATGCCGATCGCTTGCTCTTTCATATGCTGCGTCATGTTGAAATCCAACTCCTGTTCTTATTCGTCCAACGCATTGTAAAACCATTTTCATCCATCTTATCATATTTAGAACCGGCCTTTTTGGAACCTGTCCATACAAAAACCTCCATTCAGTCAAGAATGGAGGATAACCTCACATTTTTTTCATTTCCTCGTATAAAACAGACAGGTGTGTCTTGATTTGTTCCGTTTCTTCATATGACAAATGGGACAGGACATTTGCCAGATATTGACGACGCGCAGCCAGAACTTCATGGATAATCTGGCGCCCTTTATCAAGCAGATGAATCCGCACAACACGCCGGTCATTTTCATCTTTTACCCGCTTGACAACCCCGTTTTTTTCCATCCGGTCAATCATGTCAGTCATCGTACTGCATGCCAGAAACATCTTTTGGCTCAGTTCGCCAATGGTTAAATCTCCTTCATCCCTGAGCAGCAACAAGGCTGTTAACTGGGGAGGAGTAACGGGAAAATGGTTCAGGATTTCTCTGCCTTTTCTCTTGACAATCACACTGATTTTCCTGAGTAACCGTTCGATCTCAGCAAAGCGTTCATTGGGGATGGGCTCTTTATTCTCCATAAGCCTCTCCTTTGTCATGCATTAATCAGAAGCTTTTCAGAAAAAGTATATTAAAAAATAAGAAGCTTGACAAACGGATGGCACAAAAAAGCAGGGATTCTTCCAACTGCAAAAAGGGCAGAACATTTGATAAAATGATTTGTCGAAATCATACATACACAATCAGGGAGGTTCATAAATATGAGCGAATCATCAAGCTTTCTCCGGAAAATCAACGGGGACCTGTGGCTTGTAGAAGATGAACGGGAAAATATGAAAGTAAGCTATCGCATTAAAGAGATTATCTTTTCCCGATCCTCTCCTTTTCAGCACGTAATGATTCTCGATTCTTACGATTTTGGACGAATGCTGGTATTGGACGGAGTCGTGCAAACAACTTCATTGGATGGACACATTTATAACGAGATGATCACCCATATTCCGCTGTCAATCCATCCGGAGCCCGAACGTGTGCTGATTATCGGCGGAGGCGATTGCGGGGCCGCCAGAGAAGTTGCCAAATATGAGCAGGTAAAAGAAATAGATATGGTGGAAATCGATCAAATGGTCGTTGACGTTTGCAAGGAGCATCTGCCAGCTGTTTCGGGAAATCTTTCCGACCCGCGTGTACAATTTATTTTCAACGATGGCATTAAACATGTACAGGCGATCAGGAATCATTACGATGTCATTATCGTTGATTCATCCGATCCGGTTGGACCTGCCAAAGCGCTGTTTGAACAAAGCTTTTATAAAAATATCTACCATGCCTTGAAAGATGACGGATTAATGGTTTGCCAGAGCCAGTCTCCCCTGTTCCACCGCTCCGTCATGAAAGAAACCATCGGCCATATTCGAAATCTGTTTCCTGTTTGCAAAGTTTATACTGCAACCGTTCCCACTTACCCGGGCGGATTCTGGAGTTTCACTTTGGGATCCAGAAAGTATCGGGATCTCTGTGTCGATGATTTTCACAAGGACACGAAGTACGTCAATCAATCCATCCTGCAATCCTGTTTTGACCTGCCGGAATTCCTGAAAATTGAATAACTCACTTTTTGACCAAGGTATTGAAAAAGGAGCCAGGCACACAACCTGACTCCTTTATAACATTAGTTGACATCCTGTTTTTCCAATTGTTTCAGGAGACTCTGCCAACCGTGAAGCTGGGCCAATGTGGCAACCTCTTGCCGGATGGTTTGATGATTGCAACAGGCAAAATCGGCCAGCATTTGTTCTATATCCTGATTTTCCTGTTGTACAAGCGAACAATCCAGATATCCCAATAAATGAATAAACCATTCATAATTGCCTTGAATTGCTTCTTTTTTCAACTCTTCAATCGTATAAAGCTGTTGGAAAAAGAAACCGGATAACGAAAAAATCACATCAACAGGAACATCTGCCGGTAACTTGGCGGCTGATTTTTTCTCTTTTGACAACTGATCAAGGATGCGTTGCTTTCCCTTGACAAAAGGACATGGACAATAATGGACAAACAGATAAAAAATCCCGCGCCCGTCTTCCGTGGGGATCCGGTAAATGGAAAAAATCGAACCGGAATAGCGCGTATACCATTGTGAAACCTGTCCTCCGTCCGCACTTGCCATTACCATGCGGTCCGTATGAAGGAAAGGATTAAATGCGGCACGATTTTCCATATCGACCATTTCATTTTCATAATGACCGACTCCTATATAAAAAGGAGCCAGTTTCAAATTTTCATTTGTTAAAGGCGCCAACGGCCTCTGGCTGGTCCCCCGCCAAACCCGGGGAAAGGTATTTGATGGCAGCCGTTTTTGATTTATTTGCCAACCCGGGGATATGTAATGTTCGGAAAAACGGCAAACTTCATCCAGATCAGCTGGAATGGCCAACGTATACACAGACTGACCCTGAAATACAGCAAAAATTTGGTTTTCAACCAATGGCTGATATGCAAGCACAATCTGGCGCGCATACCCTAATTTGCTAGCTTCGGCAAAAACGATCAAGTCCGTTTCCCCATCCATGAATTGTATCAGTTCATCCAAATAAGTTGCTTCATCCAAGAAGTCAAATCCTGTTTCCCGCCACCGCTGATCCCATTTCCAACTCTGTAACCAGTCTGGTAGCTGCATAGAAAAGACCTTCCTTTTTTATGAAAATATCTTTGTTAAAGCCGACGGCAAAAACAGCCATCCCTGTCATCCGTTGAAATTTCACACAAGTATTCTATGACTGACTGTCCACCAATAATACCAGATCTTTTTATCAAAATCATCATCGAAACCATGGTTGTGCCTGAAGAGAAACACTCGCCAGGCGATGAATGCTTCTGATATTCTGGTAGCCATAAAAAACATTGTCTTTTGGCTAAAGTAAGTCACGGTTATAAAAAAGTTTAGAGAAACCGACAGTTCGCTGATTTTTCAATTATCATTCTAATCATACCAAAAAAATTGCCTGAAACGGTACCTTCACCTTGCTGTTTTCAACTCACGTACCTGCAATTGTCTGTCCTGCATAGCAATCTGCTTTGTGTAACAGGCTTTTTTTGCTGTTTTTCATTGCCTGGCCCTTCTGTTCCCTTTCTCCCCTTTTGATTTCTCATGCTTGTCAACGGCAATTCTCTCAAGTTTCTCATAAATTTTCAGAAGATGGTTTAAATCCCCATAAGACAAATGGGCAAAATAACGCCTGACAACCTCATCGCTAATTTTCCTGGCCTTTTCCAAAACTTCCTTTCCTTCCGGGGTCAATTCAATAATAATGACACGCCGGTCACTTGTATCCTGTGAACGCCTTACCCACCGACGTGCTTCAAGCCGGTCAATCATTAACGTAACGGCGCTTGGCTTCACCTCCATCATGTTGGCAATATCTGTTGCCCGGCATTTCCCTTGGGATTCGATGGTTTTCAAAATATAAAATTGCCCGCGGGTCAATCCCAGTTCCGACAAAACTCCTTCAATCTGATGACCGATTTTTCTGGTAATGGAATAGGTCAATGCCTGAATCCGCGATAATATATTTCCATGATCCATGAGTCTCCCCCACTTTCCGAAAACCTTCCATTAATTAAAGCCATTAATATTTAATCGATCTAAATATTATCATGATCAAGAAAAAATCAATCTATCTGAACCCCAAAATTCATATTTTTGTCGAAATCCATAAATTGATCCTGAGAGAAAAGTTAACCGGAAGCCTCATAAACAAGCCGGTTACTTTCCTTCAAGTCTGAAACGGAGGTAATTCCTGCCCCAAACATGGCGATTTTCATTTCCAGCATCACCAGCTCCAGCCGCTTTACCATCTTCTCGGAATCCGGATCAATAGCAGCAGGCAACAGCGAACGCACCAATCCGGCCAAATCGGCGCCCAAGGCAATCGCTTTTGCCGCATCTACTCCCGTTTTCAGGCCTCCGCTTGCAAGAATCGTTCGGGCTTTTGCCATACTTTTTGCTTCCAGAATGCACTCCGCTGTTGGAATTCCCCAATCGGTAAAAGCCTGGACCGCTTTTTTCAGCAACGGGTGACCGGTTTGATGCTTTTCCACCTGACTCCACAATATGCCTCCGGCTCCAGCTACATCAACAAACTGTACACCACAATCAAACAATATTTTCGCCAGAACACCATTGATTCCCCATCCCACTTCTTTCACGCCAACGGGTATGGACAATTGCCGGCACAATTTCTCAATTTTGCTTGACAGCCCCCTGAAATCAACATCTCCTTCCGGCTGGAAAACTTCCTGCATCGCATTGAGATACAAAACCAAAACATCCGCTTCGGCAATCTCAACCAGGCGCCGGCAGTCATCGGCACCCACTCCTTTATTTAACTGGACGGCTCCGATATTTGCAATAATCGGGATATCGGGAGCATAACGACGTACCTGAAAAGTATGCTGTATTTCCGGATGTTCCAGAACTACCCGCATGGCCAGAGCCATTGCCCAGCCACATTCCTGCGCGGCGATAGTCATTCTTTTATTAATTTCACCGGTTTCCCGGGTTCCTCCTGTCATCGAACTGACAAATAAAGGAGCCTTAAGCGACTTTTCCCAAAAAGGCAGTGGAAAGATCGATTTCCTCGAGATCCACCTCCGGCAATGCCTGGTGCACAAAGCGATATTTTTCAAATCCGGTGGTCACCTTATCGCTTGTTACATTTTCATTCAGCACGATTTGAATATGCTCATCTTTTCTTTTTTGCGTGTTGCCAGGTTGTTTCATAAATCCTGTCCTTTCTGCTGAAATTCATCCAAAATCTGACTATAGTTTAACGCAAAACATCCTTTCTTCATGCAATAAGCCAAATACAAAAAAGGACCGCAAATTTTTTCTGTTGCGGTCACCTTCTGTTACAAGTCCCTGTGAAATGATCCCATGACATCGAGCGTCTCCATAATGTTGACAAAAGCTCCCGGATCACTTTCCCGAATGATTTTTTTCACCTCAGACAATTGATAACGGGAAATAATCATGAACAGAACTTTCCTCTTCTCTTTCGTATAAGCTCCTTCTCCATCAACAATGGTAATGCCCCGAACCAGCCTGGAAATCAGGTTCCGCTTAACTTCCTCACCTTTATTGGTAATAATCATGACCGTTAACTTCAAATGACTGGTATGAATCATATCAATAACTTTCCCTGTCACATAGATGGACAACATCGTATACAAAGCAATATCCCATGTAAACAGGAAGCCTGAAATAAGGATAATAATGGCATTCAGGGTAAAAGTGAGTGTCCCCAGCGGAGTTTCTTTTTTTCTTGCCAGCAAAAAGATAATGATGTCCAGACCGCCAGTCGACCCGGAAAAACGAAAGATCAGTCCAATTCCGATTCCGGCCAATACCCCGCCAAAGACCGCAGACAGGATCGGATCAGTAGAAAGTGGCTTAACCGGTAAATACAATAAGGCACCGGATATGACCACAACCGATAAAATCGTATTCATCATGAACTTTTTCCCCAGCTTCACAAACCCCAGAACAAGCAGGGGAATATTCAATGCAAAATTGATATAACCGGTATTGATAGGAGTCAACAGACTGATAATCATGCCAATCCCTGCAACTCCGCTGCTCAGTACCTTATGAGGCAATAAAAATGAATTCCAGGAAAACGCAATGAGAATAGAGGAAAAAATAATGACCAATAACCGAATAAACATAACACCACTTCTTCTTTCTATTTATCCAGCAAAATCATATACCTCATACAATATGAATCAATACAGTCTACAAATCAATAGTTTTTTTAGAAAAAAAGAGATTGGTCAGAAGGGAAGTGATATCCAAATTTTGCCTGGCAGGTGGATTTGCCGGATCTGCCATATCGATGAAGTTTGGACTTGTCAAAGAGAACATAGCTGTTTTCCTGTTAAAATTGTTATAATCAACGTTAAAAAACCCTTCCAATAAGTGCGGAAGGGTTCATGGCATTCCACAATTACAAAATCTCTTGCGGATTCATGGTATAAATTTTCACTTTTTTCCCCGGCTCATAACAGGCCAGCAACAATTGATTCCGGAAGATAATCTCCCCGCTCTCCAGATAACGTTTCAAATCAAATGGCAATTGTTCAATCACTGCATGCTTGAACAGTTGTCGCTCACTGAAAGCCTGCTCCCTGAAATCCCCGGATACCCGTTCGGGAGACTGAAGGGCTTCTCGCAAATAAGCGGATTGTTCTTTCTTGTCGAGTGTCCAGTCCCACCAGACTTTGCGCGGCCGATGCTGATGATTCAGGTAATAGTCATATTTCATGAGGCCCAGGATCACAGGCAATTGCCTTGTATGACGGCTTTTCAGGAAAGAAAGGAGACAGACAAACAAATCTTCCAGCTGGTGTCCGATTCTCTGCCAGCCCTGCTGTTCCCAATAGTCACCAAACTCCTGGAAGAAATCAAATGCTGACGGAAATTCATGCTGAATCAAAAACCGGATGGTATGGTCCATTCGATGGGCGTTCCAATATTTCTCCAGCACATCTTCCACCCGTTTGATGCGGACAATATCTTCAAAAGAAAGAAACCTGTTCCCCAGAACTTCATAGGGAGCCTGTTCCATATAAACATAATCGTATTGGTCTGCCTGCTCGCGCAATCCGGTTCCACGAAGCATTTTCAGGAATCCCAACTGCATTTCTTCCGGTTCAAGGGCAAACACGTCATTAAATGTTATCCTGAATCGTTCGTAATCTTCAAAAGGAAGGCCTGCGATCAAATCAAGGTGTTGGGCAATCCTGCCGCTTTCCTTGATCCTGGTGACCGTTTGCGCCAGCCTGGCAAAGTTTTGTCTTCGTTTTACCGCTTTATTCGTCACATCGTTTGTTGATTGAACCCCAATTTCAAAGCGGAAAATCCCGGGGGGCGAATTTTTCGTCAAGAAGTCCAATACTTCCGGACGCATAATATCAGCGGTGATTTCGAACTGGAAAACACACCCCTGATGATGGTCAATCAGGAACTGAAATATTTCCAGCGCATAATCCCGATTAATATTGAAAGTCCGATCCAGAAACTTTATGATCCTGGCTCCATTCTCAATCAGGTACAGCAGATCCTCTTTGACTCGCTCAATATCAAAAAACCGGACGCCCACCTCTGTACTCGACAGGCAAAACTGGCAGGTAAACGGACAACCCCGGCTTGTCTCAAAATACACCACACGATTGGCCAGATGGGGCAAATCCTCCTTAAAACGGTATGGTGAAGAAATCTCATCCAGATTGAGTTGTGGCCGTGGAGGATTGATGACGATCTCTTCTCCGTTGCGATAAGCCAAACCCAATACCTGATCGTATTGCTGGCGAAACACCATTTCCGAAAGCAGCTGATGAAAAGTCTGCTCCCCTTCCCCGTAAACAATAAAGTCAACTTGCGGAATCCGTTCCATCCAGTATTTTGTATCGTGGGAAACCTCCGGTCCACCCAAAACAATTTTTACTTCAGGCAGTACCTTTTTTAACATGTCAATCACCAGGATGATTTTCTCAATATTCCATATGTAGCAGGAAAATCCAATCACATCCGGCCGGCGGGAAAACAAATCGGATACAATTGTCATCGCCGGATCTTTTATGGTATATTCAGCCATTTCCACAGCAAAATCACGATTGCAATAGGCCTTTAATAAACGCAATGACAAAGCAGTGTGTATAAATTTTGCATTTAAGGTGGATAAAACAACTTTCATCCTCTCAACCTCTTTTGTTTCAACATTTTTCCAGACACGTTATCCATTCTTCCCGGTTCTGCACAGGTTAACAGACTGTTTCATTGCTATTGCCAAAGTCTGCATGTCCAGCATACGGTCGAATAGGCACAGCGTCAATCCCCCGTTTTTTATGACCCGTCCGCCGGAAATCGCCGGCAAATTAACGAACAATTACAACGAAAATAAAATAAAACATTCGTTTTTTAGTCGATTTCTCTTTTCTTTTTGTATGGATTTTGTTAAAATCTGATCATAAATCGATTAAGTGCCAACACTCGTATAATTGCAGAAATATGGTCTGCGAGTCTCTTACCAGGTTACCGTAAATAACCTGACTACGAGTGAAAGGGGAAAGAACCCTTTCTTTTCCGGAACCTGCCAGAAAGCTCATCAGACAGGTCTTTCACTCATGCCGTCGTTTTGTGAAAGATTTTTCTGATGAGCTTTTGCTTTTTAATTCTTTTCTCCAGGGGGCGTCCATAATGCTCAACCGTTATCATCGATTGAAAATTGCTTTACTCGGATTTCAACATGTACTCGCCATGTATACCGGCGCTGTCGCAGTTCCGCTCGTCATCGGAAACGCCTTAAAGCTGACTCCCATGCAGATCGCCTATTTGATCGCCATCGATCTGGTTACATCCGGAGTAGCCACGTTGCTGCAAATTTTTCGCAACCGTTTTTCCGGCATTGGACTGCCGGTTGTTCTTGGTTGTACTTTTACCGCTGTCGGCCCGATCATCGCGATTGGTTCGCAGTTCGGAATGGCCGCCGTATATGGAGCCATTATCGTCTCGGGGATTATCCTGCTGTTTTTCTCAGGCATCCTCGGCAAGCTTGTTCAATCGCTTCCGCCCGTTGTAATCGGAACAGTAGTAACCATCATCGGACTGACATTAATTCCGGTAGCGATCAACAATATCGCCGGCGGAGAGGGTTCACCCGATTTCGGGGCGCCATCCAATCTGTTACTCGGTTTTGGCGTACTGATCCTGATTTTGATCCTGTATCGCCTGTTTGATGGTTTTACCCGTTCCATTTCTGTGTTGATCGGATTGATCGCCGGTACCATCATTGCCTGTTTTATGGACAAGGTAGACCTGAGTACGGTAAGACAGGCTTCATGGTTTCATATGCCGCGGCCATTCTTTTTTCAAACACCTGCTTTTGAAGCGAGTGCCATTTTCATGATGGTATTGGTCAGTTTAATCAGCATGATTGAATCGACCGGCGTTTTTCTGGCACTCGGCAAAATCTGCAACCAGCCGCTGAAGTCTCAGGATTTGACCCGAGGATACCGGGCGGAAGGAATCGCCACCATCATTGGAGGAATTTTTAACGCTTTTCCTTATACAACCTTTTCACAAAATGTGGGCCTGGTGCAACTGTCCCAGGTGAAATCACGCCATGTCGTCGCGGTTGCCGGATTTATCCTGATTTTGCTTGGGCTGGTCCCGAAAATCGCAGCTATTACCACTATCATCCCGCCTGCTGTTCTGGGCGGAGCCATGATTGCCATGTTTGGCATGGTGATTGCATCCGGAATTCACATCCTGAGTGATATTGATTTCAACAGCAATGAAAACCTGCTGATCATCGCCTGCTCAATCGGGATGGGACTGGGTGTTACGGCTGTCCCCGATCTTTTCAGGGCTTTGCCGGAAAATCTGCAACTGTTAACCAACAGCGGAATCGTAACAGGAAGTGTAACTGCGGTGGCCATGCATCTGTTATTCCGCTTGCTTCGCGGTGTCAAAAAGAAATCCCCATCCATCCAGCAAAGTTCCTGACAAACCTTCTAAAAAATACTCCTCCCACAATTTGCAGTGGGAGGACTTTTTTAATCCAGAGACAGAGGTTGTTCAGACAAAACCACTCCGTCTTCATCCACATACGCATACCAACCCGGTTTAAAGTGGACTCCGGCAAAAGAGACGGTCGTATCCCGCTCGCCTTTTCCTTCTTTACGGCTTTTTAACGGATTTGTCCCCAAGGCCAGCACTCCGATATCCATTTGATCAATTTCTGCGGAATCACGAATACATCCATTGATAATAACTCCGGCCAGTTTTTGCCTGACGGCAATGGCAGCCAGCCGGTCTCCCATCAGTGCGCACCGTTTTGATCCGCCCCCGTCGACAACCAGTACGGAACCGGCGGGAATTGTATTCAAGGCTTCCTTGACCAATACATTATCTTCAAAAACTTTCACCGTTCTGATCGGCCCGGAAAAGCTTTTTTTCTTGCCAAAAGATTTGAAAACATCTTCACATACACTTAACCGGCTTGCATAGTGGTCACACAGGTCTGCAGTTTTCATCAGTCATTCATCCTTTCAGATTAAATACAAATTTCAAAAAAGACAGGACACCAAAAATCACAAACCGGAAGACCGACCGGCGGAACCAGCGTTTCTGTGACGTTACAGGGCTGGTCCTTTCCCGCCGGTTTTGCTTCGGTTTTTATCCGGTTAAAAACCTCCTGAACCTGAAAACCTATAATTTCTGAATGCGTCCCAAAGATGACAGATCTTCTTCAGAAAGCCTGTACAATTGATCCAGAAACAGGATTTGAAAATGGCCCGGACCTTTTTCGCCGGTTTTCCTGGCGGCCAGTTCAGCTGCAACCCCATAGCTTGCCACTCCGGAAACAGCGGCCAGCAAATGATTCTCTTCAACTGCCACAAACGCTCCCAGAACAGATGACAGCAAACAACCGGTTCCGGTCACTTTCGTCAGCATGGGGTGACCATTTTGCACCATATAATGTGTAACACCATCTGTCAGGATATCTTCCTTTCCGGTCATGGCCACAATCGTCCGGTATTGCCGGGCACAGGTTGCGGCCGTTTCCACAAGATTCCCCGCTTCTTGTTCCAGAGCGTCTACCCCTCTGGTCATACCGGTTTTCCCAATCAACCCGGCAATCTCCCCGGCATTTCCGCGGATCACGGAAACTTTCACTTCTGACAGGATTTTCCTGGCCATTTCCAGCCGGAAAGCAGTGCTCCCCACACCAACCGGATCAAAAATAACGGGCACTCCCTGCTGATTGGCCGACTTTCCGGCAATAATCATCGCATCTACCACAGTATGATCCAGAGTACCGATATTCAATACAACGGCACGGGCCAGCCTGGCCATATCCGCTACTTCTTCCCTGGCGTAGGCCATCACGGGGGAGGCTCCCAGGGCAAGCAAACCATTGGCTGTAAAGGAGGTGACAACGACATTGGTGATATTGTGAACAAGAGGTTGTTCGTTTCTTACTCGAGGCAAAAGTTTGTACCAATCCTGATTCATTCAATCTCAATCCTTTCCTGTCGAAACCAGATCGATGAAACCATTTTCCCTCTTTGTTTCACTATAACCTTTTACGGGAACTCGCGCCACCATACCCCCGCCCATTCCAATTATCCAACCCCATCTTTTCCAGTTTTTCCGTGGCAACCTCAAGCATTGCTGAAGATTGATCAAGTGCAATAACAAAATGGGCCTCAAGTGCCAGCTGGCAGGCAAGTCTCCCCGTACCCGCCCTCAGGTCAATCACATCCAACCCCCGCCACGGTCTGATTTTTCCCAACATGGAGACAACATCCGGTTGTTTCGAAACAAGCAGGTCATACATTTCTGCTTTTTCTTTGTAAAGGCATTCACAAACCTCCGTATTTTAATTCAAAAAAATCCAGAATAAAAATATTAACAGTGCAACTCTCCAGCCATGCTAAAACTCCACCAAAGAAAAATTTTCCCATTTTGCCTTGAAAAAGGTGTCAAATTTATCATTTTTGACATAATTACAATATTTGAAATGCTTTATTTATGTTAATATTATACACATATGATTTCAAGGTAAAGGAGCAATCATTTATGCGAAATTTTTGGAAACTGTTTTCTGTGGCCATACTTTCCGGTCTTCTACTTATCAGCGGATGCAGCAGTGACGGGACAAAAAATCCTGAAGCCGACAAAGCGGCTCCCGAATTGACTCCAACCGAAGTGATTGACAAATCGATCCAGACCATGGATCAGATCGGTTATACATATGATTTAAAGTCAAACCAGAATATTACAACGTCCAGCGGTGACTTGTCACAAACTCTCAAAACAGAGATCAAATCTACCGTCAATATAACGTCAAATCCGATCGCATTTCATGTAAAAGGTTCTGTTGAGTCCAACGGGATGCAGTTGCCAATCGAAATGTACCTGGTGGAAAACACTTTTTACAACAAAGTTCCCGATGCAGGCTGGGCAAAAGCAACGATGGACACATCTGCTTTTGAAGCATCACAAGATCCGACCGCTGCGTTAAAACAACTTGAACAATTGATTCAAAAAATGGGTGGAAACGTACTGCCGGAAGGAATTACTCTAAACAAGGCTTCCGGTGCTTACGTACTGGAAATGAACCTGACCGCTCTCAATAACGATCCTTCTTTTCAGGATATGCTGAAGGAACAGTTAAAATCAAGTTTCCAAAGCTCCAGCGGGATAAACCTGGGAAGTTTGGACCAGATGAAAATCGAAAACTTTAACCAGAAAATCTGGATTGATGAAAAAACCTTTAAACAAACCAGAATCGCACAAGATATGAAAATATCATTCCCTGTTGAAGGATCGACTTTAACTATCGACCAGCATCTTGAAATGAACCTGAAAGGGGAATATACAGAAACCATTCAGGTACCCGAAGAAGTAAAAAACAGCGCCCAGAGAATATAAGAAGCATTCGCATTTGAAACTGACCGCTATGCGGTTGGTTTTTTTATACACGGCAAATCACACAAACATCCAGTCATGAATCAGGTTCACTTCCTCATCATTGACAGGACGGTCAATCATGTACAGGATATCATAACCCATCACTATCCCCATCATCATATTGGTGATGACCTGGGCATCCACATCCGTCCGGATTTGCCCTGTCTCCTGACCTTTTTCTACAACATGGTTCAAGAGAGATGACCACTGTTCCGCATTGGATTTCAGCCATGTTTGCACAACCTCATTTTTTCGGGAGTGGATCAGTAAATGATAAAAAGCCGATGTCCAGGTCAAACGGTTCTCTCCAAGACTCGAATAAACTTCCTTTGTTATTTTTTCCAGAAGTGGCCGAACCTGACAAGGTTCCCTGGACAATTCCTCCAGAATTTCATCGGCCAATTGGTTATATCCGCGGTCCAAACGGGTTTCCATGATTTCATACAGCAACTCTTCCTTGCTGTTGAAATGAACATAAAAAGACCCTTTTGTCCTCCCGATACTTTTCATAATATCATCAATGCTTAACGCATCAAATCCCCGATGTGCCATCAGTTTGAACGCCGCATCAACAATTCTTTTTTTCGTTTCAATTCCTGTAGCATATTTCATGAAAGACTCCTCTTTTCTCTAATTTAAAATTCTTAACTATTAATCAAATCATACCAATCATACAGGTTTGTATCAATTCCATTCAGGCAATTGCCCCAAACTTGTCCCGAATACTTGGCAAAATTTCACAAAATGTAAAGTGCGTTTTATTTAGTCAATCCAGGGAATAATATTAAAACATTTTCGCTTGCTCCTCTGAATTCATTTCGTTTTCATGAAGAAAGGAAATGATGAACATGGGACTTTTATCTCAGGATGTTACGTTCCTGAATTTTGATGGTGCTTACAAGACACAACCCAGGCTTTCGCATTTTGCCAAAGACTGGATCGAACTAAGTGACATTCCTGAATCAAACCTGTTTTGCACACACCGGGCCCTGAAAAAAATCAGTGAGCGGATTTCAAAGCAGGCGGGGCACGGCATTACATTTATTGGAAATGGCAACTATCACTATGTTACTTGCCTGTTTCTCAGCAAAATCGATCGCCCCTTTACTCTGATCCTGTTTGATAACCATACAGATACAAAACTTTCTGATTCAGAGCAAGGTCTGTTATCTTGCGGTTCGTGGGTGGCACGATCCCTGGCAAACTTGCCCAATCTCCAACGGGCATTGATCATTGGTGTTTGCTCCGAATTTCAAGATTATTCTCCTGATTTGAAAGATAAGATCATTCTCTGGCCGGAAACTGGCCATTGGGAAAACCTTGACTCAGCCATTCCCACCAGGAATATTTATATCAGTATTGACAAAGATGTATTAGACCGTGCTTATGCGGTTACCAACTGGGATCAGGGAAAAATGAAATTGCAGGATCTGCTGTCCGCTCTCAAGAAATTGATGCGGCAAAAAAACATTCTCGGGATGGATGTTTGTGGTGAACTTCCCGTTTCTCCAGTGGAAGTCTGGCGCTATGCCAATGAACTGCGTTTAAATGAACAAACCAATCTGGCCATCCTGCAATCCGTTTTTTCCGGCTCATCTTCTTAAATCAAGTCCCTTAAGGAAACAAAAAAGCAAGCACCCGGACCACAAGTCCAGGTGCTTTTTCATTGATTTTGCACATAATTATTTCACAACAGACTCGACCAGTCTTACCACATTGTCCACGGTAAACCCGAACTCTTTCATGACAGTATTCCCCGGTGCCGATGCGCCAAAGACATCGATCCCCAGGATTTTTCCGGCATCGCCCGTATACCGTTCCCAGCCCAGGGGGGAACCCGTTTCTACCGCCACACGGGCTTTCACCTGCGGAGGAAGCACTTCCCGCTTGTATGTTTCCGGCTGTGCTTCAAACCGATCCCAGGATGGCATGCTGACCACGCGGACATCAATGCCTTTTTCTTTTAACACCTTTTGCGCTTCCATCGCCAGAGAAACTTCCGAACCCGTTGC
>NZ_JACEOL010000032.1 GCF_013868055.1 Thermoactinomyces mirandus | reverse complement strand
AAAAATGCCAAAGAATGGGTTCGAAAAAACCGTTTGAGTGAAAGAGGAAAACAACTGTACAAACGACGTCGCGAAACCATTGAGCGCAGCTTTGCTGACGCAAAAGAACTGCATAGTCTTCGCTATGCCCGTTACAGGGGGCTTGCCAAAGTGAAAGAGCAATGCCTCCTTACGGCCATGGCCCAAAATGTTAAAAAACTGGCTCTGCTCCTCTCGAAGAGAGGAAAAAGCCTTGTGATCCGGCTAATTAATAAATTGAATTTCCTTCATTTGTTTATCTCCCTGAAATATACAACCCCAAGCCCTTTTCTTGCGAAAAAGCTTGGGGTTTGTCATCAAGCTCGGAGCGGGAATAAACCCGCTCTTATTTTTTGGGTACAATCTCCACATTTCCCAGTCTTTCCATGACCCGGATCAATGACTGTGTTCCGTCTTCATTTCCGCCATAAGCCTGTATCGAACGGAGCAGCTGTTGAACGATGGCGGTCCCCGGAAGCGGAAGTTCTATTTTTTCAGCTTCCTGCAACACGATCCGCAAATCTTTTTGCTGGAATTGAACCGTAAATCCAGGGTCAAGATCCCCTTTGATGACACGGGGACCGTAATTGGACAAGGCCCACGAATCTCCCGCGCCCTTTGTGGTTACTTCCAGCATTTTTTCCAGGTCTACACCTGACTTCCGTGCAAAAGCAAAAGCTTCAACCATACCCAGCAGGTTGAGTCCGCATAATATCTGGTTGCACGCTTTAACCGTCTGTCCGGCGCCAACCGGCCCGCAATGGGTAATTTTTTGTCCCATCGCCTTGAATACAGGCATCACCTGTTCCACATCTTTTTTTTCTCCGCCAACCATGATTGACAAAGTCCCGTTTTTCGCCCCGACGTCACCGCCACTAACTGGCGCATCAAGCATAACGATTCCGTGTTTTTTGACCCGTTCCGCCAGAGAGCGGGTTACTTCAGGCGAAATGGTGCTCATATCAATCAGATATGTACCGGGTCTGGCCCCATGGATCACGCCTTCTTCTCCCTCGACCACTTCCAGTACATCCGGAGTGTCTCCGACCATGGTGATGATCAGATTGCAATATTGGGCCAGTTCCCTGGGCGATGAGGCAGTTTTTGCCCCCCATTTCTCTGCTTCTTTCATTTTTGATGCTGTTCTGTTCCAGACCATTACTTCATAACCGGCACGATAAAGATTAAACGACATGGACCTGCCCATAATTCCCAAACCGATAAAGCCGATCTTCCACGATTTGGTCATTGCACATCCTCCTTTTTTCTTGATCATCCTGGTTATTTTCCCGATTTCAGTTTCCTGCACTCCCTCTGACAGGAAACGGCACGGACAAAGCCATATTCCACATAAAGTGAACAAACGGCTTTTTGGGGGGAAAGGAAGAAATGCCCAGATGGCTGATTAAGCAAATGATGTGTGCCTTCCATAAAAAGGACCGGCGGCAAATCATTTTTCTTAATCAATGCTGGTTCGCATACCTGAATAAAAGAAAAACCGCTTTTCTCCGCACGCCTGACAGGACGCATTTCTCCTGAGGCTGCAAATAAAGAAGTGCGCTGGCACTTCTTTATTTGGTTTCCATTAATTCTTGCGTGGTTACGGGAATCATGCTTAATCCCACTCTTTCGCGCTCCACATCAACACTTGTCACCCATACATCCACAATGTCCCCTACTGTGACAATATCCATTGGATTGCGCACAAATTTTTTGCTCATGTGGGAAATATGAACCAGACCATCATGTTTCAGACCGATATCGACAAAAGCGCCAAAGTCGACTACATTTCTTACCGTTCCCCGCAAATGCATTCCTGCATGCAAATCTTCCAGTTTCAGTACATCGGAACGAAATAGCGGTTTTGGCAATTCATCGCGGGGATCTCTTCCGGGCCGCAGGAGTGATCCGATAATGTCTCTCAATGTCGGGACCCCGCAACCCAACTCTTGGGCTGTTTTTTCCGTATCGACCTGTTTCAGCAACTCTTTCAGCTTGTCACTTCCAATCTGCCCGGGTTCAACCTCCAGCAATTTTAACAGGCTTTCCACAACCCCATAGGATTCAGGATGGATGGGGGTTTGATCAAGATGATTACTTCCGTCATGAATTCGCAAAAAGCCAATGCACTGCTCATAGGTTTTGGCACCCAGGCGAGGCACTTCTTTCAACTGGGAACGGTTGGTAAACCTTCCGATCTCTTCACGACGCTTCACAATATTTTTGGCCACTGTCATGCTTATTCCCGATACATATTGCAATAAAGACGGAGATGCTGTATTTACGTCAACCCCCACATAGTTGACAACCGATTCCACCACTTTGGCCAGACTATTGCCCAATTCCTTTTGCGAAACGTCATGCTGGTATTGCCCTACTCCGACAGACTTCGGATCAATTTTCACCAGTTCGGCCAGCGGATCCTGCAAACGACGGGCAATGGAAATTGCACTGCGCCGGGCTGCATCCAGATCGGGAAACTCTTCTCTGGCCAACTTGGAAGCCGAATAAACACTTGCCCCGGCTTCATTCACAATGATGTAATAAACGGGACGTGGCGCTTCCTGAATCACTTCTGCAATAAAGGCCTCTGTTTCGCGAGAAGCCGTCCCGTTCCCAATCGCAATGATTTCAATGAGATATTTATCAAGAAGCCTCAATATTTCCGCTTTCGCCTCTTCAACCTTTTCCTGCGGTTTGGTCGGATAAATCACACCTATTTCCAGCATTTTGCCGGTATCATCAACAACCGCCCATTTACAACCTGTTCGATAGGCCGGGTCAACCCCCAACACCATTTTGCCACGTACGGGTGGTTGCAACAATAAATGCCTCAGGTTTTCCGAGAAGATTCGAATTGCTTGTTTCTCTGCAGATTCAGTCATTTGCGAACGGATTTCTCTCTCAATCGAAGGAGAGAGCAGGCGTTTGTAACTGTCCTGGACAACGGCTTCCAGAAAGGAATGAAGTGGAAGGGAAAACCACTCCCTCAACCGCCGGTAAATTTTTTCTTCATCGACAGATATCCTGATTTTCAATATTTCTTCCCGCTCTCCCCGATTGACGGCCAGCACGCGGTGGGAAGGCATTTTATGTACGGGCTCTGAATAATCATAATACATCTCGTAAACGGAACGGATTTTTGGATCTTTCGCCCTGGATATAAGCAGGCCGTTTTTCCAGGTGAATTGGCGCACCCATTTCCGGATTTCTGCATCCTCAGCCAGTTCTTCAGCCAAAATATCCATAGCTCCCTGCAGGGCTTTTTCTGTGGACTCAACCCCTTTCTCCCCGTCAACATATTGACGGGCTGCTTCTTCAATGGCTGAAACATCTGCGGTTTCCGTCATCAACCGTGCAAGAGGCTCCAAACCTCTTGCACGGGCCATCAACGCCCTTGTTTTCCGCTTGGGCCGATAAGGAAGATACAAATCTTCCACTTCCTGCAATTTGGTCGACTGCTCAATCCTTTTCCGCAGTTCATCGGTCAATTTTCCCTGTTCATCGATAAGACGAAGTACTTCCTCTTTTCGGGAAGAAAGCTGGGTCAGATAATGATATCTTTCTTCAATTGACCGTAATTTTTCCTCATCCAGTTCGCCTGTTTTTTCTTTACGGTAACGGGCAATAAAAGGGATTGTGTTTCCTTCTTCCATTAATTTGACACTTGCTTTAACCTGTCTGCTATTGATTCCCAATTCACTTGCAATTAACGCAAACATTTGCTGTTGATCCATCAGTTCTTCCACCTGCTTTCCTGCTTTCAAGCACCGGCCAGTAAAAACCGGCTGACTCTATCTATTGTAACGGATTTATCCGTCAACCGTTAAATGGGTAAAACGATCAAACGATTTCTATAAATCTTTCAGGAATACCTGCTTGGCAACAAATAATTACACTTTTTCGTATTTTACAGAATATTTGTCTTGGTTCCAGATTGATATAGAAAAAGTGTTTTTTTTGAAACATAATAAACAACAAATCCTGTTATTTGGAAATGAACAGGTAAATTCAAACGGAAAACCGGGACATGGAGCCTGACCGGAATAAGGACGGTTACAGTGGGAAACCATTATACAAGCATGGACAGATTCCGTATGAAAAGAACCATTTTGGCAAACCCTATCAGAGTGACCGTCAAAGAAAAAAAGAAGCTGGTCTTGTGATAATCCAGCTCCGGTTCTTTAAAAACAAACTCTGTAAAAACAGCATGCAATCTCCTGATTTTGTCAGGATAATGAAATGAATTGTAATTTATGGTAATTTATTTGACAACTGTATTAATTTATTTCATTAATAGATTGATTCGTTGGATCAAAAAACTTAAAATAAAAAAAGATATTCGAAAAATGTATATTTAAAAAGAGAGGATGAATGAAAATTGTCAGTATCAACCGTTACTCATGTCGAAACAGAGTCTTTGAATCCTTATGAAATTGTTCAGTCCCAAATTGACCAAGCAGGAAAACGGCTTGGTATCCGGGAAGAAGTTCTTAACATTCTTAAAAAACCGAAACGCGTCCTGTATGTCTCTTTTCCTGTGAAAATGGACAATGGTTCCATCCGTATGTTTGAAGGCTTCCGTTCCCAGCACAACGATGCTGTGGGGCCAACCAAGGGAGGAATTCGCTTTCATCCGAATGTTACCATGGATGAAGTAAAGGCCTTGTCCATGTGGATGAGTTTTAAATGTGCGGTTGCCCATGTTCCTTTTGGAGGCGGCAAAGGCGGTGTGATCTGTAATCCCCATGAATTGAGCAAGGGAGAGCTTCAGCGGATCAGCCGCGGGTTTATGGAGGCTATCGCCGATATCGTCGGTCCGGAAAAAGATATTCCTGCTCCCGATGTGTATACCAATGCACAAACGATGGGTTGGATGATGGATACTTACAGCCGATTAAAAGGGCATTTCAGTCCAGGGGTCATTACAGGGAAACCCCTCAGTCTGGGCGGGTCCAAAGGTCGTAACGAAGCAACGGCCAGAGGCTGTGTCTATGTCATCGAACAGGCCATGAAAACCCTGGAAAAACCTCTTGAAGGAGCAACTGTTGCCATCCAGGGATTTGGAAATGCCGGTCGAATTGTGGCTGACCTGTTGTCGGAAAAAAGATGCAAAATCGTTGCTGTGAGTGACACCTCCGGTGCCATTTACCAAAAGGACGGTTTAAACCTTGACCAGGTAAAACGGTTAAAAGACGGCCAAACAAGTTCAATTGTAGACAATCCCGATGCACAAAGGATTGAAAATCCGGAAGAATTGCTGGAGTTGGATGTAGACATACTGATTCCAGCCGCACTTGAAAATGTCATTACTCATAAAAATGCAGACCGCGTCAAGGCAAAAATTGTAGCTGAAGCAGCCAACGGACCGACAACACCAAAAGCAGACGAAATTTTATTCAACAACGGCATTCTTTTGCTCCCTGACATTTTGGCCAATGCCGGCGGTGTCACTGTTTCGTATTTCGAATGGGTACAAAACCTGATGAATTATTATTGGTCTGAAGAAGAAGTCAACAGCAAACTGCAGAAAATCATGGTGCATTCCTTCAGCGAAGTATACTCCCTCGCAAAAGAACAACAGACAAACCTCCGGATCGCAGCATATATGGTTGCAATCAAACGAATCACTGATGCCATGGAAGCCAGAGGCTGGATTTAATCACCCTGACATCAGCGCAAGTTCATCCTCTCTAAAAACCGTATCCCATTTTGCTTGGTACCAATAAGGCAGAGTAGAGTTACAGCCGATTTTCTGAAACGGCAGCATATCCTTATTCCTGCGGCTTCTCATGCTGATCGCAGATCCTTGATCTTTGACAATCCGGCAGCGGTCAGGGGAAGAGATTGCCGGTCACTCCCCTCGTCAATCATCGCGTATCTGACGGAGTATAAAGTTGTGGCAGCAACTTTATACTCCATTTGAAGCCGCAGATCCATGCAACAGAAGTATGAGGTCCTCGACCGGACCACCCGCTCTCCCATTCTGTGGGAGGGCAACATTTATCTATAGTTCAACAGAATAACCATATCCATGAAACCGACTTGTCTTGGACATGGCAGTGAATCAGGATTCCACATACCCATTGATAAATATCCCATATCTCCAACAATTCTCCAGCCAGACGGATAGCCCCTTGCAACGTTTTCCGGAACAGTTCAACCACTCCGTTGGCTCAATCGCAGACAAGAGGCATTGGTTCTTTTTTGCAGGCCAGGGACAATTGGTCAGCCATACCCGCATAAAAGAGTTAAATCTTTTGTTAACCAATAACAAACAACAAAATAAAAACGAAATTCGAATTACATTAATACAATTTCTACAAATCTTTTAAAAACACCTGCTTGTAAGCGCATTCTTTTAAAATAAAAAAAGCATACCTCAAGCAGGTACACCAAATTGACTTATATTACTTCAGACGGTTCCATCCGGATCGCCTGCCTCAGTTTTTGCAAAGCCCGGCGCTGCAGACGGGATACATGCATTTGAGAGATTCCCAGCTTATCGCCAGCCTGTTTTTGACTGAGATTTTCAAAAAACGTCAATTTCAATACTTCCTGTTCCCGTTCGCTTAAAACGGAAAATACTTTTTCCAGCAAAAGTTTGCGGTCTATCTGATCATACTCCTTGTCTTCCGATCCTACCAGATCCAATAAAGTCACCTGACTTCCATCACTGCTTGCCTCGATGGGATTATCCACCGAAACCGCATGATAACTGCGTCCCATCTCCATCGTTTCCAAGACTTCCTCTTCACTAACTCCCAAATATTCAGCAATCTCATTCACACAAGGGGAGCGCTGAAATTTTGTCGTCAACTCTTCAACCGCTTTTTTAATCCGTGGACCCAACTCCTTAATCCGTCTGGGAACATGCACACTCCACGTTTTATCACGCATATGCCGTTTAATTTCCCCGACAATGGTTGGGACGGCAAAACTCTCAAAACTCCGCCCCATGGACAGGTCAAACCGTTTCAGCGAGGCAATCAATCCAATCATTCCCACCTGTTCCAGATCTTCATACGGCTCACTGCCATAGGCAAATTTATAAGCAATCATTTCGACAAGACTGCGATAATGATGGATCAGGATTTCCTGTGCTTCAGCATCCTCGTTTTTTTGAAACCGTTCTATCAGTTTGTGGATTTGTTCATCCGTTAGTGGGGAAGGATGTGGATGTTTCGACATGGGGTTCCACCACGTCCTTTCGGATATACTTGGTCATTTTCACAATGACACCATTATCGCCTTTAATATCAACGTGATCCATCAAAGACTTTATAAGATAAAGACCCAAGCCTCGTTCCCGAATCGCATTCATCGATCTTCCCATCTTGATCGGGCCTGTTCTTTTCTCCACTTCTTCGACATTGAAACTGTTTCCGCGATCAATCACTTCAATCTGAATGCGGTTGGTAAAAATATTGCAATTCACCTCGATTTCACCTTCACCACCGCAATAGGCATGATCAACGGCATTGGTGCACGCTTCTGAAACTGCCAGTTTCAGATCTTCAATATCGTCATAGGAAAAACCCATTCGATTAGCAATTCCTGAAACAGCCAGTCTTGCTATTCCAACATAATCCGGCTTGGCGGGAATCATCAAATTAACCAGATCCAAGGGTTTATCATTCATCAGCAGCCATCCTCCTGCACTTTATCTTCAATTTCCATAACTTCATTTAATCCTGTTATTTTGAAAAGGCGGGACAAGCGGGCATTCATTCCGGAAATGACGAACTTGCCAGCTGTTGCTCTTTGCGCTTTATAAGCCCCGATCAATACACCCAATCCGGTGCTGTCAATATAATCGACATGAGTCAGATCAACTATAATGCAATGTTTTCCGTCACAAAGGGGCAATAATTTTTCCCGAAGCTGGGGAGCGGTATATACATCCACTTCTCCCTCAACTGAAACGGTAATCTGATTTTCTTCTTCATTCATTACTTGAACAGCGAGATTCATACATCCGTACCTCCCTTTACCATCTGCCCTTTCCGATTAACTCTCCACTCGCTTTAAAATAACAATCGTTTGGTCATCCCTTATTTGATAATTACACATGTCATAAAGTGTCTGATGGATTGCTTCCACGGCTTCCTGCGCAGGCAGATGAATGTTGTTTCGAATTATTTTCTTCAAGGTATCTCGTTCTATAAATTGGCCATCAACCTTACATTCAGTTACCCCATCTGAGAATAAAATAATCGCATCTTGTGGAGCCAATTTCAATTTATATTCAGGATACTTGACTTCCCTGGATACTCCAAGCACAAGCCCCTTCGCTTCCAAATCAAAAAACTCGTCTGTCTCATTGCTGTAAAAGAGTCCAGGCTCGTGCCCGGCCGTAGCATATCGAAAATGGTGATTCATGGAATCATATACCCCGTAAACCATGGTAATAAACATACTGGGGTCGACATTGCGTTCCACCACCGTATTCAAATCACGTAAAATATCAGACGGAGATAAAGGAGTAAAAGGCGGGGCATCCAGTCGATCCATGGCATACTTAATCATAGACATGCAAAGAGCGGCAGGAATTCCTTTTCCAATAATATCGGCGATCGCTACACCCAGAGAACCGGATCCATGGTCAACAAAATTATAATAGTCACCGCTCATCTGCTTGGCCGCAACACTGATCACACCAATATCAACACCTTCCAAGGCAGGAGGAGCGGCCGGCAAAAGCGTCTGTTGCATACCAACAGCTACTTCAATTTCATTCTCCAGTTCTCTCTGCCGGTTAACCAGTTTTTCCTTTTCACGGTAGGATATCCCATAGCCAATCATGATTTCGATTAGCAAATCAAAAGATGATTTTATCTCTTCCGGCAAGTCAGGAAACAGCTTTTTCATCGCCCCAACATGAATGTTAAGCACTTCATCCGGTGGAATCCGCTTTTCCATAAACCATTTGCTCAATTGTTGTACACTGTACAAATGATCTTCCTTTTTTGAAGAAACATACGAAGCCAGCAGCTTCTCATATAACTTTTTTAAATGAATGTCCATATATCGGTCTCCTTGATCCGCCTTATTGAACAAGAATAAATCAGTTTGATAATAAAATAGCACATTTATTGAATAAAGGAAAAACCAATAAATCTCTTAGATCCCCCACAGCAAACCCTAACTTTTTTATTATAACACCAATTTAAAATCGACCAACCCCGATACACAGACACAAAAATAAAAAAGAATGGATTTGCCATCCATCGAGCTTGATGACAAACCC
>NZ_JACEOL010000031.1 GCF_013868055.1 Thermoactinomyces mirandus | reverse complement strand
CGGTAGCCAGGTATTATCATATCAGAAACGGTTGCGTTTTTCATAAATACAACTGTAGTACTAAAAGGAGGATATTAATGGCCGGAAATGATCGTTTGACAATGTCATCTGAAGCCGATGGTTTAATCAAGAAAATTATAACGGTACTAGATCTCGATATTAATAATAGTCGGAGCCGTCCAACTGTTCTAAAAATAGCGTTTGCCAAAGGTTTTAAACACGTGAAAGGTGAACCGCGTGATGATTTTGGAGGAAGTGGCTGGACCATACCAGCTGGAGTAATTGCCAAAGATACCGATTATCTGTTATACAAGCATTTAATGATAAACGAACTGCAAAAACCTATTGATGATAAAGAAGTTGATCAATATTTACTCCGTTATATAGAAGAAGGGTTAAGAGTTATGAACGAGGAAATCGATCAACTTAGCCCATTGGAAAATTACATGATCAAACTAACAGAGAATATTTAAGCTTTCCGTATGGAAAAGACTGTAGAAAACCCCTTCTGTAAGCTGACTACAGAAAGGGGTTTTCAATAAACTGATTAAAAAATCAACGAAGGCGAAGTTTCGTCTTCAGCAATTGGCCGGTTTCTTTAAAGACAGCAAAACCTGAAGTTGCTCCTGGTAGGTTTTGGCCTGTGCCTGAATCAGTTTCTACACATATTTCTGGCTTTCACATGTGTGGAATTAAAACGTCCATACATTGTCCAGACGATAATAGTCTTTATCAAGGTCATAGTTAAAGTCAAAGTCTATACAGTCTTAAATCTTGCGGACCAGATGGTCCAGGCACTAGACTAGTTGACTTTATGTCCAAAATTATTTGCCTTTTCAATAAATCCTCTTTTGCGGAATCACTCCGCGCACTCCTCCCCTGGGAACTGCAATATCGCCGAAATAACGGGGAATCAAATGGATATGGACGTGAAAAATGGTTTGTCCTGCTGCTTTTCCGTTATTGATGCCAATGTTGTAGCCGTCCGGTTGAAAGTGCTGATCGATCATTTCTTTTCCCGATCGGATCAATTGATCAATTTCCTTTTTCTCCGTAAGGGTTAGGTCAAAGTAAGTTTTGGTATGGCGGCGGGGGATAATTAACAGATGGCCGTCAGAGACCGGATATCGATCAAAGATGGCAAAAGCAAGCTTGCTTTCCAGGACGGGTTTCAACGGGGAACAAAAAGGGCATTCTTTCATGTTCCTCTCCCCTCCTGACAAATTCGTTTTGATTCTACTGTCTCCTTCCCTTCTTAACACTGGAGCTTGAAATCAATTTATACTATACTTTTAAGATACTTTACTTTATCACAGAGGTGGAACCATGGATAAACAGTACCAGCTGGATCTGTCAATCCAGGACCTGAAACAGGCTGTAAAAATCATGCGCCGGGCTGCCGGTCGAATTAAGGAGGTTGACCAAACCGAATCCTACACGTTGAATACCTTGATTTCCGATATTGAGGAACTCATCGATCGGTTGGACAAATAAATATAATCAGGGGATATATGGAAAAGAGGTGAAAAAAGGCCTTTTTTATTTCAGTTATAAGGCCTTTTTATTTTTCCCGCTTCACCCAATTTTAACATTATCTGCTCTTGGAAAAGCTGTTCTTACCAAAAATATTATATTAATCAATAGCAAGGAACTGATAATTCTAGATAGAGTTGATATAAAAAGATAATTAGAACATATCTCATTAAAGAAATAAAAAAGTTAGAAATTCAGAAGCCCTTTTGGATTGTCAAAGGCCATACTACTCTTTTATCTGATTTCGAATACAATACATGGCTAATGATAATAAAATACCTGATTGATAGGGGTTATCAAAATAAAGTACACTTTTTAGCCTTTTAGAGGATAAAAAAATGTTTTACTAGAAACAACCGGCTACCCTTTAGCATACGGGAGGCCGGTTGTTTTGTATTTATAATTCCTGGTCAAAGAATACTTTTTCTAAATTTTTCTCTTTGTAACTGTATATTTTACACATATCTCGGACTTACCCCTGTTTCATTTCAAAGTCCATAAATATAAACGAGAATATTATTCTATTGGGAAGGGAATGATTTTGGCTCGTCTTTGGTCAAAAAACGGTACCAGCGATTTCTGAAGCGGACTTGTGGCCCGTCTGCCGGAACATGAACTTCCATTTGCAACGCTTCTGGCACATAATGCGGATGCTGACTTTCCACTATTTCCTAATCTTCCTTTAAGATTTTACAGCTGTATTTTGAAAAAAGCTTGTTGACCATAGACAATTTAAGAAAAATTCGGCCCACATATCCCATAATAGCGGTATGTTTGTCATCAATCGGAGTAAAAGTGACATAATTAAAAAGTCTGTTTTTCCTTTCCTGGCGGGTTCGCAAGATCCAATGCTGTGGAAATCGGTATTCTAACTGGACTTTTTCGTTTTTAATCCAAATGGTGTCGCCTTCCGCCTGGAACTGAAACTGGACTTTCAGAGAAGAATTTTTGCCAATGGTTTTGCAATGAACTATTGGTACATGGGCTGTATCCAGTACACTTTCAACCACCCGTGTAATGTGGGATTTCCATATGGACTGGTATGGAGCCAGTGTAAAAGATGGATCTTCAAGTTCCGAATACAGTTCCAATTCATTATGCGGTTTTTCTGAGGAATAAACTCAGATCAGCTCGGCTCTCTCCAGTACAGGATAACAGGTTACAAGGGCAAAATCGGGAACAGGTCTGTCGGGATGTGCCGGAATATCCGTACAGATCCCGTCTTCCTGAAATAACCAGCCGTGGTAAGCACATCGAACTCCTCCATCAGAGCAGAGCCTCAGAGACAGAGCCGCCCCTCTGTGTGGACAGCAGGGGGAAATGGCATGTGCCGTTTCGTTTTCCCCTCGAAACAGGACCATACCTTTTCCCGCTATCCTTTTCTTGACCGGTTTCTTTTTCAGTTTATCCGACCATTCTACAGCGTACCAATGTGCAGGAAAAACAAACTGAATTTCCTCTTTGCCTGGCTTTAGCATGGAACAACCTCCTGTTAAAGCAAAACCTGTTTTCGAAAGATTCTATCCGGAGCAGTCAGGATGGTTGACAGTTTGTTGCCAGGAACCGGTTTCCGTATTCCCCGTGATCGTGAATGGCAGGATGTTCCGTCTGGACGGTTGAATGTTCAATGCCGTATTTTTCATTGAGTATCCTGTTGATTGCTTCAATCACCTCAAAGGGTTGCACTTCTTCGCAGATAAAGACATGGGCTGTCAATGAATAATGATTTGTGGAAACCGTCCACAAATGAAGGTCATGAACATCCTTTACTCCTGCTACCCTGCCGATATCCTGGCGGATGGAATCCAGATTAAATTTGTCGGGCACTGATTCCATCAAGACCAGATACGATTCCCGGATAATTTTGGCTCCTCCATAGAAAATGATTCCGCCAATGACCATACTGATAATCGGATCGAAAATGTGATAGCCTGTAAAATGTATCAGAACGGAAGAAGCAATAATACCTATAGAACTGAGCAGGTCTCCAATAAAATGCCACAGGGCGCTTTTGATGTTCAGGTTTTCTTCTTCCTGTGAACTCCGATTCAGAATAATCGTAAGGATGATATTTACCACCAGTCCCACTGTTGCTATTGTTAACATCAGTGGCATGTCAACGTTTTGGGGGCGAATAATTCGGTTAATCCCTTCGATGAAAATGCCGATGGAAATAACAGCAAGCGCCAAACCGTTCAAAAATGAGGCGATAATCTCAAAGCGCAGAAAACCGAAAGTGTATTTCCCATTCGGGTTGCGGGTCGCCATATAACTGGCCGTCAGACTTAAACTCAAGGCAAGAACATCGGAAACCATGTGAGCGGAATCCGATAACAAAGCGAGAGAATTAGATAAAAGACCACCTGCAACTTCCACGATTGTAAAGAATAAAGTTAACATCAGAGTAATCCATAATGTCCTTGTCGCTGATTGCTGCTCTTTTACATGATTAAGGTGGTGAAAATCATAAACTTTCATATTAACTCTCCCTATTTATAATAATTATTAAAAAGTAATTATTATAATCATACACCTTCCTTTCACAAAGATCAACAGAAAAATGACTTGAATTCCCAAATCTGGTTCTCAAGCCATTTTTCCAAAGATGTCCAATATGCGGTTTTCTGCAAAATCCTCAATCAGTTCATATCTATTCCACCATTAACCGGAATATAGGCGCCATTGACAAAGACATTCCAGTCAGCTACCAGACTCAATACAGCGCCGGCAACATCTTCCGGTTTTGCTACACGCTGTAATGGGGTGAACTTCCTGACCGCTTCATGGACTTCCGCAGGTTGATCCTTTGTTAAATCAGTCAGAACCAGACCGGGAGCAATTACATTGGTCACGATATTTTTCGGACCCAATTCCTGAGCCAGATATTTCGCAAATGCGGCAATGGCTGCTTTGGCGGTACCATGGGCAACAAACCCGGAAGAAGGAGTCCGTGACAGTGTGCTTGAGATCAACACGATTTTTCCTCCCCCTGTTTTTCCATATGAGGAACAACCGCTTGGCACAGATGAAACGCTGAACTCAATTCATTGTTTAATTTATGGAAAAACTCCTCCCAGCTCATTTCCATAAAGGGCTTGATGGCAAAACTCATATTTGCGTTACTTACCAATATATCCACTTTTCCGAATTCACTGGCTGTCTGATCCACCATTTTTTTGACATTTTCCGGATTTCTCACGTCTGCCTGGATAACTTTCCCTCTGCGGCCCAATCCTTCTACCTCAGAAAGCACGTTTAAAGCCTCTTTCCCGGAGTTGTGGTAATTGATTACGACATTGGCTCCTGCTCTGGCCAACAAAATTGCGGTTGCAGCCCCAATTCCCCTGCTGCTTCCGGTAACAATTGTAACTTTATTTTGTAATGGTATCATTGATCGGCCTCCATTCATTTAATAAGATATGCAATAAATATGGATTGATTATACAAATTATATTCAATCTTCTGTTAAATACTTTAACATTTTCCAACCTTTCTCTTCCACCTCCCTTCCCCGGCTTTGGTTACGACATTTACTGATGCCCGCCACCAGCCTCTCTTAAACCAAACCCTTTAAATATGACTCCCTCCGGCGTAATACTTGGGCATGGTTTCTCCAATTGCCTGCTTTCATTCACAGGCGATCCCTGAAATAAGAAAAAGAACCTGACCAGGAATCCGGGCCTAACACATCAAAGGTAATCTGTTTTGCTAAGCAGGGGAAGTCCAATAAGTACATACAGCCACAAATCTGGAAAAAAATATAAGACAGAAGGTTCCTCTTGACCGGGCTCTTCAGACAAGCAGTTTTCCTGCTGGATTGACCAGTTTTAATTAGAACTGGTCAATTTTAGTGAGGATGTAGCGAAAAAGCGATTTTGCAGCCAATTGGTCAAAAATGCAAAAATGACCTGAGAAACCATTAAGGTGTCTCAAGTCATTTGTTTTTATACAGGAAACACAGGAATAACATGTTCAATATCATCCTGAGCATCAATAATAGTCAAACTTAGAATACACTTGCAATGAGTGTATTCCGTCTCTACCTGCTCCAGCCAAAACGTGAACAAAACCACCAAGTGGCTCATGGAGTTATTGATAATCATCCTGAACAGTTCATGATTCAGAAACTCTTCAATCATTGAATGGGAAGCCTGAACTTGAACGACAAATTGCTAAAAAAGGGCCCTTGTGCCATTTTGAAATTTTTTCTATAAATTTCTTTACTAATTGCTGGATTTCATCGCTTCATGGTATTTATGAGGCCAGTTTTTTCTCGCTGGGAATCAATAAAGAAAATACCACTGCTAACAGGGGCAAAACGGAAATGAAAGTTAAAATGGTAGTTACACCATACAAATCGATCATGTAACCCATCAAAGTTGCACCAATTCCGCCTGCTCCTACT
The DNA here is from genome assembly GCF_013868055.1 of Thermoactinomyces mirandus. Classification (GTDB taxonomy): domain Bacteria; phylum Bacillota; class Bacilli; order Thermoactinomycetales; family Thermoactinomycetaceae; genus Thermoactinomyces; species Thermoactinomyces mirandus. The sequence continues at coordinate 72,862 of NZ_JACEOL010000031.1, read as the reverse complement.
CCAAAACCGATCGCCAGTCCGGAAGCCATAGCAATATTGCGCGGCAACAGTTTTTGCATGTAAACAACGGTCAGAGCAAAGGACGATAAAATAAAAAAGCCAAATAAAAAAATGACCAGCCATGCGAAAATTCCTTTCGCATAAGGCAATAATAACGCAAACGGAAATGCAATCAGCATGGAACCAACCAGCCAGTGTTTCATGCCTACACGGTCAGACAGCGCCCCTCCAATAAAAGTTCCCAGGGCACCCGCCCCTAAAAACATGAAATTTAACAACTCCGCCAGACTGTAACTCATATTCATCTGATGCAAAAAGAAAAAAGGCAAAAACGCGGCTACGCCCACTTGACACCAGGAACGCAGAGTAATCACGATCACCAGCCAAAATACACCGGGCCAGTGGTTTTTTCCATTTTGTTGTTTTCTTTTCGAAAGGGATTGTTGCACCTGTTCCTTGTACCAGGGCAATATGCGCATTAACAGGAAAAAGGCCGTTACAGCCAATACACTAAACCAGAGCAATCCTTCTTTCCCCGTAAAAGCCAAAAACAACGGAATCATCAAAGGGCCTAAAGCCTGACCACTGTTTCCGCCAACCTGAAAAATTGCCTGGGCCAGTCCTTTTGTATTTCCGGAAGCATAATGCGTTCCTCTTGATGCTTCCGGATGAAAAATCCCGGAACCCAGACCGGAGACGGCAATCAGGAACAATACCCATTCATAGGTAGGAGCCCATCCCGTCAAAGCCAGGCCGGTGACGGAAATAAATACGCCGAATGGCAACATCCATACCATCGGCTTTCGATCGGTCCATGCTCCAAACAAGGGTTGCATAACCGAAGACGTAATGTAAGAAGCCAGAACAATCAAGCCGGTTTGTGTATAAGTAAGATGAAAAGCCTTCTGATATAACGGCAATAGCGCTGGCACAATTCCGGTTGTGACGAGATCATTGATCATGTGCGTGACACTAAAAGTCCATACTTTCCCTTTGGCCATCGTACTTTTACTTTTGGCAAATGTTGAATGTTGCACCGTGTCCACAAAGTTTCACTCCTTCCTGTTGGCGAATCATCCATCCTATAAAAAATGGTGATGCCAAGCAGCATCACGTTCCTTAATTTTCGATAATTAATGATATTATACAACAATTTCTTGTCACAAGTTAAATACGAATGCAATTGTTAATAAAATAATTCAAAAGATTCCTGCGATTGGTCAGGCAAAACGGGACAAAGCAATAGAAAAATTTTTTTCGGATAGATTAAAATCTACAAAATCTACAATTTCCTGCCTGAGTTGTCGGTTCATAACAGACCATGCAGATAGTGTATTTTTTATATCCTGCAAGCAAAACAAACCTTTCCCATTGGCGAATCTGGGAATCGAATTTTAAAACTTTTTTAAAAAAAGTTGTTTTTTAATAAAAATATAGTTTTTGTTGAAGGAAATATGGGAATTTAAAATGAAAACAGTAAATGTAATTTCAGTAAAATGTAATTTCCTTTTTATTTGATGTGATTATATGAAAGGAGGAAAGAAATGGGAAAAACCGTTACAATCATTGGCGCGCTTGATACCAAAGGAGCCGATTACCAATTTATCAAGCAGGAAATAGAAAAATATGGCCATCAAACACTGGTTATCAATACAGGAGTTCTGGGAGAGCCATTATTCCCGCCCGATGTAACAGCAAATGAAGTAGCTGAGGCCGGTAACAGTACATTGCAGGAACTCCGTAAAGTCGCTGATAAGTCCTTTGCCATGTCCGTCATGACCAAAGGCATTGCAAAGATCATGAAACATCTGTATCAGCAAGGTAGAGTAGATGCCGGTATCTCCATGGGGGGCTCCAATGGAACAATGATTGGCACCTCCGGATTGCAGGCATTGCCCCTTGGAGTTCCCAAAGTAATGATCAGTACCGTTGCTTCCGGTGACACCCAGCCTTATATCGGCATTAGTGATATTGTTATGATTCCATCGATTCTGGACGTAGCTGGTGTCAATCGAATCAGCGCCAAAATCTATTGCAATGCTGTCGGTGCAATTGTCGGCATGCTTGAACAAGAGGTCCCTCCCATTGAGACAAAACCGCTGATCACAGCTTCCATGTTTGGCAATACAACCATACTGGTCAATCAATGCCAGAAAATATTGGAGAAACGGGGATTTGAAGTATTGGTATTTCACGCAACCGGTACTGGCGGAAAAACAATGGAATCCTTGATTGATCAAGGATACATAACCGGCGGTGTCCTTGACGTCACAACCACGGAACTGGCCGACGAACTGGCGGGAGGCGTATTGACTGCCGGGCCAACCCGCATGAATGCTGCAGCAAAATGGGCACTGCCTCAAGTCATTGCACCGGGTTGTCTGGATATGGTTAATTTCTGGGACCGGCCACAGTCCCAGAAAAATATAGAGACCGCTTTTTTTATTATTGGAATAACAACATCACCTTGATGAGAACCACCCCTGAGGAAAACGAAAAGCTGGGCCGGATCCTGGCTGAAAAAGCAAATCAGTCCAAAGGGGAAACCGCCATTTTTCTCCCGTTGCAAGGCGTATCCGAACTGGATGCACCCGGGAAAGAATTCTGGTGGCCGGAAGCAAATCTGGCTTTGTTCAATGCAATCAAAAAATATATTAAACCGGGTATCCCTGTTTACGAGTTGGATTGCAACATCAATGATGCAGAATTCGCAGAAGCCGTGACAGGCAAACTGATGGAAATGATCAAAAAAGAAGAGGAATGAGAGGAGTTTTTATCATGCCATTTATTTCAAGAAAGGAATCATTAAATCAACTGAAAGAGACCATCAGTCAAGGGAATTTAATCATCGGTTGCGGAGCAGGTACAGGGATTTCTGCAAAATTTGCCGAGAGGGGCGGAGCTGATCTGATTATCATTTATAACTCTGGGCGGTACCGCATGGCCGGACGAGGTTCATTGGCTGGTCTGCTCCCTTATGGAGATGCAAACGCTATTGTCGTGGAGATGGCCGCGGAAGTCTTGCCGGTGGTAAAAAGAACACCGGTTTTAGCAGGAGTTTGCGGAACCGATCCGTTCCGCCAGATGCCTGTTTTTCTTAAACAACTCAAGGAAATGGGTTTTGACGGGGTACAAAACTTTCCCACCGTCGGATTGATTGATGGAGTTTTCCGCAAAAATCTGGAAGAAACGGAAATGGGCTTCGATTTGGAAGTAGAAATGATTCGTCAGGCTCACCAGCTCGATTTATTGACTTGTCCTTATGTATTTAACGTGGAAGAAGCCAAGGCGATGACGGAAGCCGGCGCGGATGTACTGGTTGCACATATGGGACTGACAACAAAAGGTTCGATTGGTGCTGAAACGGCACTTACACTGGAAAAATCAGCGGAACGCATCCAGGCAATCCACGATGCTGCCAAGAATATCAATCCCGATATCATTATTCTTTGCCATGGAGGACCGATCGCCGAACCCGGGGATGTAAAAGAAATTTTGTCAATAACCAAAGGAGTCGCCGGATTTTTTGGCGCATCCAGCATTGAACGACTGCCTACGGAAGTAGCGATCCAAACGCAAGTAGAAAAATTCAAGTCTTTATAGTATCTTTGTAAGTTTTTTATTAATGAATGATAAGTGCCTGGCATTCTCTATCTTTCACCAGGCACTTTTTTTAATGATGATGATGGTGATGTTGGTATGTCTCACGGGATGTTTGCGAATAATCCAACCACATTGAATTAAGGGGAAGGGCAATAATTAACAACCCGATGACCAGAGTAATTCCCCAGTAAAGCATTTTTGGCGCAATCTTTGGCTTCCAGTTTTTTTTCGCCTTTTTTATTTCATGAGCCATAAGTTGTGTAATGAGCCCCATTGCAAGGACAAATGCGATAATGACCACTGACAGTGTGATTGCCGGAGCTTCAGGGACCACCATGACTCCCAGCATCGCCCCCATCATTCCTCCCATTACTCCGGCAAGCAAACCATCCAAAGAAGCCAGGCGATGAATCGGTTTCCCGACAAAATAACCGATCAGCATCCCGATCAATATCGCAGTTTCCGTTGAAATAAACATTTGTTCCAACATAATTCCCAATATGGTTCCGATCAGCAGACTGCTCATCATGGCAATTCCCATCGATACCATCATTCCACTCATGACAGGAAGGGAATGTTTGTGAATATTGGCTGAAATGATTCCGTACAAAGTGAGCCCAATCCACACAATTATCCCGATCATTAAAGTAACCATGATGCACCCCCGTTTTCTTTTTATTATAGTCCCAATATTTATATAAAACATGATTCAATCGGGCTATTTGTATAATATTTTTCATAGTATAAATAATCATTGTATTACAATGTTTATTTTTCTTTTAGCTTGAGAAGTAAAGAAATTATTTGCATGGTCAAAATACCTTGATCATGATGCATTAAAAAGAGGAGGATTTATCAGGATTTATCCTCCTACTGTTTCCACACTCAGATCATTGGCAAAATCAATTAATGTATAATCTTTGGAAATCAGGATGGACTGGCAACCGGCTCTGTTGCCTGCTTCCAGGTCTGTCGTACGGTCGCCGATCATCCATGACTGCGACAAGTCAACATGATACTTCTGTGCCAGTTTCAGGATCATGCCTGCCCGGGGTTTGCGGCAAGCGCAACCCGCCACTGGTTTGTGCGGGCAATATAATATATCGTCGATAATGGCTTCCGGATGTTGTGCAATTAAATCCCGCCTCATTTTCTGATGAATTTTCGCAAGTGTTTTTTCTGTGATATATCCCAACCCAACCCCGCCTTGATTCGTTACAACAAATATTTTAAATCCCAGTTGGCGCAATTTCGCAATCGCTTCGGGAACTCCTGCCAGCAGATGAAAATCTTCCGGACGATTGACAAGATTGACCCGGTCTGTCTTGACCTCATTAATCACGCCATCACGATCAAGAAATACAGCTTTCACAAGCTTCTCCAATTTCTTCCCACCTTTAATCCTTCAACTCTTTCAGTACTTTATAAAACCCTCTTTCTTTTCTCTTATAAACAATTTATCCTACAACAAAATATATTATCTATCTTATATTTTCATTATATATATTTTACTGGGAGATTTATTGATACTGAGATTATCATAGCAATTGTTTATTAGTTGTTGTTTGTCATGAAGTAAATCGCACGTATTCTTCCAATTAACCATTTGTTAAACATATAAAATGTATTTGTTTTTAACACATGATGCATGGTTTTTTCATAATGTTTTTGCTCTAACGAACCTTGATCATTTTTTCCGGATCATGGCGATGTTTTTGATAAAAATCGATTGCCTTTGCAATATAGTCCCCGAAACCGGAACATCTGATTCCTGAATCTTTCAAGTCCTCAAACGCCTGTGTACAATCATATTCCGCTTTCAAACGGAAATACGCAATCGTTTCTTTCTCTACCATTAACCACCTGCGAAACGACGGGATAGACAGCAGCCCGAGTATAACTATTGATGGAAGGGTAAAGAATGGTTTTTTTCCGGTTAATCTTTCACAGATCATCTGAAAAGCCTGTTTTACAGAAAGGGGATGCGGGTCAGTCAAATGATCGACCTTGTCTTCACCAACAGGATGTTTGGCCAGATAACAGGTCGCATCAACGATATAGTCAACCGGCACCAAATTGAGCAACGCTCTTCCTTTTCCCGGATAAGGAATCGGGAAACGGGCAAACTTGTCCAGGTAGCGCATGATGAAATAAGGCCCGTCAAATTTTGCCGTTTCTCCCGTTTTGGAATCTCCCATTACAATTCCTGGCCTTATAATTGTGACGGGAACCTGCTTCCGGATTCTCTGTGTCAAAACCTCGGCTTTAAATTTACTGGATTCATAATGGTTTTTGAAGGTTTGGTTGAAAATTGTTATTGTGTTTGTATTAAGGTTGGAAGTGTTCAGGAATGGTTATGGTTTGTTTTACAAACAAGTTTGATTTAATTTGATTGATAATCTTGATTACTAATTGTTCAAAAAAAGGACCGATTTTGCCCCTTTTTTATCAATGAATCATTAATGCTGAAGCAATGAAATGCATCAGGAACAAGCCTGCAATCAAGTAAACCATATAGGGGACCTGCCTCCATTTCCCGGCAGCAATCTTCGGCAGCGGATAGGCAATAAAGTCAAACGCCAAACCGTCTGCAATGCTTGATGTAAGTGGAATGCATGCAATAATCAAAAATGCCGGAAACCCTTCAGAAAAATCGCTGAACGGAATTTCCTGCACGCTTTTTATCATCAGTGTACCAACAATGATTAACACAGGCGCCACAGCATTGCCAGGGATCATTCTGATGACTGACAACATAAAGATCGAAGCTGCGAACAAAACGGCGGTTACCAATGCAGGTATCCCCGTCTTCCCGCCTTCAGCAATTCCCGATGAGCTTTCAGCGGCAGCAACGGTTGGGCTTGTGCCAAAAGGGTTGATAAGGCTAATGCCTGATAAGAACGGGAAAATTTTTTGGAATCGGCCAACATGCCTGGTAAAAATATATAAAAAAATTTCCCGTTATGAATATAATTCATCGTCCATTTTTTGTAAAATATCCCCATTTTGTTTTTCTTTTCATGATAGAACATGATAGAATAAAGGACACTTCCTGATTATTCTTTTCAAAGCGACATTATCATAAAACATTAGGACAGGAGGTCGATCAACTTGAACACTTCATTCAGATCACGGCGGCTTCCAGAAAACATCAACCGGATTATCAGCCAATTTCCTGAGGAAGTACAGGAATTCTTTTTGGAAATGATCAGCGCAGAGCGTTCAAAACAAACCATTGCCAATTACGCTTACGACTTTGCGCTTTTTTTTGATTATCTTGCTTCCAGAAATAAATCTATTGACCAGGTAGATCCTGTCATTATCAAACGTTTTTTTCGGCAAATAGAAAATGGTTATGAACGAACCGTGCATATCCTGCAAAAAAGAAAAGATCCGCAAACGGGAGAGATGAAAGAAACCTGGATAACCCGAAAGCATTACCGGGAAAATTCGCGCTGCGGAAAGCAAAGAAAACGGGCATCACTGCGATCACTTTTCCGTTTTTTGGTCAAATCGCACGTACTCGACCGGGACCCGATGGAAGAATATGATGATGCTTCTCTGAAAAGCAGGTCCCGACAAAAGGTGCCTGTCTTTTTAACAAAAGAAGAAGCACTGCGTCTCATTCAGGCCGTTAAAACATACCACCAGAAGAAAAACAGGAAAAGCCGGCACTGGATGGAAGTACGGGATTTAGCCATTCTCCTTCTTTTTTTAAATACCGGAATGCGTGTCTCTGAACTGGTCCAGTTAAATCAGAACAGTATCCAGTCCGACGGCCAGGTCGTACGTGTGATCATTGTCGGGAAAGGCGGGAAAGAACGAATGCTTAAATTAAATGAAACCGCCAAGGAAGCACTGAAAACCTATTTGTCGCTTCGTCCCGGGAAAATTCCTCCCGAACATCAGAATGCCTTGTTTTTAAATAAAAACCATCAACGCCTGAGCCGTAAGGGAGTAACTGAAATTATCAGGAAATATGTTCAGGAAGCAAACCTTCCTCCCAAGGCCGCATCGATCTCTCCCCACAAATTGCGTCATACGCTGGCTACTCTGCTTTTGTCGAACGGGGAGAACCTTCGGGTGGTACAAGAAATCCTGGGGCACTCAAACATTCAGACCACCCAGATTTATACCCACGTCATCAATACGGAAAAGGACGATGCCTTGGACCGTCTGGATCAAAGCCTGTGACCATTTAAGAACAAACATTCTGCAAATGTTTGTTCTTTTCATGTGGTTCATGTATACTGAAAATATGGAACAATGGATGCGGCCAGATCAACAAAGGAGGATGACAACCGTGACCAAACTCTCCCCAAGACAAAAAGCTATACTGGAATATATACAAAAAGAAGTGATGGAGAAAGGTTATCCGCCTTCTGTTCGTGAGATCGGCGAAGCAGTCGGGCTTGCCTCGAGTTCTACCGTCCATGGACATTTGGCACGGCTGGAGAAAAAAGGATTCATACGACGTGACCCGACAAAACCACGCGCCATTGAACTGCTTCAGCGTGTGGAAATGCCCTTCAGGAAACAGGCGGAAACCGTCATGGTGCCACTGGTTGGGAAAGTTACAGCAGGAGAACCGATCACTGCGATTGAAAATATTGAAGATTATTATCCTTTACCCCGCCGGATTGCCGGGGAAGACGAAACTGTTTTTCTGTTATTGGTACGCGGCAACAGCATGGTAGGTGCCGGAATTATGGATGGGGATTATGTTGTGGTACGCCAGCAACCCACAGCGCAAAACGGGGATATTGTCGTTGCGATGACTCCTGATGGTGAAGCAACGGTAAAACGATTTTTTAAAGAAAACGATCACATTCGTCTGCAACCGGAAAATGATACGCTGTCACCGATTATTTTGCCCAACGTGACCATTCTTGGCAAAGTCATCAGCTTAATTCGTGAAGTCATATAAAAAAACAGCAACCCATGGGTAACCCATGAGTTGCTGTTTTTTTATTCATTTCGATTCTTTCACAAATCGTTCAATGCGATCGATTGCGTTTCTTAACTGCTTTAAAGAAGTAGCGTAAGAAATGCGGATGTGATCCGCCGAACCAAAGCCTGATCCGGGTACGACTGCGACCAGTTCTTTTTCCAGTAGAGCGGCAGCCCATTCATCCGGGGATTTGTATTTTCCGCCCGTGCCATTCAAAGCTTTACGAATATTGACAAAAACATAAAAAGCCCCCGCTGGTTTTTGGCAGACAAAACCAGGAATTTGATTCAGCCGGTCAACGACATAATCGCGGCGTTCCTTGAAAGCTTTTTTCATTTCCGCTATGGGTTGCTGAGTTCCAGTTAGTGCCTCGATGGCTGCATATTGGGCAATGGATGTTGGATTGGAAGTACTGTGATCAGAAATCTTATTCATTGCTTTAATCAGTTCTTCAGGTCCGGCCGCATATCCAATCCGCCAGCCTGTCATGGAATAGGTTTTGGAGACTCCGTTAATGATCACAGTCCGCTCATACAGGTCAGACCCCAAACTTGCAATGCTGACATGTTTTTGGCCGGGATCATAAATCAGATGTTCATAGATTTCATCAGAAACGATTATAATATCATTCTCTATACAAATTTCACCAATGGCACACAATTCCGGTTCAGTGTAAAGCATTCCTGTCGGGTTGGACGGGCTGTTTAAAATCAAGGCTCTTGTCCGGTCAGTAATGGCTCGTTTCAACTGTTCGGAAGTGATTTTAAACTGTGTCTCTTCACTTCCCGGTAAAACTGAAGGTTTGCCCCCCGCCAATTTCACCTGCTCGATATAGCTGACCCAGTAAGGCGCAGGGACAATCACTTCATCTCCTTCATCCAACAAGGCTTGAAACAGACTGTATAGTGCGTATTTTGCCCCGACTGTCACTACAATCTGACTGGGTTTATAGGTTAAACCATTGTCTCTTTGAAGCTTTTCGACAATTGCCTGTTTTAATTCCGGAATTCCACCCGTTGCTGTGTATTTTGTGAAACCGGCATCCATTGCCTTTTTGGCTGCTTCAATAATATGTACCGGCGTATTAAAATCGGGTTCTCCCGCTCCCAATCCGATTACATCATGCCCCTGTTGTTTAAGGGCTTTGGCTTTGGCCGTAATGGCAAGCGTGGGTGATGAAGCTAATTGTTGAACACGTCTTGAAAGCTTCAAGATCGAATCCCTCCTATGTCTCAATTGCTCTATAGTTCAACATCATACCACGAGCTTGCCTTACTTTACCAGTTTTTTTGTTTCCTTGGCAATCATCAGTTCTTCATTTGTCGGAACAACCAAAACGTCCACTTTGGACTCGGGTGTACTGATGCGGCGTACTTCTTTGCTGCGTTCCTCGTTTAAAGCACGATTCAGTTTGATTCCAAAACAGGTAAGTCCTTCACATACCCTTTCACGGATCATTGAAGCATTTTCACCAACACCTGCAGTAAAGAGAAGAATGTCTATCCCGTTCATCGCAGCAACATAAGCACCAATCGTTTTCTTGATTTTATAAACATACATATCAATAGCCAGGCGTGCCTGATCATTGCCATTTTCCATCGCTTCGGTCACTTCGCGCATATCGCCCGACACACCGGATACCCCCAGCAATCCGCTGTGTCTGTTCATCATGGAATTGACTTCACTCAGTGTCAAATCTTCTTTCGTAATGACAAAAGGTACAACAGCCGGGTCGATATCGCCACATCTGGTTCCCATCATTAACCCTTCGAGCGGGGTCATCCCCATACTGGTATCGACGGATTTCCCGTTTTGTACAGCCGTAATGCTGGCACCGTTTCCAATATGGCAGGAAATGATTTTAAGGTCTTCAAGAGGTTTGCCAACAAATTTCGCGGCCTTCTCAGAGACATATTTATGTGAAGTTCCATGAAAACCATAACGCCGAATTTTATATTTGCGGTACAAAACATTTGGAATGGCATACATATAGGCATAATCCGGCATGGTTTGGTGAAAGGCAGTATCAAACACACCAACATGCACAGCATGGGGAAGCTGCTCTTGTGCTGCATCAATTCCCAATAAGTTGGGCGGGTTATGCAAGGGTGCCAAATCGATGTTTCTGCGAAGTGCCTGACGGACAGCTTCGTCAATGATAACGGAACCGGAGAAATCCTCTCCGCCATGTACCACCCGATGGCCGACTGCTGTCACTTCATCTGCACTGCTAATCACGCCTTCTTCCGGATCCATTAATAAATCAAGAACTTTTTTCATCCCAACCCGGTGATCGAGAATTTCCGCAGTAATGATCTTTTCTTCCCTGCCGGGAACCTTGTGCTTGATTATTGCACTTTCTGTTCCGATTTTCTCGACCAATCCGGAAGCCAAAACCGTTTCTTCAGTCATATCGAACAATTGATATTTAATGGATGAACTCCCGCAGTTGATAACAAGAATCTTCATTGCTGCTCCTCCTCATAAATTCTGTCACCATTTTCATCATATTGGAAAAAACCCTTTCCTGTTTTGACACCCAAATATCCCGCACGAACCATTTTCTTTAACAGGGGTGCCGGGCGATATTTAACATCTCCAAATTCGCGGTAAAGACGCTCCAAAGCTGCCAAAACAGCATCCAGACCAAGGTGGTCAGCCATTTCAAGGGGACCTCTGTGGAATTGATAACCGTATTTCATTGCCCGATCAATATCTTGTTCATTGGCGATTCCTTCCATTAACGTATTGACAGCTTCATTAATGAGAAGAACACTTAGGCGGGTTGTTACAAAACCTGGGGATTCGTAGACTTCTATCCCTTTCAATCCCAATTTCGGCAATATGTTTAAAACGGTTCCAACTGTATCCTGAGAAGTTTTCAGCCCCCGAACTACTTCAACCAGCGGAACTCTGGTAACCGGGTAAACAAAATGGAGCCCGAGCACCTGTTCAGGACGGCTGGTGGCTTCTGCAATCTCAGTCAGACTTAACGTTGAGGTGTTACTTGCCAACACAACTTCCGGACGGCATAATTTGTCACACTGTTCAAAAACCTTCAGCTTCGTTTTCATGTCTTCAGTAACCGATTCAATGACAAAGTCTGCATTTTTCAAAGCCTCTTCCTGATCTGTCGTATGAATGCGCGAGAGGGTGATTTTCTTTTCAGCAAGCGTAATTCCCCATTTTGACAACTTTTTGTCCAGACTCTTTTCAATTCGGTCATAAGCATTCCTGGCCAGTGCCTCGTTTTGCTCGATAATGGTCGTTTCAAATCCTTTGGACGCCAAAAGTTCCGCGATCCCTCGACCCATGGTACCGCCACCGATGACTGTGATATTTTGGATGTTCATCACAATAGCTCTTACTCCTTTCAATTAGTTAACTTCATATATTTTATCAGTTTTTGAATGTGATTTCATTAACATTTCACGAAATTTGTCACCGGATAGCACTTCTTCTTTTAATAAAATACCCAAACTTTCTTCAAACATAAAAGAAAAATGCCCCATACATTGCAAAATGTCATCATAACATTTTTCCAATATTTTTTTGGCTTCCAACTGCAATTCTTCACGGCCGACAAGATCCGGGCTGATGATGCCAAGATCCGACAGACCTGCCTCAATCATTGTCCGCGCATAATGATAGGCCTGCTTATAATCGTTCTGGGCCCCTGTGCTCTTGTGCCCATAAAAATATTCTTCCGCTGCGGCTCCCGCCAGACAGACCCGGATGCTATTTTCCAGATCTTCACGGGTGTACAGAACACGATCACGATCCGGTAGCTGCCGGACATATCCCAGAGCTTGTCCGCGCGGGGTCAAGGTAATTTCTGAAACCGATCCGGGACGGACGTATTCAGATATCAGCGCATGTCCCATTTCATGGACCGCCACTCTCTTTTTTTCCTCGCTGCTCGCTTCACGATCCGCCTTTTCCCCCATCAGGACTTTGTCAATGGCTGACGCCAAATGCTTCTGTTCTATTTCTGGCTTATTCTCCCTGAGGGCATAAATTGCCGCCTCATTGGCCAGGCTTTCCAGCTGCGCTCCGGAAAATCCGAAAGTTTCTTCCGCAATTTTCATTAATGAAATATCCGAATGTAATGTTTTGTTTTTCGTATGCAATTGCAAAATGTGCAATCTTGCTTTTTTATCCGGCAAATCGACATGAATATGCCGGTCAAACCGGCCAGGGCGCAAGAGTGCGGGATCTAACATATCTTTTCGGTTTGTCGCTGCGATAACCAGTACCTGCACTTCCTGATCAACTGAAATGCCGTCCATCTCAGTCAACAACTGATTCAGGGTCTGGTCATATTCCCGCTGCTGACTTCCGTCACGCTTTCCTCCGATCACATCAATTTCATCAATAAATACAATAGCCCGGTTTTTCTTATGCTTCCTGGCAAGCGAACGTGCTTCCTGAAAGAGAGAACGAATCCGCTTGGCGCCAACGCCGACATACATCTCCACAAATTCGCTGCCTGAGGCACTGACAAATATGGCGTCCGTATAATGCGCCGACGCTTTAGCCATCAATGTTTTTCCGGTCCCGGGAGGGCCAGTCAATAAAATCCCCTTAACCGGACGGATTCCATATCGGGCGATCTTTTCACGTTGCAACAAAAAATCCAGTGCTTCCTTTAACTCATTTTTGGCCCTGTACTGGCCGCCGATTTCATCAAAATTAACGGAGGGGATATATTTGTTTTTTTGATTTTTCCTGACGATTCTTGCTGTTTTTTGCATTGAACGTGTACCGCCGGAATAAAGCAAAAGACCAATCCCCGTCAAAACAATGACAGGCAGCGGATCGAATCCCAGATAAACAAGAAAAATAACCAAGGCCGCACCGGCACCGGACATGATCGATTTAATCAAACAACTCTCCCCCTTTCTGTGTTTGCATGTTAACCGGAACGATTCGGATTAAAAAATCATCTCCATCACGAAGCATGATATATACCGATTTCTCATCTATATTGAGACAATATTGAATTCCGTTTTCATCTGCCCATTTTTTTACCGTTTGGGGAATCAGCGTATAAGTCTGTAATGCGATTCCCTCGCGGATGCCAAAGACCATTTGATTCCAGGCCAAATTCAATCGTTCATTGGGATGATCGGCCAAATGTACCTGAAGCGGTTTTCCTTTTGCTTTCTGTTTTAATTCGGTCAAAAGATCGGGATATTTCCGAATCAAAAAGTCCTGCTCAAGATTTGCCACTTTCAAGTTGAGTTGTACTTTTGACGGAGATACATGAATATCATGCAATTGCACTTCCTGCTGTTTTTCCAGGAAGGCAATGATCGGTTTTTTGATCAGATATTGTTGATATCCCCAAAATCCTCCGAATAAAAGGATCAGCGTGACCAAAAAACTGATGAACATCATTTTTCCCGTTTTTTCCACACAGTCACGCTCCTCTCGCCAATTTATAGCATCAATACATAAAAAAGTATATCATTTTATGATATACTTCAACATTGACAATCCATGGCAATAAAAAAAGACAGCTTACCTGTCTTAATCTTTAGAAAACCGTATACAGGAAAAATTTTTTAGAACTCTGTCCCATCTCCGCCATTCAAAAAATCTGAGTAATTACATTTTCAGCGTATAAACCAGGGTTTGTGGAGTTTCCTCCTGGCCGGGCATATTTAGAATGATCTGCTGCAGTTTTTTGTCCTGAGAGTCCGAATAAACCAATTCATAGTAAATATTAATCTCTTCATAGACCGGAAATGACGGTATATTTGCTTCTATATTCAATCGCTGCCGAAACTGTTCAGCAAATTTATCCGGGTCAACGGTTACTTTTGCCTTCATCTGACCGTAATTTTTCGATTTTTGGATGTACTCCACTTTTCCCAACACCTTTTTCAAAAAAAACAGATGATCTCTTGGAGAAACCAATCCAGCCTGTCTCAGCGTCATTTCTTCCTTATTTTTCAAATGATATGCCCATACTTTTTTATCCTTTCTTTCCATCACCTTTTTGCCCCTGGCATCGGTAATCACCCAATTTTCACCAACCTGTTTTCCCTTGTAATGACTGATTTGCTGACCATTCCTGATCTCCAGGGCAAATTCATATGCTTTTTGTCCGTTGCTCTTGATCAATTGATGGATTTGTTGCCTCATCGCTTGCTGATCGAACTGTTTTTCTTCGGAATGAGCCGGCTCGTGCGCTTTCGGTTCACCACAACCGGTGCAAAGGAAAACCATGGATAACAGCAAAATGATGTAAACTGGTTTCATGAAATTCCTCCTTTGTACATACATACGACAGCCAGCTCATTTTAATCCCCCAAAAAAAGCCCATCAAGTGGGCGGATGTGCAAAATGTGTTAAACATATTCAGCACATCTTCGGTGATACTAAAAAGCAACAAGGGAGGTGAAGGAGATGACAGCCCCTTCCCTTTATCCCGGTTGGGTCCTTAATGCAATGAAAAGCCAATTGACTGAAGAAGAATGGGAACAGATTGCTCCCTATTTGCTTGCCGAAACCTGGACTTCCCCTGCTGCCCGAAAACGGGAATGGCAAGAAACAGACACAGACATCCCACTTCGTTTCCAACTGCAAATCGATATAAAAACATGATTTGTATTAGTATGACTTAGAATCTCCCGCCTATTCCCTATCGCCAACCCATAACAGCTACCATTTTACGGTAGCTCTTTCTTCATTTGATCTCCTGAAAAGCCTGATTTGCTTCAAAGATAACTTTTTCCTCGTCTATTGTTAACAGTTCACGGTTTCGCATAACCGGTTTGCCGTCGATATAAACATCAAGAATATCATTTCGACTGGCTGAATAAACCATATGCGATACCACATCGTGCAACGGCTGCATATGGGGCCCCGACAAATCGATGATGATAAAATCGGCTTTTTTTCCAACTTCCAGAGAACCGATTTCCTGTTCGAGAAATACACATTCCGCACCATATAATGTGCCCATTTTCAGTGCCGTTAATGCAGGAACCGCAACGGGATCTTCATTAATCCCTTTATGGATCATGGCTGCCAGATGCACCTCTTCCAGCATATCCAGGTTGTTGTTGCTTGCAGCACCATCAGTCCCCAAACCGGGCCGCATTCCCTTTTCAAGCATTTTGGGAACAGGAGCAATTCCGCTTCCCAATTTCAAATTGCTTCCGGGATTGTGGGCCACCTTGACATCATAATCAGCCAGAACATCAATTTCTTCATCCGTCAAGTGAACCGCATGCGCGACCAGGGAAGGCAAATCAAAAAAGCCCAGTTGCCGCAAATGTTCTACCGGCCTTAATCCGTAATCAGCCACATTCTGTTCCACTTCCCTGACCGTTTCAGACAGGTGGGTATGGAGCGGCAAGTTCAGTTCCGCTGCTTTATCAACAAACTTTCTGATATAATCCGGCGGACAGGTATATGGCGCATGGGGTGCCAGCATTGTCGTAATTCGACCATCCGCCTGTCTGTTCCAGTCCCTGGCAAACTGAACAGCTTCCCTGAGCTTCTCCAGTTGCTCCGCTTCACTTACCAATCCTATGGAACCACGGCACAGGCGCGCACGCATCCCTGATTCCAAGACAACCTGTCCCACCTGATCCATATGATCATACATGTCGACAAAACAGGTTGTCCCTGATTTAATCATCTCAATGACAGACAAAGCGGTCCCGGCATACACTTGACGTCCAGTAAATTTTGCTTCAAGCGGCCACATCTTCTCTTCCAGCCATGTTTGCAGCGGAAGATCATCCGCATAACCCCGGAGCAGGGACATGGCCGCATGTCCATGTGTATTGATAAGCCCCGGCATTAAAGCCCGCCCCTCACATTCGACGACTTCATCATAAGTTGACAGGATCTCTTCTGACGGAACAGCCCCCACATATGTAATAGCAGAACCTTCCACTGCCATTGCGCCACGCTTAATTACTTCTTCCCCTTCCTTCATGGTAATCAGCATGGCATTGACAAATATCCGTTTCAATCATGTTCCTCCTCACAACAACTTTAGTTTTCCACTATAAAGATAACATGTCCCCTTTCGTTTTACATCTTGTGTTTTTTTATGAAAGACAGGATCGGGTCCAGACGCTGCCGGTCCGGGGACAGGACAGGCTGGAACAGGTCCCCTTTTTCTTTTAAACGGTCAAATATTGTAAAAAATGTCCACTGCTTGGGAGACAGATTTTCATTCACCTCACTCCATTCAAGCGGGGTTGATATGGTTGCCTCAGGTACCGCCCTGGGGGAATATGGCGCAATCAGGGTTTTGCTGCGCCAATGCTGCAAGTAATCGATATATACCTTGTCGCCTCGTTTTTTTACCTGCCGCTCAACCGTTACCAGTTTCGGATGCTGTTCCGCCAGGTAATGTGCCACAAACTCTCCGATTGTCCGTGTTTGTTCATAAGGATAAACCGGTTCAATCGGTACATAGATCTGAAGGCCGGTTGCGCCCGATGTTTTAATTACACTTTTTAACTCCAGCCGGTCAAGCACGTTTTTGATCAACCAGGCCGTTTCCACAACCTTGCCAAATCCGGAAACAGTCGGGTCAAGGTCAAATACCAATTCGGTCGGAACCGGTTTTTGAGCTGAATGAAATGAAATATGAAATTCCAGACATGCCAGATTGGCCAACCAGATCAGTGTTGGCACATTATTGAGTAAAATATATTCAATGTTCCCCTCTTTTCTGGTTTCTACCCAGTCAGGGCGAAAAGACGGGGCGTTTTTCTGGTAAAAGGATTCTCCATTGACGCCATCGGGAAAACGGATTGTCGTCAAATACCGGTCCTTTACATATGGCAAAAGGTAAGGAGCCAGACGGGTACAGTATAATACAAAATCCCATTTGCGAATTCCGGCTTCGGGAAACCACACTTTTTCCGGATTGGAAATTTTTATTTCTGCTCCTTCAATTTGGACATAACGTTCTTTTTCAGCCATCCTTTTCTCCCATCCAAGCCTAATTTGAATTGGACAAATAACCCGGTTCAAGACAAATGAATAAATTATAGCAATCCAAGCAATCCAAACTGTTAACGGCAGGAGGAATCTTAATGGCCAAACAAAATAAAATCCCCCCGTATCCGGTAGAAACAACGGGCATGCCACTTCATCTTGACCAGGAGAAACTCAACACATCACAATTTTTCCCAGGACCTTTTTTTGCGCCTTTTTTCTTTCCACGCCCTTTCTTTTTCTTTGCCTTTAATCCTTTTTTTCGCCCGTTTCGGCGATTTGGCCCGTATTAAATTCTGAAAGGAAAATTACTTTCATACACTTTCCGGTAAACGAACCGGATCACTTTTTTGAATCAGCAGAAAATGCCTTAGATGCAAATTAACGGCCCTATGGTTCGCCTTGTTATCCACCCTATCGGCCATATCCGTATTATCCACCGTTTCTGTATCCAATTTTCCCATTTTTCCCTGTTATTATCCCGATTCCCCACCCGCAATCCACGGCAAAGACACTGGTGGAGAAGATAAAAATCTTAAAAAGGCACTTCCATTTTATTGGAAAGTGCCTTTTTTATTTTTCTCTTCCAAACCCGTTCAGCGCTTGGCTGCGGAAAGTTCTGCCGAGAAATCAGCCATAATCTCAACAAACCTTTCAAGCTTTTCATCATTTAGATCATGGGCGGCTCCAACATCGATTCTCTCGTAACCGAACCATCCGACTGGCATCTGCTTCCGATATAGCGTCGGCAGCACTATAAATGCCATTTGAGATCGGGTGCAGAAATCAATAATATATACCATCGCACCAAACAGCAGTCTCTATTCATCCTGGTCCCCCACTTTTCGATTCATATTTTGGCAGTGTTTTTTTGACGATTCTGAACAAAATAGGGAAAAAGAGGGGGAATCTTATGAAATGGACACCCATTATTCCTTTTGAACCGGTTGAATCAAACACGATTCCTCAGGGAAAGCAATGGATTGCCCAGGTTAAATGGGATGGGGTTCGTGTCTGTACTTATTGGGATGGAAAGGAAGTGAAGCTTTTTAACCGCAAAAGAAATGAACGTACTTACCATTATCCGGAACTCTTGAAAATTGATAAATATATTCATGCAAAATCCGCAATCCTGGACGGGGAAGTAATTGCTTTAAAAAATGGAAAACCATCTTTTTATGAAGTGATGAAAAGGGATGGAATCAGAAATCTTGAAAAGATTTCTTTCATTCAGCAGCAAGTGCCCATTACTTACATGATCTTTGATATTTTATACCTCAATCACAAATGGGTTGTCTCTTCCCCGCTGTCAGACCGTTTGAAAATGCTTCAGGAAATTTATAAACCCTGTAACCATGTACAACTTGTTGCCAGTTTTGAAGATGGGGATGCATTATTTGAAGCGGTAAAAGAACAAAATCTTGAGGGAATCGTAGTGAAGGATCTTACCAGCACATACCCGGTCAATGGCAAAGACCGCCGCTGGATCAAGAAAAAAAATTATCATGACTTGATCGCTGTTGTCGGAGGAGTTACTTTTCGACAATCAATCGTCAACTCCCTGTTACTGGGATTATTTGATGAGGAAAACCGGCTTTGGTATATCGGCCATGTGGGGACAGGCAAATTGACGCAAACGGACTGGAAAAGCTTCACTCAAATGATTCACCCTTTCTTTCAGAAAGAAATGCCTTTTGTAAACAAACCTTCCCGAAATAAAGATGCCACTTGGCTAAAACCCTTGATCACAGTAAAAATAAAGTACACAGAATGGATCGAAGGACATACATTAAGACAGCCAAGTATCCAAGCCTTTGTAAAACATCCTCCCCATCAATGCAGGCTTAACCAAAAAACATAACAGAAAGCCAGAACATATGGCTCTGGCTTTTATCCTGTAATTCGTTTTAATCCCGGTCGGTGAAAATGTATATAAACGGAACTGGAATTAAGTGGTGTAGTTAGTTTGTATGACAAACATGTTTATATAATAAATAAAATAAAAATTCCTGCCTCTTGCGGCCACTGGTATATTTTTCTGCTGACAATATTTACAACTGGCTTTACGGATGTAAATAAACTTCATACTTATGTGAATCAGTCCGGTATATGCATTTCGTGTATTCCATCACCTCTCCCTGTTTGGAATAGGTGGTTCGCCGGAATAAAATGGCCAGCGAAGGCGGATTGGTCCCCAGGAGACCGCATTCATATTCATTCAGCATGATCGGTTCAATTGTCTGTTGAGCGTACTCCGGGTAAAGATGATATTTTTCCCCCAGAACGCTGTAGAGTGAATCTTCCAGCATTTCCTTTTTCAGCCCGGGAAGCTTACCGTGATTTAACCAAACCGTTTCAATGGCAAATGGCATGTCATTAACTATTCGAAGCCGTCTGATCTCATACACCAGTTCCTGATCCTGTTCCATTTTTAATTGTTTTTTTAACTTCAACGTTGCTTTTGTGATCTGAAACGACAAAATTCTGGTACGGACCGTAAAGCCCTGTTCTTTCATTTCTTCGGTAAAACCTTTGAGTTGCAGCAGATGCTTTGGCTTAGGCTCAGCAACAAACGTTCCTTTTCCCTTGGCGCGGTATAAAACACCTTCATTGACCAGTGCCAAAATTGCCTTGCGCGCGGTCATGCGGCTTATTCCCTGAAACTCACATAACTCCCGTTCCGGTGGAATCATGTCTCCAGGTTTTAATTCTTCATTGTCAATCATCTCTTGCAAAATTTCCTTAAGCTGGTAATATAATGGAATCGGGCTCTCCTTGGATACTCTTCTCATGATTTGATTACCCTCTCGTTCAGCTTTTTCAGTAACAAATTGGAAAAAGTCAAAATACTGTCCACTTTTCAGGAAATCTTTCCTTTTATTCATTCCAATATTAGTATACCGAAAAAAGCAAGTTTGTACTGTCATGATTGACATAGAGCCGCAACTGCGACTCTATGATGAATATGCATCCTGATCTGTAATAATTGTTACATGCGGATGACGTTTTAAAATCGTAGCCGGCAAATCTTCGCAAACCACTTCCGACGACAACAATTGCTGCAAGATTGGGGCCTTACGTTTTCCTGAAACAAGCAGAACTATTTCCCTGCTTTTCATGATGGTGGAAAGTCCCATCGTAATCGCGTATTTTGGAACCTGCTCCAGCGAATTGAAAAATGACTGGTTTGCTTCACGTGTTGATTCCGATAACTTCACAATATGGGTCTGGGAATAAAACGGCGTTCCAGGTTCATTAAAACCGATATGTCCGTTTACGCCAATCCCCAGGATTTGCAGATCGATTCCACCTTTTTCTTCGATCTGACACTCATATTGCAAACACTCTTGCTCCAGATTGGAAGCAATTCCATTGGGAATATGGATTTGCTGCTCGGGAATATCCACATGGTCGAAAAAATTTTCCCTCATATAATAATGGAAGCTGGTTGGATCATCTGAACCAAGACCTACATATTCATCAAGATTGAAAGTGGTTACATGACGATAGGAAGTCCGGTTTTGCCAATGATCCATAACAAGTTTCCGATAAACGCCTGTCGGCGTTTTTCCGGTGGCCAGTCCCAATACGGGGGCCTTTTTTTCCTTAATTGTACGAATAACATGTTCAGCTGCTTTTGCGCACATTTCATCATAATCTTTTGCCCGAATAAGTTGCATCATTCAAGTTCCTTTCTGTCTGAGTGATAGGCAATTTTACCCCTGCAAAAAGTCATATGCACATCAAAATCCTGATTCAAAACAACAAGATCAGCATCCTTGCCCACAGCAATGCTTCCTTTGCGATCATAAATATCCAGTTCTTTGGCTGCGTTGGAAGCCGTCATTTTTATGATGTCTTCCATCGAGCAACCTGTAAATTTTTTTATATTACTGGCAGCATCTTTCATCTTTAAGATACTTCCCGCCAGCGTTCCATCAGCCAATCGGGCATCCCGTTCATTGACCGTTACCTGCTGCCCTCCCAGATCATAAACGCCTTCTTTCATACATTTGGCCCGCATGGCATCGGTTATCAAAAGGATTCGTTCGCTTGTGATTTGTTGATATGCCAGTATGACACTGCGTGGATCAATATGAATCCCATCCAGAATCATTTCGACATTCAACGTCTCATTTAACATTGCAGCTCCTGCTACTCCCGGTTCGCGATGATGAAACCCGCGCATCCCGTTAAATAAATGAGTAACATGACTGACCCCTGCTTCAACCCCCTCCATGACCTGATCATAAGTGGCATCAGAATGGCCAATGGACGCAATCACACCTGTTTCCCGCAGATACCGGGCCAGTTCTGCTCCTCCCGGTTCCTCCGGAGCAAGCGTGACCAGTTTGATTTTTCCCCTGGCTGCTTCCTGCCACAGCTGAAATTGGCTGACATCGGGTTCCATGATAAATTCAAGAGGTTGGGCTCCTTTCCGTTTTGGGGAAACAAACGGACCTTCCAGGTGAATTCCCAGACATTCGGCTTTTCCGGCAGTCTGCGAATTTTCCATGTAATGGGCGACATTCGAAATGGCTTTTGCAATCCTGTCAGGGGATTGAGTAATCGTTGTAGCCAAAAAACCGGTTGTTCCTTCCCTGGCCAGGTAAACGGACATTCGTTCCAAAGCTTCGGGAACTGCGTCCATCACATCTACTCCTGCAACCCCGTGGATATGCATATCAATCATTCCCGGGATCACCGTTCTTCCTTGCAAATCAATAACATCTTCATCGGGGTGTTGAACAAATTCACTCATTTCCCCTACGGCAATCAATTTGTCACTCATTTGCAGGTATCCATTTTGGATGGTTTCCTGTTCGGCGTAAATCCGTCCATTCATCAATGTAAGTAACCTGTTTTGCTCCATCATGCATACCCCCTTTGCTCCTTTTACCCTCTTCAGTTTAACCCTGATATGTATATATGTCTATACCAATATTTAAAAATGGCGCATTGTTCGAGTCAGAATCTGATAAAAAAAGTGTTTCACTGTTATACTAATAAAGTAAATACAACCATCAAATCCGTTTTCTTTAGTATTGGAAAAAAATATATTTCTAATGTGGGACTTTTATAAAAAACAGCTTATTTTAAAACAGGGGGAATAAAAATTATGACTGTAACAAACATCTTAAATACAATTGCCAAAGAATTGGAAAATATCCCCGGGATCGTTGGAGTCGTATTGGGAGGTTCCAGAGCACGAAAAACCAATCGCCCGGATTCCGATATTGATATCGGGATCTATTATGATATAGTTGCCGGGTTTGAAGTTGATGGAATCGGCAAAGCAGCCGCGAAACTGGATGATGAACACAGACAGAACCTGGTTACATCCCTTGGTGAATGGGGAGAATGGATCAACGGAGGCGGTTGGATTATCGTTCAGGGATATCATGTTGATCTGATATTCCGTGAATACAAGAGAGTAGCCCGGGTCATTGACGAATGCCTGTCCGGAAATGTTTCCAGCTATTATCATGCCGGGCATCCGCACGCATACCTGAATGCCATGTATATGGGCGAAATCGCCGTATGCAAAATTCTGACCGATCCTGACAAAAAAATCGCCAGACTGAAAGCTAAAACCAAACCCTATCCAAAAGCTCTGAAAGATGCCATCATCCGCTATTTTTTGTTTGAAGCATCATTCTCTTTAATGTTTGCGAAAGATAATGTCGATAAAGACGACATCCCTTATGTTGCCGGCCATTGTTTCCGTACCGTTTCATGTTTAAACCAGGTTTTGTTTGCACTGAATGAAGAATACTGCATCAACGAGAAAAAGGCTGTACGGATGATTGGAAGTTTCGATCATAAACCGCAAGCCTACAAGAAAAAAATTGACCGGATATTCACCCTGCTCTCAACTGACCAGGAGCGTACGAAGCAAGCTGTTGAAATACTCCATGGACTTGTTTCGGAAACAGAGAGATTGACAAAAAGTGCATGAAGCAAATTCATGCACTTTGGCCATAAAATCTGAAACGGAACTTAACTGTATTTTTTTTTCAAATAATAGTAGATTGGCAAGCCGAGCAGCAAAATCAGAACGGCTAGTAATCCACCCATTGGATCTGTCGTTAACATAGCGTAAATAACATATAAAGAACTCAATATCGACAGGATCGGAATCCATGGGTAAAGTGGTACACTGTAAGGACGTTCTTTTCCAGGATTTCTTTTGCGCAGTGTGAACACGGCATAGAACCCGAAAATATAGAAGATATAAATGGCAAATATCGAGATATCGGTCAGCCGGTTCGGATCACCGATAAGCATGAAGAAAATGGCAAATACCGATTGCTGGATAATGGCAATATGCGGTGTTTTAAAACGCGGATGAACTTTTGCCATACTGTCTGCAAATGGCAATTGCTTGCGTTCACCCATCGCAAACGGAACACGCGCATGTCCAAGAATTTTTGAGTTTAAGGTACCAAATATCGAAACGATAATACCTATCGTTATCAACAGTCCACCAAATTTTCCAAACAGGATTTCTGATGCCACTCCGGCAGCGTTTTCACCCAACTGGACAACTTCACCGGCAGGCAGTACGATAAATAAGGCCGCGTTAACCAATAAATAGACAGCGGTTACAAATAACAGACCACCTAAAATTGCTTTAGGCAGCAACTTGGCCGGATTTTTCATTTCCCCGGCAACAGCTGCCAGGAGAACCCAACCGTCATAAGCAAACAGTGTGGCCAATACAGCAGCACCAAAGCTAAGTTCGGTTGTTTGGAAAGCGCCTGGATCAAAGATCGTCTGTTCACCTTTCCACAATCCGAATATAATGATCGCTGCAATCGGAATAAGCTTGGCTACCGTTGTAACGTTTTGTACCCAACCGCTATATTTTGTTCCGATAATGTTTACCCACATCAGGAATAGAACATAACCGATTGCAATAACAAATTCCCAAATTCTCCCTTCAATATTAAACAGATGAACATGCAACGAACCCAGATACAGCCCCAATGCTGCAATGATGGCAGGGCCATATACGGCTGTTTGGATCCAACCGGATAAATACCCCCAAAATTTTCCATAAATTTCATCGATATAGGTATATAGTCCTCCTGTTTTGGGGATTTGGGCTCCTACTTCTGCAATAGTAAGCCCGCCTGCAATCGAAAATATCCCCCCAATTAACCAGGCAGCAAGAGCCATTAAAGTGCTCCCTGATGATTCAAGGACAATGCCCGGTTTCATGAAAACGCCAGATCCGATAACGGTTCCAATAACAATCGACAATGCCGTGAAAAAACCAATATCTCGTTTTAATTGACTATTTGTCTGATCCAAGAGCACCCCTCCTCAAAAAAGGTTATGTTAATACAGACAAATTATACATTGTTTAGGATAAATATATACCTATATTAATTAAGTAAATTTATTTAGAATATGCAGATTATGTAAAATGGAATTGGCATAATAAAAAGACTGTCTCGCCATCAGGACAGTCTTAGATTTCAACAAACTTGTGGAAGCAAATTCGACTGACACTCCCCCCGCAAAACTGCAGGAAATCGAACCGCTGTCTCTCCTTCTCTGAAAGAAAGACACAAAACAATTTCTAAAAAATTGCTTTCTGCAATGATTTTTTCTATATTTTTTCAATTAAAACATCAAAGAGATTGATTTTCTTCCAGCAACGATCGTTTCAAACTTCCCATTCATAATTGCTTCCTTTCCAAGGTTACAGATCACCAAAATCCATGCAGCTCACCTTTGCATAATTGGTAACCTTCTGTTCAAAAAAATCCGTTTTGGTCACATAAGATTAGAGAAACTTTCAACCCATCTCAGAGGATGGGCAGTCATTTCCGGATACAAAATTTCAAGTCCCAGGCGTCCGAGACGTTCATTGGCCAGGTATTTAATGTATTTCTCAATAAGTTTATTGGTTAATCCCTGAATCTGATTATTGGCAATATACTGGCCCCAATGAATTTCATGTTGTACGGCAATACGCGTCATTTCACGCAGCTCTTCAACAAACTCCGGGGTAAACAGTTCCGGATTTTCCTTGCGCAGTTCCCTGAACATATTTTGAAACAGCACCACATGTGTCAGTTTGTCCTGTTGAATATACTTGATGATGGTTGCAGTAGACGTCATTTTTTCCATTTTCAATAAATAAATGATGTTGGCTTATGGTAAAGTTTTATTTTTGTTTGTGTTACAAACTTGTTTATAGTAATGAATAAAGGTGCAAACACTTCAAGTGCCACACCTTTATTGCCAGTTAAGCCTTGAGGCAAGAAACCTTATAAAATTGGCATTTCATGCACTTTGGCAAATAAACATTTACGGTTGTTTCTTCTGTTCGCTCGACCTGCCGCATTTGCCGAATAACTCGAGTCAGTTGTCTTTTTAAAGCAGGTGTCCATTTGAGTTGGAAAGTTCGGTTGCGATAGCGAATCTCTCCAATGAGATTGTATGTCTGAAAATATTTTTCCACCAACAGCAAATACGCTGCCAGCTGCAGACGGTCTCCCGGATATGGCAGTTTATTTTTTAAAACCGACGATTTGTGCTCCACCACCAGACAGGTTCCATCTTTAAGCTTCCATATTTCGTCCGGCTTGCCCCGAATTCCCAGATCTTCATCAACCAATATCGCCCCGTTTCCACCGGTATCCGAGTAGACCAGCCGATCCCGTTTTCTCCGAAATCTGAACCATAGCCATCCCCATAGCAGTATGACCGGCAAAACCAGAATCACTTCCATTTTCATTGGTTCATCACCAGCCACAGGATCAACCATAATAAACCTGTCCCAATCCCCCAAAACCCCCAGGTGATTCCCGTTGTTTTTAACCACAACAGGATGGCTTTCTTCCGATGATAAAGAATCCCTTCCCGGAAAGATCTCTCTTTTATCCGGATTTTTTTCTTGTCAGCCTCTACCATTCCTTGCCGATATAGCCTGTTCAAACGCCATTGTTCGGGACAATAACAAAACTGACTGATTTCCTTTACTGTAATCCACCTTTTTTCCATTGCGGAAATTCTCCTTTGCTAAACAATCAAACCGGAAACAACCAATTCTAAAATATTTTTTGAATATTGTGTATATAGTCTTTAAAATTTTGGCTCTTTCCCGGAAAAACAGGAAAGAGCCATTTCCACCCCGACTGATTATAGCGATTTGCTCCAGTCGTCTGCTGCATTTCCTTCCAAAAAGCGTTCACAATCCAGTGCCGCCATGCATCCGGATCCGGCCGCTGTAATTGCCTGGCGGTAAACAGGATCCTGAACATCGCCGCAGGCAAATACGCCGGGAACACTGGTTTTTGTTGTGCCAGGTTCAACTTCAACATAACCCAGCCCATCGAGCTTCAGTTGTCCTTCCAAAAAGTCGGTATTCGGCTTATGCCCGATGGCGATGAAAATTCCATCCGCTTCGAGAATTTCTTCTTGGCCCGTTTCATTATTTTTCACTTTCAAGCCTTTAACACCCATTTCATTCCGAACCACTTCCACAGGAATCCGGTTCAACGCCCATTTAATCTTTTCGTTTTGGCGGGCGCGTTCCTGCATGATTTTTGATGCCCGCAATTCATCCCGACGATGAACAACCGTAACTTCTGAAGCAAACCGGGTCAGGAAAGTTGCCTCTTCCATCGCTGAATCCCCGCCGCCAACAACCAACAGTTTTTTGTCACGGAAAAAGAATCCGTCACAAGTAGCACAGGCACTTACTCCCATTCCTATGCTTTCTTTTTCGCCAGGAATCCCGAGCAACCTGGCCTTGGCTCCTGTAGAAATAACCAATGCTTCCGTTTCAATTTCTTCGTCCCCGACAAACACTTTAAAAGGACGCCTGGACAAATCTACTTTTTTTACCCATCCTGCTTTAAATGTGGTTCCAAAACGTTCTGCCTGTTTTCGCATATTATTCATTAATTCGGGACCCATGATACCTTCTGGAAACCCCGGAAAATTTTCAACTTCCGTTGTTGTCGTCAATTGTCCGCCTGGTTCCAGTCCCTCAATCACCAATGGTTTCATATTGGAACGAGCCAGGTAGATAGCTGCTGTTAACCCCGCTGGTCCAGTTCCGATTACAGTCACTTTTTCCATCAGTAAAACCTCCTGTCTTAAAAAACAGATATATCAATAAGATTAACTGATTAACTGATTTTTTATAATTATACCTTAAACAAGGTACCAACCCAATTGAATGATACAAAACCTGTTTTTTTAACATTCCTGTTTTATCACCTGTTAAAACATTTTTCCTGGCATCCGTTTTTCTTTTTTTGCAATGCGAATTCAATTCCTTAAGGACCAAACTTTATCCAGCTGTTTCACATTTTATTCACACACTTTCCTGTACTCAGAAGATATCATACCACAAATGCTTACTTTTGAATAGTATCTAATGATAAATTTGTGCTATACTGGTTTATGTTATTATCGATATAGCCGAAGTTGATTAAGTTAAAGGAGAGACAAAATGAAGATTGAGGTTTATCATGATTTGATATGTCCCTGGTGCCGCATTGGAGAGAAGAATCTTATAGATGCCATGCATGTATGGACAGAGCAATCCGGAGAAACCATGGAAATTGAATATCGGTCATATATGCTATATCCTGAAATTTCACGTGATGGAGTTTCTTTTATGGAAATGATGGTTAGAAAGATGGGAAACATGTCAAGAGCATACCAATCACTCCAGGAGATCGCCCAGGCAGGAGCTCCTGTTGGTGTACGATTTTTTTTTCATGAAATTGAATCATTACCCCATACGCTTCCAGCACATATGCTGGTTAAACTGGCCAGGCAGGGCCAAAAGACAGAAATGGTTGAAGCATTGTTTCAGGCTTATTTTGAAAAGGGATTAAATATAGGTAATATAGATATTTTAGTAAATATAGCCGAATCATTTGACCTGAATCCGGCAGAAGTGAAAGAAAAGCTTGAACAGGAAACATTCCGGTCCAAAGTGGAAAAAGACCTGGCAGAAGCCAAAAAAATAGGGATTCAGAGCATCCCTTTCTTTATTATTAATGATAATCTGGCATTAACTGGTGCTCATCCCAAAGAAAATTTTCTACATGCTTTTCGGGAAGTAAGTGCATCCTAAGGAAAAATAATATGTCGATTTATTTTTATAAAAATAAATTATTTATAAGAAAATCTTTACTATTAAAATCGATACGGAATTATATTAGTTGAAAACGTTAACATTTTTATTTACAATAATATCAAGTTGATTTTTTCCTGTAATAAATTGTTAATCTGCTGAGGGGGGGAAACAAATGAAGCAAGAAAGAAAGCCTAAAGATGAACTAGCCAGAGGCTTGAGCGATCGACATATACAATTAATCGCAATTGGTGGCGCAATCGGAGTAGGATTATTTCTCGGTTCGGCGCAGGCGATTCAGACTGCCGGGCCCGCACTGATTCTTGCCTATGCTATAGGCGGATTGGTGATT
The DNA here is from genome assembly GCF_013868055.1 of Thermoactinomyces mirandus. Classification (GTDB taxonomy): domain Bacteria; phylum Bacillota; class Bacilli; order Thermoactinomycetales; family Thermoactinomycetaceae; genus Thermoactinomyces; species Thermoactinomyces mirandus. Next base: position 43,873 of record NZ_JACEOL010000031.1, on the reverse strand, counting down.
TTTTTTATCATGCGGGCTCTGGGAGAATTGGCACTTTTCAAACCTGTCGCCGGATCATTCAGTACTTATGCAACAGAGTTTGTTGGTCCATGGGCTGGATTTGTAACAGGCTGGAATTACTGGTTTATGTGGGTAGTAACAGGAATGGCGGAAATTACCGCGGTTGGAGTTTATACTCGTTACTGGTTACCAGATATTCCTCAATGGCTTCCCGCCTTAGGAGCACTGCTGGCTGTCTACTTTGTTAACCTGATTGCAGTAAAACTGTTTGGTGAAGTTGAGTTTTGGTTCGCACTGATCAAAGTCGTAACCATCCTTGTACTAATTGCTGTCGGATTGGTCATGATTTTCACGGGTTGGGGAAATGACGGGCAGATTGTCGGATTTTCCAATCTTTGGGTAAACGGTGGATTCATGCCATTTGGAACATTGGGAATCTTGTTTGCATTGCAGATGGTAATGTTTGCTTTCCTGGGAGTTGAGTTAATTGGTGTTACCGCCGGTGAAGCGAAAGATCCTGCCAAAACCCTGCCAAAAGCAATTAACAATACCATTTGGCGGATATTGATTTTCTATATCGGTGCACTGACCATCATCATGTCCATGTATCCCTGGAATAAAATGGACGAAACGACGAGTCCTTTTGTGCTGATTTTCGCAAAAGTGGGAATACCGGCCGCTGCTGGTATTATCAATTTTGTTGTACTGACTGCAGCCTTATCCTCATGTAATAGCGGAATTTTCAGCACAGGCCGCATGCTTTATACATTGGCCCTCCAGCGTCAGGCACCGGGTGCATTGGGTAAATTGAATTCCAGGCATGTACCTGCACACGGGACCACAGTGTCCGCTCTGATTATGATGATTGGTGTTTTACTCAACTATGTCATTCCCGAGAAAGCATTCATATATATTACAAGCGTGGCCACTTTCGGTGCATTGTGGACGTGGGGCATGATTGTTTATGCTCATTTGAAATACCGGAAAAAAATGGGCGCACAAGTCAAGTTCAGAATGCCCGGGTATCCGTTCACAAACTGGATAACCCTGTTATTCCTGGGACTGGTAGCTATCCAACTGGCATTTAACGATGAAACACGGATTGCTTTGCTTGTGGGGCCAATTTGGCTGTTAATCCTGATTATCAGCTACCAGTTTGTAAAAAAACATTAACACCGAAACAGACCGAGTCATAATTGATAAGACTGCCTTTTCAGGTGGCTTCTATTTTTTTAGTATAACTGTTGTTAACAAAAGGCAAAAGAGTTTCTTTTTTTTGGTATCTTTATTTTTTCTTTGCTGTCAATTCGTGCTGTCGTATTCAACCGGACTGTTTTGCCATGGATCTTGTGTTTGTTGGGAACAGCTGCCCTCTATTTTCTGCTGGAAACCCTTGATTTTCCTTTTTTTGCTTCCCCTGTCGTGACAATAACTCCCCATTAGCCGCGCGTCGTAACAATGAACGCCTGCCCCGGTTAAACCTCTTCTTTTTCATTGGCGCTGTGAAGTGATCCATTCTGTCATGGACCAAAACCATATTTTGAAATTTTAAAAAGTCTGCCAAAATGCTTGTTTAAAAAGACACATATTTATAATTTAAGTCCGGTTGCGTTGAGGTTTCTCTGTATAATGGTCATATTTGGTTAAACCCATCATCCGAATTTGCTCCTGAATGACCTCATCACTATAACCTTTTTCGCGCAGTTCCCTGATTTTATTTTCTTTGCGTCTTAAAATATCCTCTTTTTCCTTCTTGTCAAACTCTTTGATGATCTCTAACTGCTCCTTCTCGGTCGGCGGGATAAATTCGTACAATTCATCCGGACGAACTCCCAGAAGATGTGCCATGTGGAAAATCGTTTCAGACCTCGGCATAGCCCCGCCTCGGGCCCACAAAGACACTTGTTGTTTGCGAACCCCCAATGCCCTGGCCAACGAAGTTTGGCTCGGCTTTTTCCCAAATATTTTCCATCCTTCCTCTCTTCTTCTTGTCAACACACTATCAATCCGGGGAATTAATTTCATACACAATAATCCTCCCATTGTTAATGTATAAATATTGCAAAATATTTATTGGCAAACTGGCTTATCCAAATGGGTGATAACTTCCTCGCCACATGAGGACAGAAAAAAACACCTGAAAGCAGAATCATTTGATATAAAACATTCCAAAAATTTGTATCATTTGGATTTGGTTTATTCCGTAACAATGATATATTCATAAATTAAAGTATAATACTTTTTCACGAATAATCAAAGTAAACAGGGTAGAATAAATAGAAAAATTAGTTGTAGAAATGGTTAAATATTAATTATTGGAATACATGTGGGGAGAAAAAATTCTTTTTTCAGGTACTGAATTGAAAACCATCATCGAAATCCCGCGGAAGGGATTCGATGGTACATCGGTGTGAGGAGTTGTTACCGGTCATCCCCACGTTCCGTCCAAGAGAAGAACAGCCTCCTTATCAGGGAGAAAGCCCGCTGGCAAAATAAAGCGCGGGCCTTTAAACCAGCCGATCCTGCCCACAAAGACCGTAAGGGGGAATCGACTTCTCTGTCATTCTGTCAAAGGATCAGAAATAGGCTTTATACAATCTTTTTTCCATCTACACACTGGACCATATGCAGTAGCTCCGAAATAAGAAAACCGTTTCAAGCCAATGCGAATAGTCCGTTTGTGATCAGTGATCTCTTTCGAACATCGATTTTCAAGATAAAAACATGTACTTCCAGGAAAGCATTAAGTCGCTGCCTTTTAGCGCATGGCTTCAGGAATGTACACACAGAAGGGTTCACTCTGCAAATAGTCACCGGTTACCGCGTATGCCCTTGAACGGGATCCACCGCAAACATAGCGGAATTCACAGACGCTGCACTTTCCCTTGTAGTTGTCCGGATTTCGCAATTCCTTCAGAACCGGAGATTCGCGGTATATTTCAGCCAATGGCTTTTCCCGCACGTTCCCGACCACAATCGGGAGAAGCCCGCTTGGCAACACTTCTCCAATGTGGGAAACAAAGATAAAGCCAACGCCGTCATTCACCCCTTTTGGCGCCCGTTTCAAGCCATCGATGCTTGAGGCCATGTCTTTCGTCAACGTGTCTTCATAACGAATCCGACTCCTGTCAACGATATGCTCCTTCGCTTTTTGCTGGAACACCACACGACGGTAATGCTGTGCAGCGGTTGTTTTAATATCGTAAGGAGCAGTTTTGCTCAATTCATACAACCAACGGAATACCTTTTCATGCTCTGCAGGAGAAATACAGGCATCAAGCTGACCCCGTCCAGTAGGAACGAGAAGGAAGATATACCACATAATTGCTTTCAATTCGCCAACGAGCCGGGCCATCTCTTCAAGTTGGTCATAATTATAACGGGAAATGACGGTATTAATCTGTAACGGCATCTTCAACTCGTTCAATTGTCGAATCTTCCTGACTGTCAAGTCAAAAGACCCGGGAGTGCCGCGAAAAGCATCATGAATTTCCGGCGTCGGTCCATCTAGGCTGAAGCCCCAACGGGACAAGCCAACCTCTTTTGCCCGCTCCATCTTCTCCTTCGTCACATTATCTGTCGCACTTGGTACCATGGATACCCGCATGCCCTTTTTTACAGCGTAATCTGCCAGCTGGAACAAATCTTCTCGCATCATGCAGTCTCCGCCTGTAAAAACAAGCATCGGGTTATTCATATCATAGATTTGGTCGATCAGGTTAATGCCCTCTTCATGAGTTAATTCCCTTGGGTCCGGGTTCAACTGTGCATCTGCCCGACAGTGTACACATTTCAATTGACAGGCACGGGTTACCTCCCAAATAACAATAAAAGGATTTTTATTATAATCAACTTGATGAACGGCACCATGTGAATATTTGCCTGGATGGCCATTTTCATGCATGTTTATCACCAAACTCACTTTTATGATATTTAACCAATTTAGTTTCTTTCTATAATTATATCGTTTATAAAATGGAGAAGAGCTTCGAAAATAGACCGATATTGTGAACAACTTTGAAAAAGCGGGTTTTCATGGATCTCTTTGTGTTTCTTTCAATCCGTAATTATTTTCATCCCGGACATAAATCACGCTCCACCAGTAAAATCCTGCCCCCGGCGGTTGGTCACATATCTTTTCGAAAGGCTGGCCAGGTCGTTCAAACTTATGTGTTCAAAACGGGTAACCCATTCCGATTCAAACAGAATCAACACCCAGCGCCAGGCAAAGGGAAAGCACGGAAAAAAATGTAATTACGGGATTGCATGGGTGTTTCAAATGGCATTCTTGCATCGGTTTAAATGCTCTTTCTTTTTCCTTTTATATGATTGTAACAATTTTTATTATTTTTTCATTCGTTGCCTTCGATGTACATATAAATCTAAAAAAGGAAAAAGAGGGGTTTTTATGAAGTGGATGCAGTCATCACTCACTCAGGCCATTGCCGGGACACTAGCGATAACGATTATCCTGTTGGCCAGTTTGTGGCTTGGCAAAAGCACAGTGCCCGTTGATCATGCCGTTCCATCTGTCGCCAAGCCATCTGATTCCTCCTTACGAACCGAATATGTAATGGAAAAAGTGGGATCGAAAAAGGTGCAACCAGTCCTTTCGTCTCCCACAGATTCAGACGGATACTGGATTGTTGAACGTTATCGTCAATATGAATACTATTATGATACCAACGGCCGGTTTCTTTACAAAAATCCAACCCAGCACGAAACCTATCTTCGCTATTGGCATCATCCTTAAAAGTGGTCACTATCTGTCCTGTTTCTTTAACATCAACTGGTTCCAGCATGAGCGGGTTGCGTCAGACCGGCCTTCAATCAAATGACAGACTCCCTCAAAAAATACCGGATCTTTCCATGAAGAAACCAGTTCCCGGGCACGGCGAAAATGTCGGATTGCATCCTGAAGTTCCCCCATTTCCAACAGGGTCCTGCCTTTGTGATAATGACCCATCGCCTGAAAAGAAGGCTTTTTTTCCCGCAACAACTGTTCTGCGAAATCGGTTGCCTGATTCAAATTTCCTGTCAGTATGGAGAGACGGGATCGAACCGCCATCCACAAGGGGTCTTCACTGACATCATCCGGAAGAACAGACATCGCTTTTTCTGCTTTGGCCCGTTCATTGTTTGCCATGCACATCCAAACATACGCAAACTGCAGTTCCAGATGGTGCGGAAACAGGGAAAGCCCTTTTTTCAGCCAGGAAAATGCTTCCTTTTTTTGCCCCTTCACCCATAGATTCCAGGCCAATCCATGATAGGCGCCCGGATATTTGGAATCTTTGCCCAACAAGCGGTGATACCATTCCAATGCCTTATCGGGCAATCCCATCTCCTCATAATCATGTGCAATTGATTCCAGAATCCGCGGATGTTTCGTTTTTTCATATGCAGCTAAACGCCAGAAAGAAACACTGTTCCATTCTTTGATGGCACGGTAGCAATGAGACAGGAAAAACATGGATTCCCAGTCATCCGGGTTGACTGACAACGCATGATAAAAACAGGGAATCGCTTCATGAACTTCCTCCAGGCGATAATAACATGCCCCCATGTTAAACCAGGCATCCGCATGGTCAGGCATGGCGGAAATCACTTCTGAAAACCTGCGAATCGCCTGCCGGTCCTCTCCTTCTTTTACAGCGATGCAACCCAGCATGTGACTGGCAAAAACGGTGAAGGAATCGTGATTGGCTGTTTTTAAAACCAGTTGAAACTGGCGGTTTGCTTCCGCCAACTCACCTTCATGGAAAAGTGTCAGTCCAAAGTAAATTCTGCCCAGTAAAAAATCCGGTTCCTCATCGACCACCTGCTGAAAAATTTTTCTGGCTTCGTCAAACATGGTTAATCCATAATAACCTTGTCCCTGGCGGAATTGACGAACAGACGTCTCGTTCAGCCAGACTTCTTCCTGAATTTCATTGTCATGTGATATGAGCCCGGGATGTTCAGCCGCCAATTCGGTTAACTGTTCTTCAATCCTTGCCCATGCTTCCAAGACTTCGTTACATGATTTCTTGATTTCCATAAAACGACGTCTTAATTCGGAGCGCTCTGTAACGGAACAATGAGGATAATTGGCTTTAATTTCTCCCAAAAACTTTTGTGCCCAGTCCATCCATTGCTGATGAAGCATGCTTTAAACCCCCTCCATCTTCTTCTATGTAGTAGCGTCTCTCGATCCGCCCATTTCCATACCCCGTCAATAAAAAAACTCCCGCCTGTATACGGGAGCAAGCTTCAATAAAAGGGCCTGAAGCAGTCAGGAACCCGAATGGTCTCTTTCTTACGGGAATCGACTCCAGCTGTTTTAACCGATTTTGCCGGAGATCGTGTTAAAGAACCATACCACGCAACTCTTCACCAATCAATTCGACAATCCGGTTACGTTCGTCCATGACCGCCACTTTGGGCCGGTGTTTTTTCACTTCCTCATCATCCATCATGGCATAAGATATAATGATTATCCGATCACCCGGCTGCACCAGACGGGCCGCTGCACCATTCAAGCAGATCACTCCGCTTCCCCGCTTTCCGGGGATGACGTAAGTCTCCAGACGTGCCCCATTATTGTTATTGACAACCTGTACCTTTTCATTTGGTAAAATATCTACTTGATCCAGGATATCCTCATCAATTGTGATGCTTCCCACATAATTGAGATTGGCTTCTGTTACGGTGGCACGGTGAATTTTTCCTTTCATCATCATTCGAAACATGTTTATCCTCCTTCCCGAGATACAAAAAGTTATCGATCAGGCGGGTTTTGCCGAAATAAGCGGCAATCGCAACAATAGAAGGCTGTTTGTCAACCCGTTCAATCGGTTCCAGTTTCGGATAGCTCAACGTTTCTACATAATCGATTTTCGCGAGCGGCTGGCTTTTGATCCGCCAGGTAATATAGGATATCAAATCGTCGGCTTTCAGCAATTCTCCTTTATCGATTAATTCCTGCGCTTCCTTTAATGCTTGATTTAATACAAGTGCCTGTTTTCTTTCTTCTGCAGATAGATAAACATTTCGGGAACTCATTGCCAGTCCGTCCTCCTCACGAACAATCGGACATGGAACGATGGTAACCGGAAAATGGAGTTCGCGAACCATTTGCTCAATCACAGCTACTTGCTGTGCGTCTTTTAATCCAAAATAAGCCCGGTCAGGCTGGATAATATGAAAAAACTTGCTAATCACAGTTGCAACACCGGTGAAATGGCCTGGACGTGCCACTCCGCATAACCGTTCTGTTATCTGGCTAACATTTACCGTTGTCAATGGAGTATCGGGATACATTTCTTTCACATCAGGGTGAAACAGAATATCCACCCCGGCCTGCTCTGCCAACTGTGCATCCCGTTCCAGATCTCTCGGATACCTGTCAAAGTCCTCATTGGGACCAAATTGCAGGGGATTTACAAAGATGGACATTACCACAGTGTCTGTTTCCTGTCTCGCCCGTTCCACCAAACTCAGGTGGCCCTTGTGCAAAAACCCCATTGTCGCCACATACCCGACAATTCCTTTTCTCTGCTTCAATTCTTTTCGCATATCCGCAACTGTCTTAATTTTCTTCATGTTTTTGAGCTCCTTCAATATAACCGTGCAATTGTTCCAACAATCCCTCTTTTAAATGAGACACATGTTTTTCTTCTGGAAAATGCCTGTTTTTAACGTCTTGCACATATTCCTGAATGCCGGAAGCCATCAATTTGCCTGCTTCCCGATAAACCTTGACAAACGAAGGGTGCAAATCTCCCGCCAGCGCCAGGATGTCGTGGTAAACAAGAACCTGGCCGTCACAGTAACGACCGGCGCCAATACCGATCACCGGAATTTCCAGGTGCTTTGTTACAAGTTCAGCCAGTTCCTCCGGTACACATTCCAACACCAGGGAAAATGCCCCGGCTTCTTCGATTCGTTTGGCATCATCCAGCAAACGTTGGGCATTGGGCAAATCCTTGCCCTGGATCAGATATCCGCCCAGTTGATTGACTGATTGCGGGGTCAACCCGAGATGACCCATCACAGGCACACCCGCCGCAGTCAAGGCTTTTACCTTCTCTTCAATCTCGGCGCCCCCTTCCACCTTTACGCCATATGCCAATCCTTCCTGCATCAGACGGGCTGCCTTTCTCAACACCTCACCTGTGGGAAGATGCGCTGTCATAAACGGTAAATCCGTAATTACCATCGCATTTCCTGCTCCTCTGGCAACTGCTTTCGTATGATGGAGCATATCTTCCAATGTGACCGGAATGGTTGAATCATACCCCAAAACAACCATTCCCAGAGAATCACCCACCAGCAGGATATCGGCTCCTGCATCCTCCGCCAAACAGGCAGACGGATAATCGTACGCAGTTATCATTGCAATCGGTTCCTGATTGCGTTTCATTTTAAGCAATGTTCTTCTGGTCACTTTTTTCTTTGCCATAAATGTCCCTCCTGTGCTTGATGCCTGGGCCCAAAAAAGAAAACGCCTTTTAATCGTCTCTTGTCGGGACGAAAAAAGGCGTAACTATCCGGTCTTTTTCCCGTAACTATCCGGTCTTTTTCCTTTTCTGTCCCCGTCCCAATGGCTCGAAGCAGATTTTCAACAATTATTAACTACGATCAACCATCGTATAGTGCAACTCTTATCGAAAGATGTCGCCTATACTCCTTTAAAGTATCGAATCTGAATGAGGATTGCAATATTTTTTGCCAAAAAACAAGTTCAGATTTGTCATATAAACAAACCGGTCATTGCCCCTGTTAAAAAACTGGCCAAAGAGGCACCAAACAACAGTTTTAAACCAAAACCTGCCACAACCGGCATTTGTTTTTCAGAGATGGCTTTAAAGGTTCCGGCAATAATTCCGATCGAACCGAAGTTGGCAAAACTTACCAGATAAGTGGAAACAATTGCAACAGTTCGTGCGCTTAAATGCTGGATCAGATCCTGAAATTGAAGTATCGCTACAAATTCATTCAAAATGATCTTCGTCCCCATAATGCCTCCTGCCGTAACCGCTTCAGACACAGGCACACCGGACGCAACGGCAAATGGCATGAGGATATAGCCCAGAATGGTTTGCAGGGTAATTCCGGTCAAATTTGAAGTAATAAAATTGATACCTTCCATCAATGCAATAAAAGAAATCAGCATCCCGGTAATAATCGCTACCAACTTGACACCGTCTGTTGCACCTTCGCCAATGACTTCAAACAAACCGCGGCGTCTTTCCTCTTTTTCGATAACAACAACATCTTTTTCTTTTTCTACTCGAAAAGGCATCAATATACTGGCTATAATCAGGGCGCTAAACATGTTTAAAGGCATCGCGACCAGCACATATTTGGGCGGCAGCATCGTCATATATGCCGCGATAATGGTTGAACTGACCGACCCCATTGCAGACGCACAGATCATGTACAGGCGCTCCCGTCCCAGATCATTTAATTGGCTTTTAATTGCGAGCAAGACTTCACTTTGGCCAAGAAAGATGGCGTTTACGGCATTAAAACTTTCCAATTTGGGAATGCCCGTTATTTTGGATACAGCCGTACCGACAATCCGAATCACCCAAGGTAATAAACCAATCCAGTTCAAGATTGCAATAAATGCCGCAAAAAAGATTATGGGAAGCAAAACATCAATTACAAATACGGATGCCCCTTCCGGTTTTAATCCACCAATAACAAAATCAATCCCTACACGTGCGAAATCAACCAATTTCAAAATAACTGCCGAAACCCCGTTAATAATGACCTCACCCACTCGTGTGCTTAACATTCCCCAGGTAACCAATAATTGAAGTAATAACATAATGCCAATTGCTTTGAAATTAATTCCTTTTTTATCGCTCGAAAATAACCAGGCCAATCCCATTACAGCGAATATTCCCAGGACCCCTATATAATCCGACATCGCATTTTTCATTCCCTTCAGTTTTAATAAACAGAAATTGGTTCCGGCAGATTATAATTAAAACAAATTTTGTTATATAAGTAAACCCTTTCAATGTGATTTCCAAAATATTATCATGCAGTAGTTATTTTATTGATTTACCCCGCCTTCTCTATGCATAAAAATTAGATTTTATTCTAAAAATATAAACTCAATCCTATAATTAACAAATAGACTATTAAGCACAAGCCACCGCAAGATCCGGAAACTGGTTGAACGGCGGGATAACACTGCATGAACAGCCATAATTCCACAAACGGTCATTGCCAGCAGTGTGAGCAAAAAAAGCATGCCAAAAAACATTTTAAAAAAACATTTTGTGCTCCATCTTTTCAATCCAAGGCAAAAAACGAAGCCAGGCCAGCTTTTTGTTTAATTCCGGCAGCTTCCCGACCGACTTGCGGGTTAAGCGGGCAAGTTCATCAAACGTTTTCGCCAGTAACATATCATGAAAACCGCTTGCACGTGTCGTAAAGTCAGGTATTTGCTAGAAGTCTATTTCGTCTGCTGGTTGAGCTGTCACGTGAATACCAATTAAGGCAACCACCTGATTCCTGAGCAACTTCTGATTGACTTTTTTGGCTTTCCCCTGCTTTCACCTTAAAATATTGGATATAACTATCATCATCCGCCGGGTGCGGCATCGTACTCTTTTTACTTATATTATAATATAATTTATATTTAAAATAGAAATATTTTTAATAATATTTATGATAATAGGAAAAGGCCTGGCAAAGAAGTTTACTTCTCAGCCTGGCCCTTAATAAGTCTTTTTGGCTTTCAATTTTCAGGCAAATCAATTTCTGCAGAATAAACAGGGACAATTCCGGTAGAAGTTCGAATGAGCAAGGCCCCCTGTTCATTAATTCGTTCAGCCACGCCTGTAACAGAACCTTGTGCCGTGCGTGCGGTAATGATTTTCCCCAACATTGCGGCTCCCTGCTCCCATTTTTCACGAATGGCAGAAAAGCCTTCCTGCAGATAGATAAAATATGTTTGTTCCAATTCCTTCAAAATGGTTGCCAACAAAGAGGCGCGATGGATGGTACGCCCTGTTTCAATTGCCAGTGAAGTTCCGATTTTCCTCAGTTCCACCGGAAAATCCGATTCACTGACGTTTACGTTCATCCCGATCCCGGTAATGACATAGTGAATCTGGTCATACTCTCCCCGAAGTTCCGTCAGGATTCCACATACTTTTTTCCCATTGATCAGCAAATCATTGGGCCATTTTATCTGTACATCCAACCCGGTTTCTTTCTGAATCGCCTCGCGTACGCCCACCGAAGCAAGGATAGTTAAATGGGATGCTTCTGCCAGTGGAATCGGCGGCCGTAATATAAGGCTCATCCAAATCCCGGTTTTAGGCGGGGAATACCAGACTCTGCCCATTCTTCCGCGCCCTTCTGCCTGCTCTTCCGCCACCACAACCGTCCCTTCCGGAGCTCCGTCTTTGGCCCGCTTGTGGGCAATAATTTGTGTCGACGGAGTGAAACAGATATATTCCATTTCCCTCCCGAACCGTTCCGTCTGCAAATGGGGGTGAATCTCTTCCGGCGCAAGGCGATCCGGACGATATTTTAACCGGTATCCGTGACGCGGCCTGGCTTCTATTTCATAACCTGCCTGTCTTAACTCCTCAATATGTTTCCAAATTGCGGCGCGAGAGCATCCAACCTGACGACTCATTTCTTCACCCGATATATACCCGGTTGAATTTTCTATCAACAGCTTCACGATTTCACTTTTTATCAAGTGCTCCAAGTTTGCATCCTTCCTTTAACAAAATTACTTTATCATTTGGAATCTTGCCCAGCGCCACTTGTTCAAACAGATTATACAAAACTTTTCCGATCCACGCCCCTTTTGGCCTTCTGCAATATTGCATCAAATCATGGCCGTTTATGTTTAATTGACCTGAATGATGAACAGGCATTTTGTGCCACCACATTGAGAACTGGCATTCCGAAGGAACAACCAATTTTTCGGCGATCAAACCGGCCAAGTGCCGCGCCTCGATCACCGTCTCCAATCCATGCCTAAGCAGCAGTCGGCACCAATCTTCATCCGATTGACAGGAAGGGGGAGCAACCAATTGACGGGCGAGCAAAAAACACCTGGCAATCTGCTGTTTGGCTCTTTTAGGCAACTTCAGGTCGTCCAGCCGGGGGGAGACATCTTTTTCACTTGCAGCACACAACTCTAAAAGATAAGCCCATCTTGCATTCAGGTTTGGTATTTTATCTGCTTTATAATTAATTTCCTGATTTTTTAACGTTTCGGACAGTCCCCAATGGCAAAAGGGGGGCAGAAAAAAAATAAGCCCGGTCCGGAACAGAAGTTGCAAACCCAGACAAACTTTTTCTGATTTAAACATCTTTTCCAGTTCAGCCGTTACCCGCTCCACGGACAAATAAACCCCCAACTTTTTATGGCTGCTGATTCCCTGCATGGTCGCAGCATCCAACCGGAATCCGAACTGGTTCGCAAACCGAACCGCTCTTAACATCCGCAAGGCATCTTCCTGGAAGCGCTCCGCCGGCAATCCCACTGTACGGATAATTCCATTTCGCAAATCTTCCTGTCCGGAAAAATAATCAATCAGATTACCATGCCGGTCTTTGGCCATCGCATTAATGGTAAAATCACGCCGTGCCAGATCCTCCCTGAGTGACCCGATAAACCGGACGCGTTCCGGTTGCCGGTGGTTTTTGTAACTTTCTTCTTTACGAAACGTTGTCACTTCAATCGGAACCTGATGCTCAATAACTGTAACGGTTCCGTGACGAAGACCTGTCGGAATCACCTTCTCAAAAATAGCCATAACCTGTTCTGGAACGGCATTGGTCGTCACATCATAATCCTGGGGACTTCTTCCCAGGCACTCATCCCTTACACACCCGCCGACCAAATATGCCTGGTAGCCCTGGTCTTCCAGTATCTCCATCACTTTTAACGCTGCCATTTTCCGCAGATCCATTACCGATCCCCCAACTTATTTGCCAATTACCCGGCGATAAACCTCTTCGTACTGTTTTACGATCTTACAACCGCAAAAATATTTTTTGACCCGTTCCAGGCCTGCTTTTGAAAATGATTCATACATAGCGTCATCCTGCAATAACCGAATCGCATAATCGGCCATTTCATCCGTATGTCCAACCGGAGATAAAAACCCGGTTCTTCCATGTTCAACAACTTCCGGAATTCCCCCCACATTTGACGCAACGGCAGGAACGCCACAAGCCATCGCTTCCAACAGAACCAGACCAAAACTCTCTTTTTCCGAAGGCAACAAAACCAAATCGGCAAGGGAAATCAATTGCGACACCTCATCCTGTTTCCCCAGGAAAAATACTTTTTCTGCCAACCCCCAATTGTTCACCAGGTCAATAATACGGGAAAGTTCAGGGCCCTCCCCAACCATTAACAAACGGGCGGGAATCTGTTTCTGGACTTTACGAAACACTTTGATTACATCCAAAGGTCTTTTTACAGCACGAAAATTGGAAATGTGCAACAGCAATTTTTCGTTTTCGTTACTGAATTTTCGGCGAAGGTGTGAAACATCCCGCGGAAAATAAACTTTGGTATCGACAAAATTATAAATGCGGTCAATATGTTTTTCTGCGCTTTTGCAAAAAAGGGCATACGTTTGTTTGACCAAATCGTCCGATACCGCTGTCACGGCATCACTGTGATGGATTCCATAACAGATGATATCCCGCAGGGAAGGATCTTCTCCCAGCACGGTAATATCCGTTCCGTGAAGGGTTGTCACCACTTTCAGGTAATCCCCTACCATTTGTTTGGCCAAAACAGCGGCAATTGCATGAGGAATCGCATAATGGACATGCAGCAAATCAAGATGGTAAGTTTTTGCAACCTGTGCCATCCGGCTGGCCAGGGACAAATCGTAAGGCGGATATTTAAAGACCGCATAACGGTTTGCTTCTACCCCATGGTATTGGATATTTTGATGAAAACTCACCAATCTGAACGGCATATCATAGGTGATAAAATGAATATCATGTCCCCTTTCAGCCAGCAATTTCCCCAGTTCCGTTGCAACCACACCTGACCCTCCGTGTGACGGATAACATGTAATCCCGATCCGCATCAAATTCCTCCTTAAACTCTTAAGGCTTCAAACAAGCAGTTCTTTTTTTATCGGACCAGCACTTACCAAACCTTCTCCATATAAAGCGCCAATTTGATGCCCCCACAACTGATCCCGGCCACGGATCATTGCCAGATAGGTAGGCTGATTAAGCGGAGTGCTGATCTGTCCTTTACCTGAGGAAAACTGGCTGTTATAGGAAAGCAACGCCCTGCTTTTTTTCTCATACACATCGGAAACATCGACAATGATGTCCGCCTGATCGATATTGTTGATAAAATAATAATAGATTTGCTGGGTACGATGAGCCGGTTCGTCGACAGGAGTTTCTCTCTTTTGAATGCCGGCGTCAAAGGCCGCTTCCTTAACCATTCTGCTGCAGGCAACATGGTCCGGATGCCGGTCCTGCCAATAGGGTGCCAGAATGACACGCGGCCGTAACTGCCGGATGACCTGCGTGATTTTTAACAACTGCTCTTTGCTTCCAGTCAACCCCCGATCGGGAAAACCCAACCGAATGCTCAGGCTAACCCCCAGAATTTTTGCTGCTTCCTCTGCTTCCTGCCGGCGCCGTTCAACCGTTCCGTTGGAGGAAAGTTCCGCATCCGTCAGATGACAAATGGCGACTGAATATCCATTTGCTGCATGCTTTGCCACAATACCGCCCACTCCGATCTCTACGTCGTCAGGGTGAGCGCCAAAAAATAAAATATCTGCCGTTTTGCTCATTTCTCATCCTCTTTTCCAGTCTCAATTCTCCAGTTTCATACATGCCATCAGCTGCTATTTCTCATCCAACAAGGATTCATGATGGGTAAATAGTGCAGGAGTCCCCCCAGTATGCCAAAACAAAACATGTTTTTCTTTCAGTAACCCTTGCCGGGCACGGTTAATTAACCCCGCCAGCGCTTTTCCCGTATAGACAGGGTCCACAAAGATACCTTCCGTTTGTGCGAGAAGGCGAATCGCCTCATTGCCGGACTGTGAAGGAACGCCATATTTTTTTCCGATATACTGGTCAAAAAGCTTGATTTTATCCATGGAAACGGTAACTTCTCCCTCGCCCATCCATTTTAATAAATGGGTTGTACAGGTATGAATATCTGATTGGAGCGGTTCACGCTTTTTCCAGACACTGATGCCCATTAAATCCGTCTCCTGCGAGTGCAACAGAATTCCGGCAAGCAATCCGGCCAACGTTCCGCCTGTACCGACTGCCACATAAATTTCGTCAAATGGAGCCAGTTGACATGAACCACATTGCTTTTCCAACTCCTGCCAGGCACGGAAATAACCATAATCCCCTGCCGGTGTCGATCCACCAACGGGAATGACATAAGGTTTGCGGCCAGCTTTTCTGGCCTCATCCGCTTTCTCTTCCATAACCCGGAGCAGGGCTTTCGATCCGTACACCCCGGTCAATGTCATTTCGGCTCCCATTATCTGATTTAACAACAGATTTCCTTGCTGGAGCCCCATTTTGCTTCCGGCAAAAAACAGCCATATTTCCAGACCGGCCTTGTTTGCAACCGCTGTGGTTAACCTGGCATGGTTAGACTGAGGGCTGCCCCCCGTCAGTACCAGATCGCAGCCCTCTTCCAATGCCTCCCCAATCAGATACTCCAATTTGCGCAATTTGTTTCCGCCAAACGCCAGCCCGGTCAGATCATCCCGTTTGATCCACAAACTCTTGATTCCCAGGAGCCGGGCAAGCCGGGGCAATGGTTGAATCGGGGTCATCCCCCCTATAATCGGAAAACGCGCCCAAGCCCGTTTCATCGGTAATTTCTCCTTTGATTAAAGATCCAGTATATTTTCCAGACCATAAACCAGCCTGTCCAAATTCATGACTTTCTCAACTGCCAATTTGACACCAGGCATGAATGACTCGCGATTGAACGAATCATGCCGCACTGTCAACAATTGGCCGTTTCCGCCAAACAACACTTCCTGGTGAGCAACCAATCCTGGCAAACGGACGCTGTGAATCCGAAAACCGTTGAAATACGCACCTCTGGCTCCATCGATCAATTCTTTCTCTTCAGGGTGTCCCTGCCGCATTTCTGCCCGGTTTTCATTGATCATTTCTGCCGTTTTCAAGGATGTTCCCGATGGGGCATCCAATTTTCGATCATGATGGGATTCGATAATTTCCACATGAGGCAGGTATTTTGCGGCTTTTTGGGCAAAAACCATCATTAATACAGCTCCAATGGCAAAATTGGGGGCTATAATCGCGCCAGTTCCGGTTTTCTTGCTTGTTTTGGCAAGCGACGCAACATCTTTTTGTGACAATCCGCTCGTTCCCACCACTGGACGAACACCTGTCTGCATGGCCAATTCCATGTTTTCTTTTACCACTTCAGGCGTTGTGAAATCAACCAGTACATTTGCCTTTGTCTTGCTTAACGCCTCAAGAGTCGATGAAACAAACGGAATCCCCAGATACCCGATCCCAACCACTTCCCCCGCATCTTTTCCGGCCTGGGAGCGAGAAATGGCGCCAACCAGTTCCATATTCTCTTCTTTCACCAACATTTTCACAACTTCCTGTCCCATTCTTCCACTGGCACCAGCAACGATGACACGAATCTTCATGATGTTATTTCTCCTTCTTCCCTCTGTTAGTATTCCTTTATTCGCGTCCACCGGTTGGCATCACGCGTTTCATACTTGTTCATTACTTCTTCACAAGCTTTTTCCAAATCGATCCCTAATGAATTTGCAAAACAGGTAACAATGAATAAAATATCTCCCAATTCATTTGAAATGGTATTTTCTTCTTCATTCGGCTTTTTCTTTTTCTCACCGTAACGGTGATTCACCTCGCGCGCCAGTTCTCCCACTTCTTCCGTAAGCCTGGCCAGCATGGATAAAGGGTGAAAATATCCTTCTTCAAACTGACTGATATACTGGTCCACTTCTTTTTGAAGATCAGACAACGATTTACCAGACATTTCATCATCCTCCCGGTTCTCTTCTCATGTTAACCGAAAATACATATCAAACTCAATCCTGCGCCATACATATATTGAATAAGGGAAATAGTGCATATATAATAAAGCAAGTATCTTAAAGAAAAACCGGGGTGAGTCCATTGAAACAGAAAAAATCGCTTTTTCATCTACTTAACATAGTCATCATCTTATTCGGCTCACTGATTCTGGCGGTGGGTATCAATTATTTTGCAATCCCGACCAGCCTGGCTGAAGGAGGTTTCACCGGAATCAGCCTGTTGATTTACTATCTGGTGGGCTGGTCGCCCGGGATTGTTATTTTTGCACTTAATGTTCCACTTCTTTTCATCGGTTATCATGTATTTGGAAAACGGACATTTATTTATACAATTATCGGAATCGGTGCCCTGTCCCTGTTTCTGGAGTTGACGAAGGGTTTGCCCGCCTGGATCAGGCCTCCTGAAGACACCCTGTTATGTACTTTGTATACCGGTGTGTTGGTAGGGATTGGCCTGGGATTGATCTTCCGGGTCGGAGGCACCACGGGGGGTGTTGACATCATTGCGCGCCTGGTCAACAAATATTTCGGCTGGAGTATAGGCCGAACCATGTTTTTGTTTGACTTTGCGGTCATTCTTTCATCCATCATCATTATCGGTCTTGATATGGCCATGTATACTCTGGTCTCTGTATTTATCAGTGCACGGGTAGTCGATTTTGTTATTGAAGGTCTGAGTGCTTCCAAGGCCGCTACCATCGTATCCAATATCCCGCAGGATTTGGCCAGAACGATTACAAAAAAAATGAATCGCGGAGTCACAATTCTGGCGGGGCGCGGAGGATATACCGGCCAAACCCGGGAAGTATTGTACGTGGTGGTTGCTCCAAATGAACTGCCCAAACTGAAGCAAATTGTCAATCAATTGGATCCTTATGCATTTGTGGTGGTAAATGACGCAAAAGACGTATTGGGGGAAGGATTTACTTATGAAAAAACGATTGGGTATACCAATCAGAAAGAACAGGAGAATCTTCCATAACCTGACCAATCAGTCGTACCGGTCCGAGGCGAACGAATAGCTACCTGTGTGGACTGCAAGGATAGGAGCCTATATCCCACAGTCACACAGAACTTGCTATTCGGTTTACCCGCCCAAATGTCAATCACGTTTTTTATGCTTCACCAATTATAAACAGACTGTTCCCCGCTTTCTTCATGCCACTCCAATCTATTCATTATCCTTCGTTTTCCTCCATCGTTCCCCGGGAAGAACCCGCCCAGGCCTTTTTCATCCTAATTTGGCACGGGCTTCTTTCGGGGATATTTACGCCAGCCGACATAAACAAGCACACTTGCGATCATCCCCAATACCAGAAAAAACATTTGCATGACCACGCCTTCATTCCACTTGTGTACCGCAGCCAAAACATCCTTTTCCGACCCGTAAAATAATGGATGCATCAGGCTTTCCCACTGTTTTAACCCGCGTTCTCTGTCAGACCAGTCTTTCTCCTTTCGAACAACCGTCATCAATGAATCCAGTTCTTCCACCATCATCTGGCTTTTGCTTACTATTAAAGCGGGCCGAATCAGCAGGTAATGCTCATACAACAGGATCAGTTTTTTTTCATAACCGGCCTCATCTTTCGCATGGACAGCCTCCATCAGCAAATCCGTATCCTGTTTAAGCTGACCATAATATTGATGCCACAGTGGTTGATGTGAATGGGAAACGGCATCAAAAGCGATTTGCATACGGAGAGCAGACAGTTTGATCCTTGACGGATTGGGGCGCACCTGGTTCAAGTTGCGCTCCACATCCAAGATCATAGCCGATAAAGTGTGAATTGCCGGTACGGTCAGCTTTTGCTCCACCAGATTGGAATTTGCGAATTTTTTCGACAGAACGGCCAACTCGTTCCGGGCTGCGATATAATTTTGTTCATTGATATATTCGGCTACCTTATTGGCTAATCCGGACCATGTTTCTTTTTCCTGCATCAAATTTTCGTCCGCATGACCTG
The DNA here is from genome assembly GCF_013868055.1 of Thermoactinomyces mirandus. GTDB lineage: Bacteria > Bacillota > Bacilli > Thermoactinomycetales > Thermoactinomycetaceae > Thermoactinomyces > Thermoactinomyces mirandus. The sequence continues at coordinate 24,813 of NZ_JACEOL010000031.1, read as the reverse complement.
CTCCAACTGGCAAAAGGACAACCGAACATACCAGCAGGCAGATAAACCCTCTCATTAAAATACCATTCCTCCCGTTCAACCAGATCATAGTACAAGTCTATTTGTTTCATTGCAAAGATATACCCGCAACAAAAAAAGCCGGACTATTTTCCGGCCCAAAACCACGTTTGATACTCCCATCTGCGATAAGGACATGGAAGCATGGAAAAAATAGCAAATAACAGAAGAGTCGACAGACTTAGTAACAGCGTAAAATAACCGACAATATGGTCAAACGGCTCCAGAGACGGCGCCAGCCACGGATGGATATCCAGCAGGTAGTCCAGGGCATCATTAAGCAACATCCATCCCCCGACAATCATAATCTCTCGCCAGCGATATGTATAGTAAGGTGCATAAAGCAGCGCTTGCAAAGCCATTGCCAAATGGGACCCGATCAGCATCCAGTGTTGCCATGTCAACGATTCGAAAAAAGGCCGGGAATCCAGCCACCCACCCCAAACAATCATGATAACGGCCCAAATTCCATATTTAAACAGGGTGATCGACGCAAATGCTTCCAGAAGGGGGCTTCGCCGATAAAAGAGATAGCAAAGCAATACAAGACAGAAAAAAGCGCTTGCTGTCGGACTGTCCGGAACAAAAATATTCAGGTATTTAGGTTCTGTCCAGTTTAATTGATTCTTGTACCAGTAAAATCCATAGAACGTACCCAACAGATTGATGACAAACAAAACAGCCAGAAACGATCGCTGTCCCATGAGCCAGAACCATTTCATTCTCCATTCTATAATCATAACTTTTTCCCCTTTGAAATAAAAACCTGGCTGCATGATGCAACCAGGTTTTATTGTCTTATTTTTGTGTCTGTTTCGTCAACCACTCAACCAGTATTTTTTCCTCTGCAGGACTTCCCTGGAACATTCCGGCTGGCATTGTCCCCCGTCCTTCGGCAATGATTTTCGAAATTTCGTCAGCCGACAACTTGTTTCCTACCCCCAGCAAACCCGGGCCATTTGTTCCTTCAAGATTTTCACCGTGACATTTAATACAAGCATTTTTGGCATAAATATCATAACCTTTAGAATCTTTTGCTGCAATTTCCGTATTTTCCGGAGTTTCACCTGGTGCAGACAGCAATTGCTGTTCATGCTCATATTCCGCTGCCCATGTTAAAGCTGAAATTGCAACGAGAGTGATAATCATAATTCCCGTTGCCACTGGCCGCTTCAGCGGACGCCGTTCCTTGCTGCGATCCAGCCATGGTGCGAACAGCAGTGCCATGAACGCAATTCCCGGTACGATCATCGTGCCCACGACGACAAAATCACCGGCTGCCCATTTGTGTTTCAAGAGCTGATACAAAAACAGAAAGTACCAGTCAGGAACCGGCAGAAAACTCGTATTGGTCGGATCTGCAAATTCGCCAAGCGGCGGTTCTTCAGCCATGACCAGTGTCATAAATCCGACCAGGAAGACAACGGCAACCATCCACTCTTTCAGCAGGAAGTTTGGAAGAAAAGGTTCTGTCTTGCCTGGAAACTCATCATAGTCCTTGGGATACAATTTGGAACGGTCAGCTCGAACGTGCGAGTCTCCCACATAGTGGACCTGTTTATGGTTTCCTTCCTGATTATTTGCCAAGTGGATCCCTCCTCACGCGCAGACCTTATAGCGGTCCGGAAATTCCCTGACGGCGAATCAGGATAAAATGTGCACCCAAAAGGCCGAGTAGTGCAGCTGGAAGGAAGAAAACATGCAAAGCATAAAAACGTGCCAGAGTCTGGGCGCCAACAATGTCTCCTCCTTGCAGGAAAGTCGCAATATACGGTCCCAGGACAGGAACGGAACCAGCAATTTCAACGCCTACCTTGGTGGCAAAATAAGCTTTGTTGTCCCATGGCAACAGATAGCCGGTAAACCCAAGTCCCAACATTACGAAAAATATCAACATTCCGATAACCCAGTTGAATTCACGGGGATGTTTGTACGCTCCCGTGAAAAATACGCGCAGGGTATGCAAAAAAAGCATCACAATCGCCACACTTGCTCCCCAGTGGTGCATTCCGCGTACAATTACGCCCATCGCCACTTCATTTTGCAGATACTGTACACTTCGGTGAGCGTTTTCAATATCTGGCACATAATTCATCGCTAAAAACATTCCAGACAAAATCTGAATGACCACGACAAAAAAGGTCAGTCCACCAAAGCAGTAAATAAAAGCTGAAAAATGGTGGGCAGGATTCACATGTTCCGGAACTTCATGATCGGCTACATCCCGCCACAACGGTGTAATGTCCAGACGTTCATCCACCCAATCATAAATGGCGCGCAACATTTGCTACACCTCCGTTTCAGCAGCAGTTTACTTCTTGACTAATGGTCCAATCAGCAATTTTCCATCCTGTACTTTTGTCTCATAACGATCAAGCGGTTTTGATGGAGGAGTGCCAGGGACATTTGTCCCATCCTTTTTGTACCGGCCAAAGTGGCAGGGACAGAAAAATTCGTTTTTAAATTGCGGATTGCTGTTCCAGTTCACAGTACATCCCAGATGCTTGCAAATAGGTGAAAAAGCTATGTATTCACCATTTAACTTCAGCACCCAAGCAGTCATTTGTTCCCCTTTGGGCGGATTATACCAGCCGTCCTTGCGATGTACGGTAAATTGAACCTGCTTCGGTGTCTCGGTAATCTCATCCACGCTTAAACCAACATCGTGAAATTGACCACCTTCACCCTTTTTCAATAATGGGTCAATGGCGTATCTTACCATCGGAAAAAGCATTCCCGAAGCAAGGAAACCGGCTGTCCCACCCAACGTATAAGTCAGGAATTGCCGGCGGGAAACTTTCCTACTCACGTTTTCTCCGACCTCCTTCAATCCGGCTTGCAGTCTTTTACGGGCCGGAATCTTTGTTGCTAGGACACCTACTTTCCAGAACATATTCATGATAGCGAAAAAAATCTGCAAAAGTCAACAAATTGTTATAAATGTATCAACCGTTAATATTCTGAATAACACTAATAATCAAGTTTGTCGCCAAATTTCTAACACTTTTTGATAAAGGCTTTCTCTCACTTCATCTATCTCTTCTTGCGCCGGATCTTTCGACAATTCCGCAAAATAGGGCATAATTTTGATAGAATCAGTCTCTCTTATTTCTCTTACAGCATTCTTCAGTGTCCCATCAATAACTAATACCAGATAATAAAAACTGGATTGCTCCATGTCTTTAATGATTTCATTTAAATATAGATTGAAAAGTTCAGCATTCCCCCCCATATATGGAATCGGTGGCAAAAGCAACAGGCGACCGATCAGTTTCCTTTCCAGATCTTCGGCAAAATACTGAACCATTTTGCTGTTTTCCAGTATAATTTCCTTATCCTGAATCCTGGTGGAAGTAACCGGCAGACACAATGTATCCACATAGGAAGCCACATCTTTCCAATCTTCAGGTTTCAGCTGCATCAATTGCATCGGAATTCCTCCTGTTCCAAAAAAAATACCCAGCTTCCGCTGAGTATTATATTCGAATTTTGTTATTTCTCCAGAATCTCTCTCCACTTTTCGCTGAGCTGTAAAAACGTTTCCTCATCCCGATTTGCCAGCGCATCATCAATTTTTTCGTACAACCGTTTCTTTTCAAACTCCCTTACCGCTTGATCAAGAAGCATCTCCGCGAACAGACTCAGCAACTGGTCTTGCACCAAGTCGTGTTTCTCCATGGGATTAACCTCCAATACCGCGGCATATTTGGAACACGTTGATCTTTCTTTGAAATACAGGCCGATGTATAGATCTTCATGGGGATAGGTACGAATGTCGTAAAAAGCCGATTCTACGTCCGTACCGACCCGCTTGTTTTTAGTGAATCGAAACGGAATCATGCTGCTGCATTTTGTAGATATAATCATCGACTTTGACAGATGGCGGACATGATTGACAAAATGAACCCTTTGTAACAGTTCTTCATTGGAACACAAGTAATTCAGCAACCAGGCTGCTTCCTTTTTTTGTAACTCAAAATGCTCAAGAAACCAGTGAATAAACCCTTTTTTCTCTGCCACGGTAACGCTGCTTCTCATATTTCCCTCACCCCTTGGAATTGAGAGAAATTTGGCTGATCCAGAAGTACGAAACGGAAATTTTCCATGCGAGATATAAGTTAATTTTTCGTCACCCACTTCCCTGTTTCCTGCTTCAGCGATTCCTGACAAATCCTTCTTCAATGGCACGTTCACGAAATGCTGAAATACCATGTAACCATTTCACTCCGGATGGTGTGAGGGTGAGATATTGTTCATCATCTTCCTGGCCAATCATGCAAACTCCCAAGTGTACGAGCATTTTAAGCACTTTGCGATACAAGCTTTCCTTGCTTTCATAGTAAAACGCTTTCATCCAAGGTCCAACCGCCTGATACACGAGTGACTTTTTAACCCATCCGGGATAAGCCAGTAAGGAAATCCAGCGAATAATCATTGGCAATTGCGGAATCGCCCTTTTGTAAAGGCGAATCCAAAAACGAACCATCTCTATTCCTTGATCTTGACCTTGACTATCTTTTTCTTTTTTCTCTAATTTCCCTTTTCCCTCTTCCGTTAAACACAAATATCCATTTTCATCCTCAATAAAATACCTGTGATAATAAGCGTAATCATACAAAAGGGAAAATCGGTCCGGATAAAGGTGGTAACAGCGTCCAAAGCCAAAGCGCGGTCCTTTTTCAGCAATGGGGGTTTCCTTGATATAGAAAGTCTGGAACAACTGTCTCTGCTGATTTTTATAAATCGCCCCATCCATGGTTAACCGAACAATTTCTTTGTTTATAAATGAAAGAAAATGATAAAGATCATATAGCAGTTGTTTTTGTTCATCGCGATATACCGCAGGTGGGATTTGACGCCTGTTTTTTTCCAACTCATACGGCTTCAGCAAAATTTCACAGACTTGAGTCCGCAAATCAGACGGCACATAATACAGATTTTGTGTTTGGCGCGAATAGCCGGGAAACAGCCAGCCCCTTTTCAAAGCTTCAACAATCAATTGTCGCGGTTGTCCCTGTCTTTCATTAAGCGCAATCCTTCCCTTTGCCAGCAGTTCTTCCATGGAATATGCAGGAGTTTGATCGAGCATAATCAATTGTAAAAAACGGAATTCCTGATCATTTAACCGGTCAATCTTTTCTTCCAAGTGACTTTTATTGCCTATGCGCTGCAACAATGAACGAATCAGCTCATATTTGGAATGGGTCCGCTGGATTTCACATCCATAATAACGGTTCATTTGCTTTAACTGTTCAATGCCGGTATATGTCAGCCAATCTGTGATTCTCACCGTCTTTCTTCCTCCCGTTAACTCATTATTACTATTATGTACGAAGATGGAGAAAGATAGACTTGTCATCCCAATATTAACGGTTTCGCATTTTTAACCGGGTTGGCATCCCCTGACACCCGGATTTGAGTTCGGTCTTTTCATCTTTTACCCGAATCGTCCTGCCCACAAGATAGAGGATGAAATATACGGTAACAAGTTGCCACGTATAAAACGTTTGCCTTGGAAAAAACAAAGAAAAGAAATCTTTGATCAAATGTTCCCAATACATATAAAATTGATCAACCAATGAAAAAGTAGGGATAAAAAACAGGAAATGCAATCCGAAAAATATCCCGACTGCCTGTATCAGAGACAAACGATACGCCTGTTTGCTGGACGAACCCAACCCCAGATAAATAAAGATCATCATGGCACCGACAATGATCATCGTCCACTCCAAAAAAAGTTCTGCCGCCAGAAGGGCAGGAAACCAAAAAGAGATCAAAAGCGGGAAAATCCAGTTTTTCAGCAACATGACAGACCCAATCACAAACAGGAATTCGATCACAAAATGACCTGCTTTTGTCCGCATAGACAACCACCTCATCCCACTTTTATGAAAGCGGAGCCAAAAAAAGAACCGCTCGATGAACGAGCGGGTTGCACAGGACGTACAATATTGGATAGGAGTGGAGAGAAACCATACTGTAATTACCATTATACGGTTGCAAAAAGACAAGGTCAACAATATTTTAAATTTTTCATATTTATCGTTGTTGTATCTTTAGGATAAATTCGGCAAATCCCGGAAAGGAGACATCGATCGATTCAGGATCTGTTACGGTTACCTCCCCTTCAGACCCTAATCCGGCAATCGCCATCGCCATGGCGATCCGGTGATCTCCGTGACCGCTGGTTACCCCTCCGCGCAAAGTAACCGGTCCTTCAATAATCATTCCGTCTTCCGTCTCCTCAATGGCTGCCCCCAATTTTTTCAGTTCATTTACGGTTGTCGCAATCCGGTTCGATTCTTTCACCTTTAATTCTTGCGCGTCCTTGATCACAGTAGTCCCTTTTGCCTGCGTAGCGACTACAGCCAAAACCGGGATTTCATCAATCAATCGGGGAATCAGATCACCACCAATGATAATACCGCGGAGATCTCCTTTTCGTACGGTGATCCTGCCTACAGGTTCATTACACCAGTTTCCGGTTTCTTCAACGGCCACTTCTGCCCCCATCTGCCTGAGTACATCCAGAATCCCTGTGCGGGTAGGATTGAGACCAACCTCTTCCACAGTCACCTGGCTATCGGGTCCCATCAGAGCTGCAGCCAGCAAAAAGGCAGCCGAAGAGATGTCTCCAGGCACACATACCTTGGTTCCGTGCAGTGTCTGTCCGCCACGTACAGATACCTTTCTCCCGTCAATCCTGAGCAAGCCGCCGAATGCCGGCAGCATTCGCTCTGTATGGTCTCTGGAAAGAGCCGGTTCACAGACAGTCGTCGTTCCTTCTGCCTGTAATCCCGCCAGCAACAGGCAGGATTTTACCTGGGCACTGGCAACGGGACTGTTGTACCTGATCCCTTTCAGCGCCTTTCCTCTTACGGCAAGAGGTGTAAAACGGCCGTCCCCGCGCCCGTCAATATGGGCCCCCATTTTTCTCAGCGGCAGGACAACCCGGTCCATCGGCCGGCGGCCAATCGATTCATCACCAACTACCGCAGAAAAGATAGGGATACCTGCCAGGATTCCCAGCATCAGGCGAATGGTTGTCCCGGAATTTCCCACATCCAAAGGTGCGGCGGGTTCCTTCAGGCCTCTGATTCCACTGCCGTAAATCCGGACAGTGGTGGGAGAGATCCTTTCCATTCTGACTCCCAACTGCTTAAAGCAATGCATCGTACTCAAACAGTCTTTTCCGGGCAGAAAGCCGTCTACTTCCGTGATTCCTTCAGCTATGGATCCAAATATGATCGACCGGTGGGAAATCGATTTATCGCCTGGAACTCTGCATGTCAATTGAAATGGCTTGGATCTTGATGTTTTCATCATACTCGGCTTTCCTCCCAGCTTTCATCCTTGCTGTATACATCCATGTTATCTCTTTTCAGGACAGAAATTGCAGCTAAATAATCTTTTTCCTCTTTAAAACTCAGCCTTAACACCCCAGGTATTTCTTCCCTGTTTTCCATCACTTCCAGATTGCTGATATTTATATTCTCTTTTGCCAAAAGGGTTGCAATCCGGGCAATTGCACCGGGCTGGTCAGGAATATCCACGAAACATTCAAACCTTGGCTTGAGAATTCCAATCCGCTTCCTGTCAGGCAACTGTTGCCGCAACTTTCTGGAACGCTTGAAAAAGTCCTCAATTGTCTGTTTCTGCCCCTTTTTAATGGCATCACGAACTTCCTGCATCTTTTGCACCCATTCATCCATCAAACGTAACAGTTCCTGCCGGTTGGACAACAGGATATCCCGCCACATAATCGGATCGCTCGCACCAATGCGGGTCAGGTCGCGGAACCCGCCGGCAGCCAGACGGTGGAACCACTCATTTTCTTCATTATAATTTCCAACGACATTGACAAGTCCTGCCGCAATAATATGGGGCAAATGGCTGATTGCCCCCACAATGCGGTCATGGTGATGGGGTTCCATCAAAACCAGTTCGGCTTTGGTTGCCAAGTGCAATAACTGGCTCAGTTTTTGCACTTCCAGAAGTGATGTCTCCGGATCAGGAGTCAGCACATAATAAGCATTTTCAAATAATAAAGATCGGGCAGCCTGAATGCCCGATTGGTGCGATCCTGCCATTGGATGCCCGCCAATGAACACAATCCCTTTTTCCCTCAAACAGTGGCCAGCTTCCATGATATCGGATTTCGTGCTTCCAACGTCGGTAACAATACAATTCGGCTTAAGATGAAGCTGTGCCAGTTCCTCAATCGTTTGCTTGATTTTGCCGACCGGCAAAGCGATCACGATGATGTCAGCGTCCTCAGCCGCCCGTCGGAGGGAAGTTGTCCACTCGTCAACCGCTCCGATTGCCAGAGCATAACGCAAATCTGCTTGTGAACGGTCAAATCCGATCACATGAACATCCGTACGTTCTTTCAATCCCAACGCTATAGATCCGCCGATCAAACCTATTCCGAGAATCGCAACTTTTTCAGGCATTCGCAGAGATCTTTCCTTTCATCTCCAAAAGTTTACGGAACGCATACAGGAATCGTTTGTTCTGCTCTTCATTCCCTACTGTGACCCGTATATAGGAGGGGAATCCAAGCGCCGCTCCTGAGCGAACAATAATTCCCTGCTGCAACAGCTCCTGATAGACGTCGTCAGCAGGCATGGTGGTATCCAGCAGGATAAAGTTTCCGGATGGAGGGTAGTAATGCAGGTTCCACTCATCCAGTTGTTCTGTAATCTGTTTGATGCCAAGCCTGTTCTGATTTCGGCAATAAAGGATAAACGGTTCATCGTCCAACGCTGCGATCGCCGCTTGTTGTGCCAGCCTGCTCACATTAAAGGGTTCACGGACCCGATTTAATTCCCGCACCACATCCGGATGCGCCACACCGTAACCGACCCGGAATGCGGCCAGACCATATATTTTGGAAAAAGTGCGTAACACAATAATTTGCGGATTATAATCGAGCAGGGAAAGGGTGTTTGGATATTCAGAATCTGTGACATATTCATAATATGCTTCATCCACGACAACCAGGACATGATCGGGTACCTGATCCAGAAAGCGGCTCAGTTCTTCATACGACACGATGGTCCCGGTCGGATTATTGGGGTTGCAGATCCAAACAATCCGTGTTTGATCGGTAATTGCACCAAGCATGGCCTGTAAGTCATGAACTCCGTCTTTCAAGGGGACTTTGACAGGTTTTGCCCCTTCGATCCTTGTTGCCGTTTCGTAACGGGGAAATGTCAAGTCAGCCATCACCGATTCCGAACCGAGCTCCAGGTACGCACGGCCAATCATCTGGATAATTTCATCCGAACCATTTCCAAATATGATCCGCTCCGGATCCGTTTCCAGATGATGGGCCAGTTTTTCGCGCAAATCAGGGGCCAATCCCTCCGGATATATATGAAATTGTTCCTTAATCTTGCCAAGTGCAGGCCAGACTTTGGGAGAACAGCCAAACGGGTTTTCATTTGAGGCCAATTTAATGACTTCGCTTAATCCAAATTCTCTTCTTACTTCTTCCAGGGGCTTGCCCGGCTTGTATACCGGCAGCCCCCTGATCGATGCCTTCGGTTCCATGGCAATTTCCTTTCATTTTTTTATTTCTATCTTACTCCGATTTTAATCCTCTGACAAATTGTCGCAATTGTGCCAGCGCATTTTCCCGCTGCGCCGGATCAGCCAGATACGGAAGAAGTTTCTCGATTTTTTGGACAAGCGCACTTCCCACAACGACGGCATCGGCGTGATCAAGAAAATGCTCAACATGCTCCCTTCCGGAAATGCCAAAACCAATCGCTGTGGGTACGGGACTAAGCATACGGACGGTATCCAGAAACGTCTCCGTCTGTTCAGAGAATTCCCGGCGCATTCCGGTCGTGCCAAGGGAAGAAACACAGTAAACAAAACCCTGTGCAGAAGACACGATATCTTTGATGCGCTCTCTGGAAGTAGGAGCGACAAGCGAAATAACGCTCAGTCCGGCTTCGCTTCCCCGTCTGCGAAGAGGGACACTCTCTTCATAAGGCAGGTCCGGAACAATAATCCCGTCGAAGCCATGTGCAACAGCCTCATGAACCAACCGTTCCATTCCAAAATGAAAAACAGGATTGGCATAAGAAAATAAAATCAAAGGTACATCGATTCCATCCTCCCGTACTTTTTTTCCCAATTCCAATACCTGGTTCAATGTTACCCTGTTTTTCAGCGCCCTTTCTCCCGCCGCCTGGATAACAGGGCCATCCGCTACCGGGTCAGAAAAAGGAACCCCCAATTCAATGGCCAAAACCCCTTCTTCAGCCAGAATCCTGATGATTTCGCGCGTCATCTCCAGGTCCGGATCACCGCACATAATATATGGAATCAGATATTCAGCTTTCCTTTCCAATGCTCCCTCTAATCGGTTCATCCTTTTCACCTCTTATCCTAGTGCTTTGTGAATGGTTTCAACATCTTTATCGCCGCGGCCGGACAAATTAATCAGAACCAGATCTTGCGACTCTCTCTGTCTGGCCAGTTGTACCCCTTCCCAGATCGCATGGGCCGATTCCAGGGCAGGCAATATTCCTTCAGTCTGACAAAGCAGTTTTACCGCTTCAATCGCTTCCTGGTCAGTCACCGCCGTATAACGAACACGTCCAGTTTCATGCAGATAGGCGTGTTCCGGACCTACTCCCGGATAATCCAGTCCCGCGGAAATGGAGTGAGCCGGCGTCACCTGTCCATGTTTATCCTGCAGAAAATAACTGTACATGCCATGCAGCACACCGGGTTCTCCTTTGCTCAGCGAAGCCGCATGCAACCCTGTTGACAATCCTCTGCCTGCAGCTTCTACCCCATGCAGGCGCACTTCCCTGTCTTCCAGGAAAGCGGCAAACACCCCGATCGCATTACTTCCTCCTCCCACACAGGCAACGACATCGGTTGGAAGGCGATTTTCGCGTTTCAATATCTGTTCCCGTGCTTCTTCACTGATTACACGCTGGAATTCCTTCACCATCAACGGATAGGGATGCGGCCCGACCGCCGAACCGATCAGATAAAAAGTATGATCAATTTCGGCCACCCATCTTCTAAGCGCCTCATTGGTTGCATCCTTTAAAGTCCGGGTTCCTGACTTGACCGGAACCACCCTGGCTCCCAAAAGTTCCATCCGAAACACATTCAGCTGTTGCCTTTTGACATCTTCTTCTCCCATGAAGATTTCACAATCCAGCCCGAACAAGGCAGCCACGGTTGCTGTCGCCACACCATGTTGACCGGCTCCCGTTTCGGCAATCAGTTTGGTTTTGCCCATCCGTTTGGCCAAAAGCGCCTGACCCAGGGCGTTGTTGATCTTATGGGCGCCGGTATGATTCAAATCTTCCCTTTTCAAGTAAATCTTTGCTCCTCCGGCATATTCGGTCAGTCTCTTTGCAAATGTCAGGGCCGTAGGGCGCCCGGAATAATTTTTCAGCCAATGGCTCAATTCCTCTTTAAAGGAAGGATCGCTCATGGCTCCCGTAAATCCGGCTTCCAGATCAATCAGGGCATTCATCGTTGTTTCTGGAACAAAACGTCCTCCAAAATCACCGAATCTCCACGAATTCCTGTGGCTGGCAATTTTCTCATTTACTGTTGACATGCTTTTTCCACCCTTTCTATGAAAAGTCGCATGGTCGCGCCATCTTTTTGCTGATTTTTTTCGATTCCGCTTGACACATCGATGCCATCCGGCTGGTAATGCTTAATTAAATCAACTACATTGGCTTCGTTAATCCCGCCGGCAATCCACAACGGAATCTCTGCCTTCCGGCAGGACTCCTTCCATGAAGGAATGCTGTCCCAAGCAAATGATTGTCCGGTCCCTCCCCTGATGTTTCCTGCCTCTTTGTCCAACAGGATGGCATCCACCCAAGGTCTGTAAACTTCCAGTTCTTCCATCGGATCGGCCTGTTCCTGAATGTGAATCACTTTTGTCACATGAACAGAAAAAGTGGATTTCAGTTTCCGGCAGAACGCGGCCGATTCTTCTCCATGCAATTGAATGCCTGAAAACGGTACGAGCTTGAGCCAGCTTTTCACTTCTTCCCAGGTTGGGTTTTGCAACACCCCGATTGCCATCTGTGCAGGAGACACATATCGGATCAAATCAGGCAAATCTTCACGCGTAACCGTTCTCCTTCTGCCTGGAACAAGAATAAAGCCCAGCGCATCAACCGGAAGGCGGCTTGCCAATTGAACATCTTCTGCCCGCCTGAAACCGCAAAACTTTACAAACGGACGCTTCATCGGCTTAATCCCCCACACAACTCCCGAACAGCTTTCATCGGGTCCTCCTGGCGCATCAGATACTCGCCTACCAAAATCCCCTGTACTCCTGCCTGCTGCATCCGCCTGGCATCCTCAAGGGACAACACACCGCTCTCTCCAATTACCGGCCGGTCCTTGGGCAAAAGCGGCCTCAACCGTTCCGTATTTGATATATCTGTCGCAAAGGTGTGCAGATTGCGATTATTGATCCCAAGTACGTCCGCTTCACACGCCAATGCGAGCGGTATTTCCTTTTTTTCATGGATTTCCACGAGAACTTCCAGCCCCAGGCGATGTGCAGTCTCGGTCAATTGCTGCAACTGTTCCTTATTTAACAGGGCAACAATTAACAGAATGGCATCAGCCCCCATCAATTTGCTCTCCAGGACCTGCCGTTCATCGATGATAAAATCTTTGCGAAGAACCGGTAATTTGATGGCTTGCTTCACATTCACCAAAAAATCGGCACTGCCATGAAAATAGGTTGCGTCAGTCAGCACAGATATCGCTGCGGCTCCCCCGCGTTCATATCCCTCAGCCACCTTGACCGGATCCACTTCGCCAACGATTACCCCTTTGGAAGGAGAAGCCTTTTTTACCTCTGCGATCACGGAAACCGATCCTCGATTCAATATCGCATCCTTCAGAGACAGGCCTTTGGGAAAGGCACAGGCCCGTTCCCAGTCTTCAGGGGTCATTTTATGGACAAGTTCGGCAACCTCTTTCCGTTTCGTCTCTGCAATCCGTTCAAGAAACATAAGAAACCTCCTTGGAAGCCTCAACCACTTTGCGCAATTGCTTCTTCGCCATCCCGGACTGAATGATTTCCTTTGCATAACAGGTTCCTTCAGCCAGCGAGCTTGCCCTGTCTGAAAGATATAGAACGGCACCGGCATTGACACTCACAATATCGGCGGGAGCTCCGGGTTTGCCCTGCAAAATCTGTTCAATGATTCGCGCGTTTTCCGGAGCTGAACCTCCCCGGATTTCTGCAAGGGGAGAACGGGAAACTCCCAAAGACTCCGGCGTTACCTCATAAGTCCGAACTTCACCATCTTTTAACTCACTGATTCGGGTTGCGTCCGTAACGGTAATCTCATCCAGACCGTCCAGGCCAGCTGCCACCAAAGCGCGTTCCACACCCAGTTCAGCCAGCACATAAGCCACCTTCTCGGTTAACCGGACATCATAAACACCCAACAGCTGAACCTTGACCCTGGCCGGATTGGTTAACGGGCCCAACAAATTGAAGCAGGTGCGAAAACCGAGCTCGGTTCTCGTAGGCATGACATGTTTCATCGCCTGATGGTATAAAGGGGCATACAGGAAACAGAGTCCGGTTTTTTCCATTAACCGGGCCGCTTCATCCTGTTTCAGATGAATGTTCATGTTTAATGCTTCCAAAACATCGGCACTGCCACTTTTGCTGGAAACGGCCCTGTTCCCATGTTTGATGACGGGAACTCCTGCCGCAGCCGCAACAATGGCCGCAGCCGTGGAAATATTAAAGGTTTTTCCTCCATCGCCGCCTGTTCCGCAAGTATCAACAGCCTGGTCAAAACGATATTTTATGGGAGCGGACTGGTCACAAACCCCTTTGGCCAATCCAATCAGTTCGTCCACCGTTTCCCCCTTCATTCGCAAAGCTGTCAAAAAACTTGCCATTTGGGCAGAGGATATGTTTCCATCCATCATTTCCTTCATGACCCGGTACGCCTCTATCTGCAACAGGTCTTGTCCGTCAATCACTTTTTGCAAAATGGATTTCATCATACATACTCCTCCACCTTTTTATCGCTCACCATCGCAAGTGCCTTCAACATGCCGAGTGCCTTGCTCCATGATTCCATAAACTCCGCCTCGGGATCAGAATCGGCTACAATACCGCCCCCGGATTGAACCCATGCCTTCCCGTCACGAAACACTATGGTCCGGATTGCTATGCAGCTGTCCAGATTCCCGCCAAAACTGAAATAGCCGATGGCTCCCCCATATATTCCCCGCGGTGTCGGTTCCAGTTCACAAATGATTTCCATCGCCCGCACCTTTGGCGCCCCCGACAAAGTTCCAGCCGGGAAACAGGCCTTGAATGCGTCCAACTCTTTCTTTTCAGCCATCAATTTTCCGCTTACCCTGGAGACAAGGTGCATAATATGGGAATATTTCTCAATTTTCATAAAATCGGTCACTTTAACCGTTCCATATTTTGCAACCCGTCCCAGGTCATTGCGCCCAAGATCCACCAGCATCACGTGTTCGGCACGTTCTTTTTCATCATGGATCAATTCATCGATCAATGCCTGGTCTTCCCTTTCATCCTTGCCACGCGGCCTGGAGCCCGCAATCGGACACGTTTCTGCCACCGAGTCAGTCACACGCACCAACAGTTCCGGTGAACTGCCGACAACCGTCTCATTTCCCAACCGCAAATAATACATATACGGAGAAGGGTTTAATACGCGCAATGCCCGATAAACTTCAAACGGTGGCGGCGCCGGTTCCCATGTAAGCCGGCGGGAAAGCACTACCTGGAAAATATCTCCTTTACGAATATACTCCTTTGCTTTTTCGACCATTTGCATATACCTGTTTTTGTCAATGTTTGCCTGGACTTCCTGTCCCGTAACCTTTCCTTTCCCCAGAAACAACGGCGGCACGGAAACCGGTACTAACAAAAATTCGGATGCCCATTTTTTCAAGTGCCGGGCTGTCTGGTAATAAGCCTGTTCAACCTCGGAATCGGACATTTCCGGGGAGACATGAAGATGGCAAACAAAAACCACTTCCTGTTTCAAATGGTCAAAGACCAGCAACTGATCGACAAACATAAAGTGAAAATCGTCATCCAGGCAGATTGACTCAGGTTTTGTTATCGGCCGGGCTGGCTCGATATACCGGACCATTTCATATCCGGCATATCCTACCGCTCCTCCCAAAAAAGGGGGAAAACCCTTGTACGAAGGCGAGCGATACTGTTCCAGCCTGGAAGCCAGAAACGAAAAAGGCTCTTCGGTCACGACCCGGCTTCCCTTGTCACGCTCAGTCATAACAAGCTTTTCTCCTTTTCCCTTTACAATAAAAAAAGGATCTGACCCGACAAACGAATACCGGGACCACCGCTTGCCTCCTTCCACACTCTCCAGCAAGAACGAATACGGCTGATCCTTTACGCGATCATAAAGACTGATGGGTGTTTCGGTATCTGCCAAAACCCTTTGGCAAAGGGGAATCATGGAATACTTTTTTCTGAGAGTCAACACATTTTCCCGTGTGGGGTAAATCAAAAAAATCCCTCCTCGACAGGTGAAGAGAGAAGGATACAGCGGTAAGGTAGAGGAAATATAAAAAACCAAAGCAGGATTGCTTTGGCTGTTTTTCATGGACTTTTTTCAGCCTCTACTCTGCTCAGCTCAGCTATATCCATTCTCTTCTAGACTCAGCTCATTGACCAATCACTAAACTTGAAAAAAACTTAACTCATCTCACTTTTGACTTTATCGAAGTAAAAGTGATCTGTCAACAAAAAATCTTTCTGCTTTGTGCACATGGACGCCCAGGCTCAATTCGGGACCAGTTCACCGAGCACGTCCCTGATCTCTGTTTCCGGAATATCACTGACGATTTTCACCTCACCAAGGGCTTTCGCCAACACAAACACATATTTGTCCTGTTTTACCTTTTTATCCCGTTTCATTGCGTCCAGCATGGCCGGAACAGACCATGAACGGGTGGAGGCAACCGGCAATTCAAAAGCCTCCAGCAACTGTTCGGTATAATGTACTACATCCAAACCGGTTCCCAAAACTTTTGCGCTTAACCGGGCAGCACCGGCCATGCCTATGGAAACCGCTTCGCCATGCGTATAAACCTGATACCTGGAAACAGCCTCCAGTGCATGACCGATCGTATGTCCATAGTTTAAAATGGCACGGATTCCCGTTTCCCGCTCATCTTGTGCAACGACAGCAGCCTTGATTTCACATCCGCGATAAATGGCTTCCACGGCTGCTTCACTGTCAACGGCAAACAGTTCATTGCGGTGATCATCCAGCCATTTTGCAAAGGATTCATCCCAGATAAACCCGTGCTTGATCACTTCGGCCATTCCTGAACGCCACTGTCTGAGGGGGAGTGTCTTTAGACACCGGACATCAAACACCACCATCAGCGGCTGGTGAAAAGCACCGATATAATTTTTGCCCAGCGGATGGTTTACGGCAACCTTTCCACCCACACTACTGTCATGAGCCAAAAGGGTGGTCGGCAACTGGATAAACGGGATTCCCCGCATATAGCTGGCGGCCAGAAATCCCGCCATATCCCCAACAACCCCTCCTCCCAGAGCAAGAATGATGCTTTGGCGATCCAGGCCAAATCGCAGGCATTCGCCGACCAATTGTTCAAACACATGCAAATTCTTGCTTTTTTCTCCGGCTTCCATTATGGCAAACCCGGTGGCATATCCGGCACGAACCAGCCGGTTTTTGAGCTTCTCTCCATAAAGCGGGGCCAAATTGGAATCGGTTACGATCATCAGTTTGCGATCTGTTTCGATCTGGTATTCCCGAAGCAAAGCCGGCAATTGTTCCAACAAGCCTTCTCCTATGTAGATGGGATACGGCTGATCCTTTACATAAACTGTCAAAGTTTTCATCAGAAGTCTACCACTCTTTCCCGATACTGTTTTAGCTGCTCCACCATTTCATTCATGGTATCACTGGAAAACTTTTCAACCAATGCCTGGGCTATTTCCCATGCCACCACATTTTCCATAACGACACTGGCAGCGGGCACAGCACAGCTGTCTGAACGTTCGATGCTTGCCTGAAACGGCTGTTTGGTCTCAATATCCACACTCTGTAAAGGCTTGTAAAGTGTAGGGATCGGTTTCATTGCTCCACGCACGACGATTGGCTCGCCTGTTGTCATTCCGCCTTCCAGTCCCCCCAAACGGTTGGTACGGCGGTAAAAACCACGTTTCCTTGACCACATGATCTCATCGTGCACTTCTGAACCATTCAGTCCGGCCGCTTCGAACCCGAGACCAAATTCGACTCCTTTAAAAGCATTGATACTGACAACCGCTTGCGCAATTCTCGCATCCAGCTTGCGATCCCAGTGTACGTGGCTGCCCAGGCCAACCGGTACGCCTGCCACAATCGTCTCCACCACACCGCCCAAGGAATCTCCCTCTTCCCTGGCCTGGTCAATTCGTGCCATCATCTGTTTTTCGGCATCCTTATCAAGGCAACGAACCGGTGACAATTCCGACCGTTCTTTTATTTCCTGCAAGGATAACTGGACAGGCTTCGCGGCAACATCTCCGATCTGTAAGACATGGCCTGCGACATCGATTCCGCATTCTTCCAGAAGAAGACGGGCGACAGCTCCGGCGGCCACGCGCGCCGCAGTTTCCCTGGCACTTGAACGTTCAAGTACGTCACGCATGTCTCGATGCCGGTATTTGATGGCTCCATTCAAATCGGCATGTCCCGGCCTGGGGCAGGAAATCCTGCGTTTTTCTGCCTCTTCAAAGGCAGAATCAACACTCATTACATTTTTCCAATGACTGTAATCGCGGTTTTCTATGACCAAAGTGACCGGAGCTCCAGTTGTCCGGCCGAATCTGACGCCCGACAATATTTTCACCTGATCTTTTTCGATTTGCATCCGGCGCCCCCGGCCATAGCCTTTTTGCCGTCTGGCCAGCTCACGATCGATCTTTTCCTTATCAATATGCAATTGACTAGGGATTCCCTCAATAATTACGGTTAATTGCGGACCATGTGATTCTCCGGCTGTAAGATATCTCATTGCTCATCTTCTCTCCTCTGCTAAGCTAAAAACAAATAAAAATTTGTTAGTAATGATAACACAGATTATTCAAAGTGAGGAGAGGCTTCTCAAAATAAAAGAGGCACAGCTCGCGGGCCATGCCTTTTCCACAGTCAAATCCAGCGATTGATCGTTTTCTCGTAATTGTTCAATTCCGATTTCTCAAACCATAAAGCGATTTCCCGCTCAGCGCTTTCCGGAGAATCGGACCCGTGTACGATATTCATGGAAACATTTACTCCATAATCACCGCGGATTGTTCCGGGCAATGCGTCAGACGGATTGGTTTTCCCCATCATTTGGCGGGCTGTCGCTATAATGTTTTGCCCTTGCCATACCATCGCAAAAACCGGACCGGAAGTAATAAAGTCAACCAATTCGCCAAAAAACGGCTTTTCTTTATGTTCTGCATAATGTTGTTCGGCCAGATCACGGGACACGGTTATCAGTTTTGCACCGACCAGCTGATATCCTTTCTTTTCAAAACGGGAAACCACATCACCAATCAATCCGCGTTGCACACCATCCGGTTTTACCATAATGAATGTTTTTTCCATAAGGTCAGCCTCCATTTTAACGATATGTAGAGTACTATTCACAAGTTAAAACGGGAAAGTAACAAGAAAAATTCTAACAAGTTTAAAATGTAATCGCAACCATGGAGTCAGGATTTATGGCTAATAGGAACGTTGAACAATAAATTCAGAAATCAGCCGTAATGATTCCCGTTCATAGCATGTCGGCAATTCTGTCAGGCTGCGCATCGCTTTTTCCATATAGCGTTTGGACAAGTCAAGCGTATACTCAATCCCGCCTTTTTGCCGCACCAGCTGCAATATTTCTTCCAATAGTCCGTCTTCGCCTTGCGACCGCAGATAAGCAAGGATCATCGCACGTTCTCTTTCGTCAGCCTGACTCAATGCATAAATGACAGGCAAGGTAATGTTTCCTTGCCGCAAATCATTTCCGGCCGGTTTGCCCAATGTTTTCTCATCGCCCACAAAATCCAGGACATCATCGGTCAGTTGAAAAGCCATACCGACATAGTAGCCGTATGCCTTGAGCCGCGCAATATATTTTGGTTTCGCTTCGCTGACCATTGCGCCCAGCTGGCAGCTGATCGACATCAGCAAGGCGGTTTTCCGTTTAATCCGGTGCAAATAACGATACAGAGACTGTCTCTCTGAATACAGATCCTCGATCTGGTCAATTTCGCCAAGGCAAACCTGTCGCATTGCGGCCGCCAAAATCGGGTGCACACGTGGCTCCTTCAGGTGTGACAATTCCGTAAGCGCCCGTGCAAATATGAAATCTCCCGTATACATGGCAATTTTGTTATCCCATTCCGATTTTACCGTAGACTTGCCCCTGCGTGTGTCCGCGTCATCAATGACATCATCATGAACCAGTGTTGCCATATGGATCAGTTCCAAACCTACGGCAACCCGCTTCAGTTCTTCCCGTTTGTATTGACCGAACCGGCCTGACAAAAGTACAAAGATGGGGCGCATCCTTTTTCCGCCCGCTTTCAGCAAATGGGCAGATGAATCATTTAATACCTGATGTTCCGTTTTGATCGCTTTTTCCAGCTCTCGTTCGATCCATTTAAGATCATTTTTCAAGTTATAATAAATCTGTTGCAAGCTCATGATCTTCACCCTAACGTATGCCAAGCTCTACAGAGCCAAGTATACAGTTCTCTTTATTTCGTATCACCTTCCCTCTTCCCGTTCCCCATCCATGGTTCAGGAAAAGGTTCAAAGATCTAACTGTTTTATTCTTCACATTCATCACAAAATCCTTGACATTTATGTGGACCAGCGCCGGTAAAGCTGATGATCGATGTGTAACTGGTCTAACACTTTGCCGGCCACAAACCGCACCATATCTTCAATGGTCTGCGGCTGGTGGTAAAAGGCAGGCATGGCCGGAACAATGCTGGCGCCATATTGGGCCAGTTTCAACATATTTTCCAAATGAATTGCCGACAGGGGCGTCTCTCTTGGAACAATCACGAGAGGTTTTTTTTCTTTCAACATGACATCGGCCGTCCGCTCCATCAGGTTGCCGGAAATCCCCTGTGCGATCCTCGCCATGGTCCCCATTGAACAGGGAATAATAACCATGCCATCACATTGGAAGGAACCCGAAGCAATGCTGGCGCCGATATCCTTTAAAGGATGAAAAAGAAGGGTTCCCTCCAGATGCTTGTATCGGTTATAAAAAAGCTGTTCCCGCTTCTGCACTTCCCATCCTTGTTCTTCCTTTAATACACGCCATCCGGCTTCGCTCACCAACAGGTGAACTTCATGTCCCTGCCTGAGACATTCTTCCAGCAGGCACAGTCCATACGGAGCTCCGCTTGCCCCGGTTATTCCTATGACGATTCGCTTCTTGTTCATAAAAACACATCCAGTAGAGTAAAAGTAAATATAATCATGCTCAATACCCCGTTCATGGTGAAAAAAGCCGTATTCAGCCGGGACAGATCGTTTTCGGATACAATAGCATGTTCATAGACGAGAATGATCAGCGCAATCGCTACACCAATCCCAAACCAGAGCCCCAGGTTCAAAAGCAGCAGCAGCGCAATCAGCCCTGCTGCTGTTCCGACATGCATCAGGCTTGAGATAAGCAGGGCTTTTTTCACCCCAAATCGTGCAGGAATAGAATAAAGGGATTCCTTTCGGTCAAATTCCACATCCTGACAGGCATAAATCACATCAAACCCGCCAATCCACAAGGCAACGGTGGCAAAAAGGATCAGCGACAGCACATCGATCTGAGCCGTGGTTGCCACCCAGCCTCCCAACGGTCCCAGTGCGGTGGCGATTCCCAAAAAGAAATGGCATGTCCAGGTAAAACGCTTGGTATAGGAATAAATCCACAAAAAAAATACAGCAACCGGCAATAAGTAAACTGCCAGCATATTTAACTGGTATGCGGAAAAAAAGAGTAATGCAAACGAAACAAACACAAATCCCCATACAAACGTGGTGGACACCAGACCAGCCGGAATGGCACGGTTTCTGGTTCGCGGATTTTTTGCGTCGATCTGCCGGTCAATCAGGCGATTCAAAGACATCGCCGCGCTGCGTGCACCAACCATGGCCAAAGTAATCCAACCGATTTCTTTCCAGGCGGGAAAAACCTCTCTCACCTCCAGGCTCCCCAAAATAGCCCCCAAATAGGCAAATGGCAAGGCGAAAATGGTATGTTCAAATTTAATCATTTCCAAAACAATCTTCAATTTGTTCCATCCCATCATCAAACCATCTTCCTTCTTTATTCCTCTTTTGGTTTGCGTCCGATATGAAGGGCTGTAATGCCACCAGTCAGCGGGTACACCTCAACATTTTCCAGGTCGACTTCCTCTTTCATCAAGCTTTCCAGCTCTTTGTAATCGGGAAAGTGTACGAGCGATTCAGGCAGCCATCTGTACTGTTCATAACGGTTGGCAAACAATTTGCCCAGCCAGGGCAAAATCCGTTTAAAATAGAAATAATAAATTGCACGGAAAGGAGGCCAACCCGGTTTGGATAATTCCAGAGATACCACTTGGCCTCCAGGCTTGACAACCCGCTTCATTTCTTTGAGAACCTGCACAAGATCGGGAACATTGCGCAAGGCAAATCCAATCGTCGCATGATCAAAAGTATTGTCCGGAAAGGGCAAATTCATGGCGTCTCCCTGTACAAGTTCAATCTGGCGGGACAAGTTCTCCCGTGCCACTTTCATTTCTCCAACCTTCAGCATTTTTTTGCTGAAGTCAAGCCCGACAATGCGGCCAGACTCTGATGCGCGTGCCAATGAAATGGTCCAGTCACAGGTTCCGCAACATACATCAATGGCATTGTCGCCAGGCCCAACGTGCATCTTTTTCATGGCAAACCTGCGCCACAGTTTATGCATGCAAAAACTGAGCAGGGAATTCATACGGTCATAATCCTTGGCAATACTTTCAAACACTTGATGTACGAATTTGGATTTTGCCTCACCTTCAGGTTTCAAACTCCATCACTCTCTTTCAATACAACTGGTTCAAATTGCGGCAATTCCTGCAATAAAGATTTTAGGACAGGATCATCCAGCTGATCGCATGCCTCTTTGAGAAATGATTTCTTTTCAAGTATTTCATCGAGCCACACTTCATGGTCCTTCAGGTACAATCCGGCCAACCGGTCCGCATCAAAAAGAGCGACAAGGGCTGCAGCGGCCAGAATCCTGATTTCATCTTCCACATGAAAAAAATCGGCCAATGCCGCAACCAATCCGGACGAAATTTTTTCAAAATAACACCAGGCTTTTTTCGGGTCTGAAAACCCTTCTCCATTTCTCAGCGCATGCAAAGACATTTTCCATTCATTAATCCGGCAAATAGCATCTGACAAATAGCGAATCCCTTCCACTTCATGCTGTCCGGCCAGATGCAGATAAAACAGGCTGCTGTAATGATCCCCGCTCAAAATGGCAAGTTGCTGCAATCGCTCATCATCATGCCGGGGATTCACCCGAATCTGTTCATGCATATCGATTCCCATTTTCAACAAAGTGGACGCGATGATATACAATTCAACCTTTTTTGTCTCCTCTTGCCGTTCATTTAAAAGCCAATACAAAACTTGCACAAAAAAAACCGGGATTTGCACTTCCCCCATTGTTTCACTGACATACCGGTTCTCTACACTATTTCGAATTTGTGTAATCAATCGAATTAATGCTTCATTATGTATGAATGCCATAAAATTGTTCCCCCAATGAGGCTGATTCAAGCGCTGCGAATAGTATACCATACTTTTTGTAAAGATAGGCATTCTACCATTGTTTTCCCTCATTTGAATGAGTATGAGAGGAAAACCATGTAGTTTTAAACACTTGCTCCAGTATTTCCTCGTCCGATAGCGCTTTCAGCAGTTTTAAACCTTTTCCCTGCAAATCGCTTTTTTTTGCTTCAACCAGCAGGCTTTCGCCAGATATAGCATGAACGAGTACCTGTACCTCCCCAACATTTTCTGTTTGCTCTAACATCCGGCAAATGATCCGGACCAGTTCTTTGCTGACAGCTGGTTTTGCCAATCCGGCAGAATCCAGTTCCAAAAATACTTTATAATTATAAAAATCAATGCGCTTAAGCGACATTTGAATTTCCTGGTCCAGGATAAAATCTACCACGCGCTCCCTGGTCAACTTCATGGTTGACTCATCCTTGAATACCGGCAAATGCTCGCCTTGCCCGTTCCGGTTTGCCGACAGCTCCGGAAGCACGGATACCACGACCGCCAAAAGAGTCGCTGCCAGCACGGCTGCAAGTATTCGTACAACAAAAGCCTCCACCCTGCTTCCCCCTTTTAAATCGCTGATACCATTTTATAAAAAACAGCGGGGAAACATGCAAATATGCGCTTTTGTTCAGGGCTGTCTTTCTATTCATCGGTGTCAATTGTCCCAAAACTGGTCATGATCGTTGCTTTGCCGCGAATCTTTATGGCAGATGTATTTTCCGTAAACTGCGCAATCATCACTTCTCCCCGGTCCAGCTTCTCCGAATGATGGAAACGGGTATCTTTTCCTCTCGTTAACCCGATCACGTTTACTCCATTTTCCTTCGCCTTGATTAACACATAATCACCCCAGACTTCCTTCAATCTTAATCCCTCCTCAGGATGATGAAAATCAACTTTATTTTACCACGGTTCTTTTCTCTGTCATTCCAATAAAAAAGACTCTCCCAAGAGGAAGAGTCTTGCTGTTGGTCGGGCTAGCCAGATTTGAACTGACGACCTCTTGCGCCCCATGCAAGCGCGCTACCAAGCTGCGCCATAGCCCGTTGAAATCATTCATGTTATCTTGCCAGCGACAATTAACATTATATTACGGGCTTAAAATCATGTCAAGAGGTAACTTTTTTTATTTTAGACTGATCAAACTCATCGCTTCGGCGCGTGCAGCAGCATCCTCGGCAAAAATTCCCCTTACAGCCGAAGTGACTGTCTTGGAACCCGGTTTTTTTACACCGCGCATCGTCATGCACATATGCTCTGCCTCGATCACCACGATTACGCCATATGGGTCCAGCGTTTCAACAATCGAATCAGCTACCGTTGATGTAATCCGCTCTTGCAACTGGGGCCTTCTTGCTACCGTCTCAATGGCACGGGCCAGTTTGCTGAGCCCTGTCACCTTTCCTCCACGGGGAATGTAACCAACATGGGCTTTCCCGAAAAAAGGAACCAGATGATGTTCGCAGGTTGAGAAAAAAGGAATATCCTTGACTAATACCAATTCCTCATGATCTTCACTAAAGATGACCGAAAAATGTTTTTTGGGATCTTCATTCAAACCAACAAAGATTTCTTCATACATGCGCGCAACACGCGCCGGCGTATCTATTAAACCTTCACGGTCCGGATCTTCACCAATCGCTTCCAGAATCATACGTACTGCTTTTTCAATTTTGTGGCGGTCTACCATTTATGTTCCTCCATCCACAGGCAAAGTCCTATTCCATCTGATCTCACGACTTGGAGTCCATTATACCACAATCCGGCGAAACAAAAAGACCTCTTGGAAGAGGCCAAGGCTGTTGACCTTGTTTTGTCAACAGCCTTTTCTGTCCGGCTAATTATCCCGAAACATACAACCCCAAGCCCTTTT
>NZ_JACEOL010000002.1 GCF_013868055.1 Thermoactinomyces mirandus | reverse complement strand
TCGGTTGTACTGATCCGGATTTCCTTTTTCTCCAATTTTACTTGTTTTTTTTAACGGATGTTTTCCATGCTGAATCCGGTCTTCGTCGATGGCTTTTTCCAATTCAACCATATAGTCCTTGGGAGTGACAGTAACCTTTTGTTTCTTGAACTTGCTTTTGCTGGCATTTGCTTTTAAGAAGGTAGAATCGCTAAACAGTTGTTTTCCGTTTCTTCTTTAAAATAGAGGGCCTCAAATTCATCAATAATCATGTCTGGATCATATAGCGAATCAAACTGATAATACGCTTCATCTTCTGGTTCGAAGTATTGTTGAGTCCAATGGATATAGTCTTTGGGAAGTTTCACACCTATGTGTTTCTCAATTTCAGCAAATTGCTCATCTGGAATTTTCTTATTTCGCCTTACCCATGTAATCAATATTACAAATCCCCTTTCATTAAGAATAAAGGATGTTATTTAACTTTTTGTTTTCCCCAGATCTTGTGCCCCCGGTATGCTTGAAGGTATTATTTAAATCAAATGGAACTAAAACCATTTTGCCGGTTTCTACATCATGATGCCATGTCAGTCTATTGGCATAGCCTTCCTCCTTACGGCCGATTGAACCTTTTCCTTTATCAATAGATTCAATTTGAGCATCTGTAAATCCTTCTGATTTCATTTGATCTTTCCATTTGGTTTCACCATATTTTTTCACATATCTTTCTTTCAACAATTTCGTTGCGAATTGAGTTTGAGCTGCGGATGCTCCAACAATTGCATCCTCTGGCAAATAAATGATGATTGGATTGCCATCTTTATCTTTTTTCGCATGGGGTTCAAAATCTGGGAACCCGTTTTTATCATAGGTTACCGTGTACGTATTGCCTTGTTTGGTGGTTTTCGTCACTTCCCCTGTGTAAAAATACTTGTTAGGTATTTCGCGTCCATCACTGGTTCGAATGTAATGTTTTCCATCTTTTTCGATGACTTCATATTTGAAATTAGGATCTCCACTCTTTAAGCTAGCTGGCTTTCTTGGATGATCCGTTGGAAACTCGTTTTTATTCGCAGGATTTTTCCAGCCGCAGTGGCAGCTATCTGGTACAAGTGCATCCTTTCCAATCCGAAGTAATTTGATAAGCCTGGCAGGTGTCGGGAGGCTTTCGACCATGTTCCATACACGATTTGGAAGAAGAATCGGTTTGCCGTTTTTATCCATCCCAGCCAGTGCTTCCGTAAACATTTCATAATC
The DNA here is from genome assembly GCF_013868055.1 of Thermoactinomyces mirandus. Classification (GTDB taxonomy): domain Bacteria; phylum Bacillota; class Bacilli; order Thermoactinomycetales; family Thermoactinomycetaceae; genus Thermoactinomyces; species Thermoactinomyces mirandus. Next base: position 159,353 of record NZ_JACEOL010000002.1, on the reverse strand, counting down.
AAAAATTGCTGAAACGGGATCCTCTTTTATTTCGTTAATACTTGTCTTGAAGTTACTTCATGCATCTTTGAAATATCCTAATGGATCAGAGGTTAATTTATCCCATGCTGCTTTATAATCTTCAATCGCTAAGGCTTCATATAAGTAGTTGCCCGGTTCATTGATGAAGTGCTGCCAGTTGTTTTTAATAAGATCTGCTTGTTTGCTTAACCAATCCCTGGCAGAGTGGGGATCCACGGCAACATTGCTGATTTTTGACAAGACACCATCTAACCAATTCAAAAAATCCGAAAATGACTCTTTGGTTGATTCCCAAATATCGGAAATTTCCTCATTTGCCCCATTCCATGCATCGACAAACGGTTGTGTTAAGGAATCCAAGACTCCTTTTTCTTCATTGACGGGTGGGGAGTCAACAGGTTGTTCCTGTTTTGGAAGTGTATCTTGTTCAAACTGTTTGAAATCATCTTGTACTTCAGGAACATGAAAGCTGCCTTCAGCATGAACTACATTTGTGTTTAAGGTTACAATTCCTATAATGAGAAAGACAATGAGAAAGCGATGAAATAGTTTACCCATACCAATTGTGATTCAATCAAAAGCGAAGGGAACGAGAAGCCCCTTTTCTTTTATTGTTTTTTCTACGGTCCGAACAAACAAAATCCAATAATTATTTGGAAGGATAAAAATGACGCACTTGAGATGATCTTTGATGGAAACGAGTTAAACGATCGGGTTCAGGTTTTTGGTTCTTCCTTTACAGAGTTTATTAATGCTTTGTATGTTCCAACAGACATAAATTGGTAATAAAAGATTACAATAAAGGCCAGTGAAACACTGAGTGAAACACTGGTCTTTTTTCTTATGTTTTAAAACTCCTATTGTCTATAGATAGACAGCAAACATTTCGTTATAATCGAAATATGACAAATTTAAAATTGAATCGAGTAAACCACAGACAGGAAAGGAGGAATTATGTGGCTTGGTTGAAGACCCGTAAAGGGTTCATAGGAAGCCTCGCCGGACTTCTTCTTATAATTTTTATCATATGGAATTTTTTTACGGTTTTTATCAAGGGGTAGGCAAGAGTATGGAGCCTGCCTTAATCGAAGGAGAAGTGTATCTCGTTAAAAAGAACCCTGACTACATCCGAAGAGGAGATATTATCGTTTTCAAAGTTCCCAGCCTGAATCAGATACATACAAAACGAGTTGTTGCCTTTGGGAACGAAACCGTTGAAATCAGGGAAGGCCAGCTCTATATAGACGGAGAAAAATACGAAGAAACTTACCTCTTAAACAAGAACAAAAGTGATAATCTGAAACCAGTGGATGTACCAGCCGGCCAATATTTTGTCCTTGGCGATGTCCGCTCAATTAGCCAGGATAGCCGATATTATGGAGCTATAAAAAAAGACAACATCATTGGAGTTGTTGTGCAATAGAAAGGTGAGGTTCATGTTTGATATTAAAAGAATATTGGGTTCCACTGATCAAGCAACCCAAGTCTGCGATTCGTCTTGCAATCGACAAGACCTCAGGCAGCATACTCTTTGTTTTGATTGCATTATTTGGAATAACCCTGTTTTTGGAACAAGCAATGAATCAGGATACAGGAGATTCCATGTCTGTCTTGACCATCCTGATCCTATTCATCATTATTGGTCCAATCATTGGCGCCATTTCTTGGTTCTTAAGCAGCCTTTGTACTTACGGAACCACTCGTTTATTTAAAGGGACAGCCACCTTCAAAGAAACATATAAAGCAACTGCCTGGGCAACGATTCCGTATACGACAAAGTTAGCTTTGTTCATCCCCATGCTCCTGATTTTTAGAGAAGAAAACTTTACAACAGAAACACCGGATATTGACTCCTCATTCTTCTTATTACTGTTGTTTTTTATTGCTTTGACGATCAGTCTGATCATGAGCATCTATTACTTTGTGGCCTACTCGAAAATCATCGGAGAAATTAACAAAATTGGTTCATGGAAAGGCTTTGTCTCGATTATTCTCGTTCCTGTCATTTTTATTCTGCTGTTGCTGGTTCTGGCTTTGATATTGAATTAAAAGAAGAATGTGAATCCATTAAGTTTGATCAGATTGAGGAAGTAGTATCCTCAATCTTTTTTTATAGGTAAGCAGAAAATAACCCCATCTTCCAACGCTTACATCAATCCTATGTTAAGGTTCAACTTATGAATAACGCGCAATCATTGTATTATTACGAGTATTTAAATACATCCTATGTTCCGGTTCAACCCCAGTTAAATCAAGCTTCCTGTCTTTCAGATCAAGCCAAAATGGCTGAAACAGCAAAGCTTTTGCCAAGGCTTTTGCCAAATTTTCTCCAACCTCTCCGATGCTCCGAAAAAATCGGCCTGTTTTACACTCCTGCTTCAATGATATCAAGCCTTTCCGCTTTTTTTGTTCTGCACACGGTTGGGAAAAATCACAAATCGGAGCAAAATGAAGACGAAAAAGTCCTGCCCCTTATATGTTCTTCCAACGCCTGAATGGAGGCAACCATGCCTCCATTCAGGTAAATGTCCATGCTATTTTCATTTTGCCAGGCTTGTTTTCAACCCGTTTTTCTGTGAATTTGCCTCTGCTTCAGAATCGACACCTAACCGCTTAAACAGATCCTGTCTTTCCTGCTCCCATTCCCGCCAATCGAAAATGGACTCCGGCGGTGGCAGTTCCTCAATATGATTCAGCCCAAAATACTCAAGGAATTCCTTGCTTGTCCCATACAATATCGGTCGGCCGGCCCCTTCAGCCCTCCCGGTTTCCCGAATCAGTCCTTTCCGGGAAAGAACATGCAGGATGCGGTCACTTTTCACTCCCCGGATTTCCTCAATTTCCATACGGGTGACAGGTTGGCGGTAGGCAATAATGGCCAGCGTTTCCAGTGCTGCCCGGGAAAGGCGTGACCGGGCAGGCGCCTGAGCCAGCTTTTCAAAATAAGGTGCATGCTCCGGCAATGTTGTCATTTGGTACACCTGGGCCACTTTTACTATTTGCATGCCTCTCTGCTGTTCTTTGTATTCGATCCGCAAATCGAACAGGAGTTGTTCCAGTTCAACTTTGGTCAGCCCGGTGACGTCAGCCATTTCCTTAAGACTTAAACCCTCTTCACCGGCTGCAAACAACAGTCCTTCGATTACTGCTTTCATTTCCTGACTCACCCAGGCAGCACCTCCACCCGAATTTCTCCAAACAGCCCTTCCTGATAACAAACAATCTTTTTCAGTTTCATTAATTCCAGGAGCGCCAGAAAGGTGGTGATGATCCATTCCCTGGTCACGGTATTCCAGTCGATCAGCCTGCTGAAAAACAACTGTCCCTTTCTGGTCAACAGGGAATATATTTCTTCCATCCGGTCACTGACAGAGATTTCCTCCCGAACCAGCCGGGTCACCTGTTCTTGTGGCGCCCGGTTTTTCAACGTTTCCACAAATACCTGCAACAAATCGTCAGGTGAAAGACCCTCGACCGGATTTTCCTCGGGGGTATAGGGAGTCAAATCCATGGCCGGACGGGAATAAACCTTGCTTCTTTCTTCCTCCCGCATGCGCAGGACTTCTCCCAGACGCTTGTATTTCTTATATTCCAACAGGCGCTCCACCAGTTCCGCCCGCGGATCTTCAAACCACCCCTCGTGTTCTGTCGTCAAGTCCTCTTCCAGCAATTCATGCCTGGGCAACAGCATTTTGCTTTTAATCGCCAGCAGGGTTGCCGCCATCACCAGAAACTCACTGGCCACTTCCAACTCCATTTGTTCGGCTTCATTCAAAACCTGCATATACTGATCCGTAATTTTGGCGATGGAAACCTGATAGATATCCACTTCGGCCGTTTCAATCAGATGAAGCAATAAATCCAGGGGGCCTTCAAACATATCCAATTTGATTTTTATTTCCATGTTTTTATCCCCCGTTCTCCCATTAACGATTCAATTGTTTCATCAGGTTTGCCATTTCAATGGCCCCAACAGCACTGTCCCATCCTTTGTTGCCCGCTTTGGTTCCAGCCCGTTCAACGGCCTGCTCAATATTTTCCGTGGTCACAATCCCAAAAATGACTGGGAGATGATGACGGACACTCGCTGCCGCAACCCCTTTGGAAACTTCATTGCAAACGTAGTCATAGTGGGTGGTGGCACCGCGAATCACACATCCCAGGGTTACAATCGCATCATACTTTCCGGTGGCCGCCAATTGATCGGCAACAAGCGGGATTTCAAATGCACCGGGTACCCAAACAATTTCTATTTCATTTTCTTCCACTCCATGACGCTTGAATGCATCCAGTGCTCCATCCAACAGTTTGCTTGTAATAAATTCGTTAAACCGGGCTACGACAATCGCAAACCGCAACCCCTTGCCAACAAGACTTCCCTCGTATACATTTTGCATGATTTTTCCTCCTCGTTTACAAGTGCAACAAATGCCCCAGTTTTTCCTTTTTTGTTTCCATATATCGCCGGTTATTTTTATTTGGCGGAAGTTCAAGAGGTACAACTTCTGTTACTTCCAGTCCATAACCTTTCAAGCCGGCAATTTTGCGCGGGTTATTGGTCATGAGCCGGATTTTGCCAACTCCCAGGTCGCGCAGGATTTGTGCACCGATCCCGTATTCGCGCAAGTCTTCACGGAATCCCAGGCGCAGATTGGCTTCTACTGTGTCCAATCCTTCTTCCTGCAATTTATAAGCTTTCAATTTATTGATGAGTCCAATTCCGCGCCCTTCCTGCCTCATGTACAGAAGAACTCCCCGGCCGGCCTGTTCGATTTTTCTAAGGGCCGCATCCAGTTGCGGACCGCAGTCACAGCGTTGGGAATGAAAAATATCCCCTGTCAAACATTCGGAATGAACACGGACCAACACGGGCTGTTCCGGATCAATTTTTCCCTTGATCAGTGCAACATGCTCTTTTCCATCGATTTGACTGGTATAGGCAATCATCTTAAAGTCACCATAATCGGTAGGCATATGGACAGAAACAACCCGCTCAATCAGCGTTTCCTTATAGCGACGGTATTGGATCAGATCCTGAATCGTAATCATTTTCAGACCAAATTTCTGGCTCATTTTTTTCAGGTCAGGCACACGTGCCATTGTACCATCTTCCTTGATCACCTCACAGATCACACCGGCCGGATATGCCCCGCTCAACCGGGCCAGATCAACAGCTGCTTCGGTATGTCCTGCACGCCGCAACACTCCGCCTTGCCGGGCAACCAGAGGAAAAATGTGTCCGGGCCGCCGGAAATCGTCCGGTCCCCTGGTTTGATCAATCAATTGCATGACCGTATCGGAGCGTTCAAAAGCGGAAATGCCGGTGGTAGTGGACATCGCATCGACAGAAACGGTAAACGCCGTTCCATGCCGGTCTGTATTTCGATTCACCATTTGCGGAAGATCCAGTTCTTTGGCCCGTTCTTCTGTCAGCGGAACACAGACAAGTCCCCGCCCATGCGTAATCATGAAATTTATCACTTCCGGTGTCGCTTTTTCGGCAAGCGCCAACAGATCCCCTTCATTCTCACGGTCTTCATCATCAACAACAATGATCATTTCCCCATTTTTCAAGGATGTAAGCGCCTCTTCAATGGAATGAAATGTCATGTGTAATCCCTCCTTATTTGATAAATCCATGTTCCTTTAAATGATCCCAGGTAAGCGTTCCGGTCGAACCAGATTTTTCTTCAAGCCATTTGTTCAGATACTTTCCGATCATATCTACTTCGATATTTACGAGATCTCCCTGCTTTGCATCGCGAAGCTGCGTGTTTTTTATTGTGTGCGGGATCAATGAGACGCTAAACCCCGTAGCTCCAACTTCAACAATGGTCAAGCTGATTCCGTTTACTGCAATTGAACCTTTTTCGATCATATAACGGGTCAGGTTACGGCCTGCTTTAATATGAAACAGCACGGCATTTTCATAAGGCGTGACAGAAAGGATGGTACCAACTCCATCTACATGCCCCTGAACAAAATGCCCTCCCATTCGCTGTCCGGCCGCAACGGCCCGCTCCAAATTCACGGTATCCGAGATGTTCAATTTTCCAAGATTCGTCCGTTTCATGGTTTCAGGCATGGCATCGGCTGTGAAATGATCACTGCCCATTTCGGTGACCGTCAGGCATACGCCATTTACCGCAATGCTGTCTCCTGAGCGGGTTCCTTCCAAAACATGCCGGCATTCAATCTTTAATTCCATTGTCAATGGAGTTTTTCGCAGCTGTTTTACCCGGCCGACCTCTTCCACAATCCCCGTAAACAAGAATATCAACCCCTTTTCTCAAAATTTTGCTGGTCCTGTTGGATCAATATATCCGATCATCAAATAATCATCTCCCAAGCGCTCCAGTCGGGTGCGGGACAACGGAATCGCCTGAGCCATATAATCCGGACCCGCTCCTGCAATTACGTTTTTACTGTTGGTGCCGCCTAGTAATTTTGGGGCGATATAAGCCATCACCTTCTGTACATGATTTCCTCGCAGAAATGAGGCATTAATCCTGGTTCCGCCCTCAACGATCAGGGATAAAATTCCCTGTTTCCCCAAATAGGCAAGCATTTCGTCCAGGTCAACCTGATTGTGGCTGCGGGTCATAATAACGCGGACCCCTTTGGCAGTTAACTGCTCTTTCTTCTTCCGATCGCAAGCCGGCGTTGTAAAAATCCAGGTGGGAGCCACATCAGTACGAACAATTTGGGCATGAAGCGGAGTTTGAAGCTTGCTGTCCAACACAATCCGTACCGGCTGCCGAAGCATTTCTCCTTCTATACGCGCTGTCAACTGCGGATCATCTGCGAGAACAGTGCCCACTCCAACAAGAATGGCATCACTTCGTTTTCGCAATTCATGAACATGAGCGCGTGATTCTTTCCCGGTCACCCACCGGCTGTCTCCAGTGTGAGTGGCAATCATCCCGTCTAACGTCATGGCCATTTTCAGGGTGACAAATGGCTTTTTGGTTTTCCGGTGATGAAAGTATGCTTCATTGAGCCGTAAACATTCTTCTTTCAATACCCCCGTCATCACTTCTACTCCGGCTTGCCGCAAATGCTCGATTCCTTGTCCGGACACCTTTTCATCCGGATCGGCACTGCCAATCACCACCCGCTTTACGCCAGCCTCTATAATACGATGAGTACATGGAGGAGTGCGGCCAAAATGGTTGCAGGGTTCCAAAGTAACATAAAGGGTACAGCCCCTGGCATTCTCTCCGGCCATGTTCAGGGCATGGATTTCAGCATGTGGCGTACCTGATTTTAAATGGGCTCCGGTACCAATAACCTGTCCATTTTTAACAGCAACCGCTCCCACCATCGGATTGGGAGACGTCTGTCCCTGAGTTGCCTCAGCCAGCTGCAAAGCCAAACGCATCCAAGTTTCATGTATTGTAAGCATAATTCACTCCTTGATCCTTTTGCTGAAAATCAATAGAAAACCCCGAATTCAAAATTCGGGGCAAAAAAACAGAAAAAGCAGTTGTGTATAAAAAAGTGCTTGGCAACAAAAACAAGCCCTTTATCAATCGTGAAAAAAGTTCACAAAGCAAAGGTACACATCTGCTCATCCTTCTCCCATCCAGACTATACTGTCGGTTTCGGAGTTTCACCGAATCAACCGCTTGCGCGGGTCACGGACTGAGGCCATAGATCAGCCATCACCGCCGGTCGGGAATTTCACCCTGCCCCGAAGGATGCAATAAATGAATTATTACCTTTTCATACTTCAAGATAACTATAGCCTATTTTTATTTCATTGTCGAGATTTCTTCTTGTTCTCTCTAAATCTACTTAAAGTATCAATTTTTCGAGCATACAGATAAACAGAAAAGGAAGTGATTTTGTTTGCTGCCAAAATCACTTCCTGTTTCACTCAATTATTTGGAATAACCCATTTTTAGCGACTGTTTGGAAAAGTGGGTCTTTTTTCGCCATGGAAAACCGATTTGCATGCACATATAAGAGAGAACCGCAAAGAAACCGGAAATAATGGTGGTATGTATCAACTCCAGAATCAGTTTTCCTCCTGTCCAAACAACCAGGGCCCCGCTTGCTGCTTGCAAACCAATCAGAATCAGCGCAAGCAGACCACCCTGAACCAGATCCTTCCGGTCACGATATTTTCGCCAAATGAAAATGAACAAGCCAACGACCAGGAAAAAAAGCACAAATGCAAAGTAGCGATGTAATAAATGAATTCCCGCTAGTGATGACAAGTCCGGCAAATAGACCGAACCGCAAAACGGGAAAGAATAACCGCAGCCCATCGTTGCTTCCGCATGGCGAACCAGGGCCCCTGTATAAACGACAACATAGGTATAAGCAGCCAGTCCCCAGATCCATTTTGCCAATCGTTTTTGCCTGCGGCCAAGTACAGGCCTGTCCAGTTTGTTCCCGGGAATTTGGAACAGATAGACGGTCAGCAATATGACGCTGGCAAAAGAGATCAGGGAAAATCCGAAGTGAAGAGCCAACGAAAACTGTTTGGAAAATGGTCCTTCAAAAACAACGGTTAATGCACCCAATATCCCCTGAAATACCACAAAGAACAAACTCAGGAAACCTAAAATCCTGACCCGCCGATCGTCTTTAAATGTCATCCAGGACCAGACAGCCAAAACAAGTATCAGCAAACCGTCAAGGCCGGAAACAATCCGATGACCGTATTCAATCACGGTTTCCACGGGTAGCGAAGAAGGAATCAGTTGCCCGTGGCAAAACGGCCAGGTATTGCCGCATCCTTTTCCTGATTCGGTTGCGCTTACAATCGCTCCCATGAGCAGCATGAAATAAGCCCCAATCGATGTAATAACCCCGAAAATTTGCAATGCACGCAGATGTTTCATGTTACTGCCCTCCTCCTGAAAAACAGACAAGTACTCATTTTTAAGAATACCATATTTATCTGATCCAATATAGCCGATAAACAAAAACAACAAAATATTATCAATATTCAGATTGCGTTTGAAAATGAGTGGATGCTTGGTGTCCCCACTCATTCACTGGCAGCCATGCTGAAATTTGCACAAAATCAGCTGCAATGCCTTGGTTGTAACCGGCGCCCCAATCTTGACTTCATCCTGGTGCTGCATTTTGCCCAAATCACCGATTCCAACCACAAACGGAATCGGTAATTCATTCAATACTTCTAACGTATCCCCGAGGATTCGCAGTGGCTGGTCATAAACAATCTGACCGGATTTGTCCACCGAAGATGAGATAATCTGACCGTTTCGGTCGATAGCAACATGAACGGGGGTGCCTTTGCTTTTCTTGCAGTTGAAAGCAACGGCAATCGCTCCGATTACATCAATATCCGGACGGGTTGCAACATATTTCAGGGATTGCTCACCGATTCCCTCTTTTTCGTCTCCACAATCATCAAACATGACGATAACAGGGTCATATGCTGCCTGTTTGACAAGGTCCACCAGCTCAGGTCCGCCAAACGGGCTGGGATTGCCGACTGAGAGAGAAATGCAGCGCACACCGAGCTGTTCTGCAGCCTTTTCCAACGCCTGCCTGGCAATTTGATCGCCGTCAGTCACAATAATTATTTTTCGTTTGTTCATTCTTAACCTTTAGGTTTGAAAATGACGGCAGTCAAAAAGCCAAAAATAATGGCTGCAGAAATTCCGGCGCTGGTAATCTCGAAAATCCCGGACAAAACCCCGACAAAACCATGTTTGTGGGCTTCAGACAACGCACCATGCACCAATGAGTTGCCAAAACTCGTGATTGGAACGGTTGCACCGGCTCCAGCAAATTGAATTAATGGATCATATAGGCCAAATCCGTCCAGTACAGCGCCGGCGACTACCAGCAGGCTAAGCACATGGGCTGGTGTCAGATTGGTAAGGTCGATCAGCAGCTGACCGATTACGCAAATGATTCCGCCTACCAGAAAAGCGGTCCAGAATGACCCCATTTTTCACCACTTCCTCTCTTAAAAATTTTGAAACAGAAACCACTCCACCAATGATCCGGTTACTTTTCCCAATGCCATGGCGATCAGAAAATAAATCATGTATTCTTGCATGTTCAACCGTCTGGCTGTGATCGGGATAACATTGACAACTTCCGTTAACGCGGCTGCCAACATTCCCACATAGATTCCCATGTTAAGACCAAAAATCGCAGTAAAAACATGGGGCAGGGAAAGCAACAGGGTGCGAAAATCAATCCATGTAAAAAAAAGTACACCAAGTCCAATGACATATTCATAGAGATACACCCGGGACTGGGTACAGGTTACCTGAGCCAGCCGGGGAACAATATCAAGAACCGTTATAAACGCGACAAAACCGCTACCTACCGCAACCCCGCCAGCCAGGCCGATCAACACCAGCAACAGGTCATGTACCAGATTCATGATGCTTGCAATCCGCTTTCTGTTTGTCGTCATTGATGATGTATTGATCAATGTTTTCCTGATACAGATACATTTCCAGTTCCAATGGACTTGGCTCTTCATTAAAACGCTTTTTGAACAATCGGTTGAAAAACAGAAAGATTCCTATGCCAATGCCTAAAGAATAAGGAATTTGTAAAATCAACGGCGATTTTTTATGCACCCCTGTGATTAGATAATAAATACGCTCATGCACCTGCGGCATGCTCACATCCATATGGAAGTTCATAATGGTCAGCCCCGATCCGATAAACAAAACCAGCATGGCGAATATGACCGCGATCAATGAAGGCCGTTTTGAACCTGTCTGAATCTCGATCAGGGTTTGCGGAGGACCGGCATAACGAATATCAAGTGATGGAAAATGTCTCCGAATCAGTTTCATCACATCAATAACATCAATCACGGCAAAATTTCCATTGCTCAGAGAAAGTTTACATACCAACAGTTCCTGAAGATTTTCTGACGCATCTCCTTGCATGTCCAGAACAGCAATATCTTTTAAAAACAAGCGTTGCCCAGGTTTTGCCGTTACTTTCTTTTTCAGCCTGATTGTGACAATGTTCTCCATATGCGGGCAACTCCTTTATGAAACGTTTGGGCTCTTGTTAGTATGTGCAGGACAGTTCAAATATAAAAAAAGCACCCGCAAAGGTGCTTCCAGCTTCAAAATCATCCGTTTTCTTTACTTAAATCCAGTTCTTCCCGCATTTTGGCAATAATTTTCTTTTCCAGGCGTGAAACCTGTACCTGTGAAATCCCTAACCGGTCAGCAACTTCCGATTGGGTCTGGTCTCTGTAATAACGAAGATAAACAATCAGCTTTTCGCGGTCACTCAACCGGTGAATCGCATCCTTCAATGTCAATTTGTCAAACCATGTTGTAAACTGTTCATCGGCAATCTGATCCATCAGGGTAATCGGGTCTCCGTCATTTTCATAAACCGTTTCATGAATGGACGTAGGGGCCCGGTTGGCTTCCTGTGCAAAAACAATTTCCTCGGGATCAATCCCGATTTCAGCGGCAATTTCCTGAATGGTGGGCAAACGGTTGTATTTCTTTGACAGCTCGTCTTTGGTTTTTCTGATCCGGTTCGCCATTTCCTTCAATGACCGGCTCACCTTGACCATCCCATCATCACGCAGGAAGCGTTGGATTTCGCCGATGATCATCGGAACGGCATAGGTGGAAAATTTGACATCATAGTTCAAATCAAATTTGTCCACCGCTTTCAAGAGCCCGATACAACCAATCTGGAACAAGTCTTCCGCTTCATAACCCCGGTTGAGAAATCGCTGCACAACCGACCAAACTAACCGAATATTGTGACTAATCAGCTTGTTTCGGGACTCCATGTCCCCTTGCTGACTGGCTTTGATCAATTCCTTCACTTTTTCATCCGACAGATGGCCGTGCCTGTTGTTATGTACATCCGGTTCCATAGACATCCCTCAATAAGCCATCGTCTGCTGACGGCTTTTCAGATATTTAACCATATGGACAGTGGTCCCTTTCCCCGGTTTGGAATGAATCATTACCTCATCCATGAAATTTTCCATAATGGTAAATCCCATTCCCGACCGTTCCAATTCCGGTTTTGACGTATATAACGGCTGTCTTGCTTCATTCACATCAGGAATTCCTATCCCTTGATCGGAAATGGTAATGCTTACCCGTGCACCATCAATTTCAGTGCGAACATGAATAACACCATCTGTTTTTTCTTCGTAACCATGAATCACGGCATTGGTCACAGCTTCAGACACAACCGTTTTGATATCTGTCAGTTCTTCCACGGTCGGGTCCAGTTGAGATATAAACGAAGCAACCGCGACTCTGGCAAATGATTCATTTTCCGAACGACTGGCAAACCTGAGTTCCATAAAATTTTTCGTTGATTCGGTCATGACGCCACCCCGCAAGCAATAATCGCACGTTCTTCATCATCGTATGTAGGCAAGATTTTAAACAATCCTGACATTTCCATCAAGCGGTACACTGATGGCTTGATCGAACAGAGTATCATTTTTCCCCCCAATTGCGACACCTTCTTATACCGTCCCAAAATAACGCCAAGTCCGGAACTGTCCATAAATTCCAGATCCGCCAGGTTTAATACCAGATGTGTGCTCACTCCTTTATCCAGCTCTGCCTCGATGGATGTGCGTACTTTTTCTGCGGTATGATGATCCAGCTCTCCGGCAAGACGGACAACCAGAACATTTTGATTTCGCTTCATTCGCAGGGACAGACCCATGTTTCTCCGCTCCTTTCTCTTTTGACCCATAACTTCTATCAATTTCCGAAACTTTCCTTCCACTTGCGAAAATAATCCATAAAAAACGGATTCCCGACACGATTGCCAAGAATCCGCTTTTTTTCTACATCTGTGAATTTACATTATTTGGTAAAAAGAATATGTCTTGCAAAGTTCGTTTCAGCGAAGTCCACAAATTTGCCTGTTCAATCTCCATCGAACTGACCAGGTTCCATTCGGCAACAATGTTCCCGTCTTGCACGATCTGAAGTTTTCCAAGGCGGTCGCCTTTGTGAATGGGGGCTTTTAATTCATTCCAAATCCATCTTTTTTCATAGCCTTTATGCTCAATTCCTTTTTTGATCAGCATGTCCAAAGGCTGGTTGGCCTGAATCCGAATCTTGTCGGGATTACCTTTGTCAATCCGTATTTCCGCCAAAATGTCCCCTTTGTTAAAAATGCGTTTGCTGGTATAGTGATTGAATGCATAATCAAGCATGGAGACAACTTCCTGATTGCGCTTCTTGATATCAGGCTCTCCCATTACAACAGCGATCAAACGGAGATTTCCCCGTTTAGCCGTTGCCGCAAGACAATATTTCGCTTCCGATGTATAACCGGTCTTTAATCCGTCCATTCCCGGATAAAAACGGATCAGTTTATTGGTATTGACAAGCCAGAACGGTTTTTTCGTGTTCTTTCGCAAATAATCCTCATACAGGCCTGTATAGTTGGTAACTTTGGGATAAGAGAGCAATTCTCTTGACATGACCGCAATATCATAGGCAGATGTATAGTGGTCAGGTGCCGGAAGCCCGTTGGCATTTTGGAAATGTGTATTTTTCAAGCCCAATTCCCTGGCTTTGTCATTCATCATTCGAACAAAATTCTGTTCGGTACCTCCCAGATACTCCGCCAGCGCAACCGCAGCATCATTGGCAGAGGAAACAGCCATGGCCTTGAACAAATCATGTACGGTCATTCGTTCTCCCTGTTCCAGGAAAATCTGGCTTCCTCCCATGGAAGCGGCATGTTCACTGATAGTGACCGGGTCGGACCAGGAAATTTTTCCCCGATCAATTGCCTCCATCACCAACAGCATGGTCATCACTTTGGTTATGCTTGCCGGAGGCAAAGCCTGATGGCTGTTTTTTTCAAACAGGATTTTTCCTGTGCCTGCATCAAGCAGGACCGCTGACACCGCTTCCGGCGCCAGATCAGTTTCGGCTTCCTTCGCCTGAACCTTGCTGGGCAAAAGCAATGGGTTGACCAGCATGCACAGCGCAATGATTGCAAAGCTGAACTTTTTCAGCATCCCAACTTCCCTCCTATGTAGCAGTACCCATAGTTTGAACAAGCATCCGGGAAATTATGCCAAAAAAGGAGAAAGACGTTTCTGACATCTGCCAGAAACGTCTTTTGGAAAATGGAATGTTTCCTCTCTCTTTGCAACTGTTTTTGCCCCACATCACTCCGAACCACCTTGAAGTGAATTTATCATTGGGTCCTGGATATTTCTACCAACACGGCTCTATTTCCGATTTCCTTTTTCAATCTGATTTGAATTCCGTATTGCGGCAGGATTTTTCCACCATCCGGGTTAAATGGGCTGGAGTAATCCTTTTTATCATGAAACAACGGGACTCCTGGCAGCGGATGATATTTCATAGAATAGCCGAGGTATTGAATATCAATCGGTGAAGTCGACTTGAAACCGAACGCGGCATCATTCACCTGATACCGGGTTGAGGCAACCGTTCCATCATGCCAGAAATGTCCGCGTTGATGGGCATCGACCACACCAAGGAATCCTTCACCCGGATGAAGCCCTGTCATATTGTCTTCTCCCCAGCGGGCATCGTAGTACCAGATCACCATTCCGGGGTCGTATTTCATCATCGTATCATCGCGGCGCAAATGAGCAAGGGCCCGGTCCATGCCGTGATGTGTCCGCCACTCAATCAGATAATAATGTTCAAACGGAATTTTGGCTCCGTCAAATATCTTGAACCCGTCCATGGCAAATTTCGGTTCTCCTTCAACATCATCGGAAAAAACCGTTTTCCCGTCAGCCATGACAAGAATGTTATCTACATAAAAACCTTCCGGCGAAAGTCCGATATCTGTCACATAGTTAAATTCAATTCTGATTTTTTTGCCGGCATAAGGGGTAAGATCCAGTTGATCCTGCACCCAGTCTCCCTTGGTGTCATCATCATATTTTTTGATCATTTTCTTTATGCCATCCGCATAGACATTGACGTACAGGAAATCATAACCTGCTTCAATCTGGCGCCATGAGTCAAAACGGAGTTCTGCACCGGTCACTCCTGTCAGATCAATTTCCGGCGAAGTCAGCTTTGTATCCAGCATGTTTCCTTTAGTGGAGAAGTAGGCTTTTTTCCCCCGCGGCTGGGTGGGTGGATCAACAAGACGGTTGGGAAGATTCACTTTGATCATTTTTCCTTTTTTCGTCTGTGCCACGGCTTCCATTAACGGAACAACCCGTTTTCCTTTCAATTTATCAAAATCAATGGCGGTGGCTGTCGGCCAGGAACCGCCGTAAGTTTCCTGGAAGAATAACTTGGCCCAAGGGCTGAATCCGGACGGTTCCGTACCGGGAATGTTTCCGGTCCAGCTGCCGTAAGACATTAATGACCAGGCTTCAACCGGAGAGCCTGTTCCCGTATATCCCGTATCATATTCGTCCGGCAATCCGAGGTTGTGTCCGTATTCATGTGTAAATACACCTGCTGCTCCATCTTCAGGCTGAATGATATAATCAAATGCTTTCAAACTGGTTCCCGGAATCGGCACTGGTTCAGGACCTACCACCGACCGGTGGGACCAGATTGCATCTTCGGCCAGATCACCGCCTCCCGCTTCTTCTCCTTCGCCTGAATGTACGACGAACAGATTGTCCAATAAACCGTCAGGTTCCATCACATCGCCATCGCCATCATGATCATAGGGGTCGCGCTTGTCATAATTCTTTTCCTCACCGGCAATCTGTTTTCCCACCGCTGCCAGCGTTTCCCTGACCAGTTCCTGCGGGCGTGCATCTTTCAATTCATAATCGCCGTAATCCACATGCTGCCCATAGTATTTTGCTTCATTCTTTGCCGGAATCCAGGGCGTCACTTTCCCGACAACATTCCAATAACCCGCCGACTGTTCCAGATAGAACTGGCGAAAAGAAGGCAGACGCGTTCCATCATCCATCGTGAAACCATTTTTGTTGAACAAAAGTTCCTGGTAATGTTCCTGATTAAAATCTTCCACCCAAAATTGATTCTTTTTCTTTTTAATGGAATTATGGGCAAAATCAGGAAATTCTATCAATGCAACAACAGCATGATCCGTAAACTGTTGTTTCCCCAGCTTTTCCTGGGCAACAGATCCTTCACGATAACGGGAGATCCTGTCAGCAGCCCGTTTCTGTACAGCTTTTTTCCCTTTATAGGCACGTTTTCCGAATTTCGAGGATGTATCGATTCCTTCCGTTTTGCTGTTGGGAATTCTTCCGTCTGACACATACTTTTTCACCGCCTGACGGGTTTCCTCAGGTGTGGCATCCTCGGCGAGAACTCCCCGTTTCTTCAACGCATCAATCAAGGCCGTTTCATTCACCAGGGCCAAATCCACATGTACTTCCCCGGTTAACGTTTTTGCTTCGGCCTTAGCCTTTTCACCGGTAAACGGAGCAATCGCCATTAAGCCGATCAACAGCAACGCCAAAAGAATGGCCATCGTCCTCTTGATTTTTTTCAAATCGTTTCCCCCTTTGTGAAACCAACCAAATACATTTATAATTATAAATTATATAAATTTTTTTGAAAAGAATATGATTATTTTCGTATTTAGTTAACTAATCTATCGGTATATATATAAAAGATGGATCTCACCGAAAACGGAAGATCCATCTTGACAAAACGAAAACGGTCAGGACAAATGCCGCAAAATCCCTTTAACCAAGGCGGTAAACTGATCCTTAACCCGATTTGCCGTATCAATCACTTCCTCATGGGACAACGGTTGGGGCAAAATCCCGGCAGCCATATTGGTGATACAGGAAATTCCCAGCACACGGATTCCGGCATGACAGGCAACAATTACTTCCGGCACGGTTGACATGCCTACTGCATCTCCGCCCAATGTCCGAATCATGCGGATCTCGGCAGGTGTTTCATAAGAAGGTCCCAAAACGGCAGCATAAACCCCTTCCCGCAGAGAGAACCCGAGCTGTTTTGCCACCCGGTGCGCCAACTCACGCAACTCCGGGTCATAGGCGGAAGACATGTCGGGAAAGGTCACGCCAAATTCCTTATTGTTCAAACCAACCAAGGGATTACGAAACATCAGGTTAACATGATCCTGTATGACCATCAAATCTCCCGGTTCATAGGCCAGATTCACACCGCCCGCTGCATTTGTCACAATAAGCGTTTTTACCCCAAGCTCTTTCATGACGCGAATGGGAAAGGAAACCGTTGTTGGATCATGGCCTTCATAAAGATGAAACCTGCCAGCCATAACCAACACATTTACGTTTTCCAGTTTTCCCATAATCAGTTTTCCGGCATGCCCCTCTACTGTCGACACCGGAAAATGCGGGATCTCATCATAACCAATGGCAAGAGGATTTTCGATTTCCTCGGCCAACACCCCCAAGCCCGAACCCAGAATCATCCCGATGGCCGGTTCTTCTGTCATTTTCCCACGGATCGCTTTTTCTGCTTCTCTTACTTGTTTCAAGGTAAAACTCATCATCTATCCGCTCCTTTTATCTCAACTCTCCCAAAAAACTGGTTCCAATTTCCGGCTTTTGCACATTGAAGTTCTCGGCAATGGCCGCTCCTATGTCCGCGAAACATTTGCGTACTCCCAGAGAATTTCCCGGTTTGGCCAACTGTTTTCCATATACCAGTAAAGGAGTATACTCACGGGTATGATCGGTGCCATGGTGGGTTGGATCATTTCCATGATCTGCCGTGATGATCAGCAGATCGTTGTCTTCCAGCGATGCCAGAATTTCCGGCAAGCGTGCATCAAATTCTTCCAGGGCCTGCGCATAACCTTCCGGATCACGGCGATGGCCAAATTTGGCATCAAAATCGACCAGGTTGACAAAAGCGATGCCATGAAACTCCTCCTTCATCACTTTTATCAATTGGTCTACCCCGTCCATATTGGACTTTGTATGTATTGATCTTGTAATTCCTTCCCCGGCATATATATCCGAGATTTTTCCAATGGCAATCACATCCTTGCCGGCATCTTCAAGAAAATTGAGCACCGTCCTTGCGGGTGGCTTTAAAGAATAATCCTTGCGGTTGGCTGTTCGGGTAAAGTTTCCGGGTTCTCCTGCAAACGGTCGGGCAATGATGCGAACCACCGCGTATTTTTCATCCAGAGTCAGTTCCCGGGCGATCTCGCAAATCCGATACAATTCATCAAGCGGAACAACCTCTTCATGAGCCGCAATCTGAAACACGCTGTCAGCGGAAGTATATACAATCAATGCGCCTGTTTCCATATGCTCTTTTCCCAGTTCCTTGATAATTTCGGTACCAGAAGCAGGTTTGTTTCCAATCACTTTGCGTCCCGTTTTCTCCTCAAACCGCCGGATCAGTTCATCCGGAAACCCGTTTGGATAGGTTTTAAAGGGCTTGTCCGTATAGATGCCCATAAATTCCCAGTGTCCTGTGGAAGTATCTTTCCCTTTGGACATCTCCATCATTTTTCCATAATAGGCCCGGGGATTCTCCACCGGTTCGATGCCCTTGATTTCAGCTATATTTCCTAACCCCAGCCTTTCCATGTTCGGCATATTCAGCCCGTTTCTCTTTTCAGCTATATGCCCCAATGTATAAGCACGTTCATCATTATATTCCATAGCATCAGGCAAAGCACCAATACCGACACTGTCCAGGACAACCAGTGCCACTCTAGAAAATGATTTCATCTTTCACATCTCCTTCCAATCCCATTATAAATGAGAAAAAAAAGAACGTACAACGTTCTTTCAGACTGTGGAAAAGCATATCCGGGAAGACCCGCTAACCCCAACTTTGGGGGACAAGTCAGGCCTACTCTCCCATCCAGTAAAAGATCAGCAGGCGCTCTTTCATTTCTTCAAAGGCGGATACCGGTTCATGATCTGCATTTTCCTGGGCAATCACCTTTACCGCGCCTTCAGACGGTTCCTCATACAAAAAATCCGGTTTGAAAAATGGAGCGAGTACGGAAAAAACCTGATACAACAGCAGTGTAAACAATGTGAACAACAGGAAAAACTTTGCCCAACGTTTTACTTTGCGAAAAGAGATGACCATATCGGATCGTCCTTTTTAACATCGTTGTTATAACGTATGTTAAAGACGACTGTTTATGCATCCGGTCATCGGTTGTCAATCGAAAAATCCTTTCCCCACCTTAGTATTTATTCTCAATCACGGACCAGCGTAAACAGAAAAACGTGAGATCGGTGGAAGATCTCACGTCACTTTGGAATTAGCTATTTTTTTCAGATTGGAAATTTTTCCTTTACATCGGCTACAAATCCCATGAAAGGTCAAACGATGGTCCACAATTTGAAAGTCAAATTCTTTTTCAATCCGTGCCTCAATCGGGCCCAACAAGTCTTCGGTTATTTCATCAACTGAACCACAATGGAGACAGATAAGGTGATGATGGTGATGTTCCGCCCCTTCAGCCCTGAATTCGTAGCGCGTAACGCCATCTCCGAAATTTAATTTATGAATAATCCGAAGCTCGCTTAAAAGCTCCAAGGTCCGATAAACAGTGGCCAATCCGATCTCTGGAGCTTTCTCCTTCACCAACAGGTAGACATCCTCTGCGCTTAAATGATCTTCTTCATTCTCCAAAAGCACACGGACCGTCGCTTCCCGTTGGGGGGTTAATTTATAATTATGGGCGGACAATTGTTGTTTAATTTGATTCACCCGATTTTTCAAAGACGACACCCCCCGCCTATCTTACACCATTATATTTTAGGAAACCATGGGAAGTCAAACCAAACAAGATTGAATATAATATAATAATTATTTTAATATAAAATCGATTTTTGTATTACTTCAATGTTATATTTGTCGGAATGGCTTCTTTCATTAACACCGGTGATACATATGCTTCGAAAACCGAGGAAAACAACATCACAACAGCCATCCCCGTTACCAGTAATGAAAAAGAGACAAAATGCGGGTAGATGGCTCCACGATGGTGAATAAGGCGATTTTTAAAGAGTGAAATAGAAAAATGGATTCCGGCCATTGTGATAATGATCATTGCCGGAATGATCAGCAGATTTTGCGGGACCACCGAAACAAATGCAAACCACAGTCCCTGCCATGACATCTGGTGAACGAGAAACCCCACAGTAAAACCGATTACCAGTCCCTTCAGGAAAAGGAGCACCAGCAAAACAGGAATCCCGATGACAGACAGGCCCAAAATCCACATTAATCCAATTGTTTTCAGATGATCTCCAAGTGAATGTTGAAAAGCTACTTTGGAATCAGCAATGGCATTCTCGCTTAACCCTTGAAAGAAAAATCCCAAATAATTTAACAGTCCCTCTTTTTGTGAAGGATCCAATGAGTTGACCAGTACGGCGCCAAAAATTACCCCCATCATAAACAGCACTGTGACAAATATAACCAATGATCCCTGGTTCTTCAAATGCACCTGAAATGAATGGCTCAGAACCGGTTTCTTTTTCATGCGATCCGCCTCCTTTGTCCGTCACTATGAAACTATGACGGGCAAAGGGAAAATATACGAGAGTTTCATTCATTCATTTTCTCCGTTTCAGTCCGTTCACTTCATAATTTCGGTCAAGCAATGCCTCTTCTCCCCACAAACTTTTAATGACCCATCCATCCCTGGAACTCTTGTCCGTTTTCGGATGAACTTTCTGCATCTTCAGGCCCAGCATTCCTCTGACCGGCCCAATCCAAAACATGACAGCCAAAACGATAATGACCAGAGATATAAGGATTTCGCGAGACCAGTCACCTTTGAAAGAAGAAGAAGCGAGAAATTGATAAATGAAAACACTCAACAATCCATAATACATGACAAAAAATATATACCATATTCCCCTGAAACAAGCGATGAAAACAGCTAATTTCCTCTTGCGCAGAAGGAAAATGAGCATTTTGAGAAAGATCAGTAGAAACGCACAAATATGGATCCAAGACCAACCCATTTTCATCAGCTTTTCAGACCATTCCATATAAGCCATCCAATCACTCCAAATTCACAGCTTCTGTTCGGGTTTCCCTTCCTCACATTTCATCGGCTTGTTCAATAAAAGTCCATGGACCAAGGATCAATCTGTGTTCATTATACTATGAAATGCGCCGGATCTGGCGGTTGAAACAATAAAAGGGAAGATGTCACTATTTTGTACAGTATGAATAAATCTTTTAAAAAAATCCATTAATATTAGACAAGGAGGGAAAGGTATGCCAGTAAAGTATATGTTTGGCTATTTTCGGACGATCGATGCCGCCAGGCAGGCCGCAGAAGAGTTAGAGGCAAATGGTTTTGAGGTATATGTTGACCGCTTTTCCCCAATCGGAGGCGGTAAGCCGCATGATTTGCAGGATGAAGATTCAATAAATCCTTTCCAGAAACCTTCCATGTCATTGACCGAATCAACCCTGGGCGGACCGGACATCAGACAGGATTCACGAATTCTTCGTGCAGTCCATCCGGATGCGAGCGGTATGTCCGGCGGACAGCCCTTATCTTCATTGGAAGACATATCGGTTACGGTTTTCTTTTATGAAGAAGACAGGGAAAAGGCAGAACAAATTCTGAAAAAGCATGGAGCCCGCGACTGAAAAGGAAAAGCCAACCACATCAACGTGGTCAGCTTCCCTTGGCGGAATATCCGGCTGTTTTTACCCGGCCGTATATTCCTCCTCCCCCTTCAACAAATTCCAGCCGTTCTTCCCGAGCAAGCCAGATCTGATGGGCAATTCCTTCCCCGGCAACTTCCGCGATCCTTTCAATTGGCACCTGATTGAGTACATTCATTTCCGTGCCAAACGCCAAAAGGAGTTTGTCCAATGTCTTTTTCCCCAATTTCGGGATAAATTCCAGCGGCACCTGATACCTGTAAGGAGGACGAAAATGCGGATGCTGGCATGGCTGGTCGCTTAATTCCAATATGCGGTCATAAACGCCCTTTACCATCCTGGTGCTCCCGCAGCCAGGGCATCTTTCCGGTTCATTTTCAGGCCAGATGCTGTCACACTTCAAACACCGGGAGCGGTAATATTTCCCCAATTTGGGATTCAATCCACAGTTGGCAACAATTTTTCGCCCGTTTACTCCCTTTAGTGCCCGCCGGAATTCTTCAAAGCTTGGCTCAATGACCAAAATCTCATTGTACTCCCGTCCGATTTTGGGCAAAGAGTGGGCATCCGAATTGGTTACAAAAGGAAACCGACTCAATTCCGATAACCGGTCAGCCAAATCAGTGTCAGAACTGAGTCCCAGTTCCACCGCCGAAACTTTCTCCAGATCAAGCAGTTTTCCCATTTTATCGGTCGCGCTTCCATAAATACTTTTAAATGGAGTAAAAACATGGGCCGGAATAAAAATCCCATCCAGTTCCCAAACTTTTTCCTGCAATGCCCGCACAGGCTGGTAAAGCCTTTGTGTGCTCAACCGGATATTCTTCATCGACTTTCGGCACCAGTCCGTAAATTGCTGCATCTGGGCCAGCGTTTTCAGATATACCAGGACATGGGCCGGACCCAGACCCGGTTCCCTGATCTCAATTTCTGCTCCCAGCAAACAAGTGGTTTTCCCGTAAATGATTCCCCCGTCCGGATGCTCCTTGTATAATCCGGACTCCAGTCCCTTTATAATATCTTCCTGGACAGGTGGTGACTGGGCATCGATAACGCCAATCATACCCAAACCTTTGCAATGATGGGCTTCCTTAACAATATTTTCAAACGTCAGGTTTCTGGCTGCTGTAATTTTTACAGGCAGATTATGACTCGTTCTTCCAATATGGATATGAAAATCGGCATAAATCTTTTTCAAAGTCATTTTTGATCAGACACCGCATTTCTCCAGTGATAAAGTGCGACAATCGTTTTGGCATCACAGATCTCACCTGTCTCCACCCGTTTGAAACATTCATCCGCCGTCAGTTCCACCAGCTCCACAAATTCGTCGTCATCCGGGTTGCTTTCTCTCTTTTGCAGCCCTGTTGCCTGGTAAAGATGGATTTCTTCATCGGCAAAGCCGGGAGAAGTATAAAAGGAAACGATCTTTTCCATCTTTGCTGCCACATACCCGGTTTCTTCTTCCAGTTCTCTCTTGGCACACTCCACGGAATTCTCTTTGTATTCCAGTTTTCCGGCAGGAATCTCCAAAATAGTTTTTTCAAGCGGTTTGCGGAACTGGCGTACAAGCACCATTTTATTTTCATCTGTTACAGCAATTACCGCAACAGCACCAGGATGTTTGACAATTTCTCTTTTTGAAAGATGACCGTTTGGCAAGCGGACTTCATCCACCTGCACCTGAATCACTTTTCCTTCAAATATTTTCCGGGTGGATACTGTTTTTTCTTCCAAATCCTGTTTCATCTCATTCACTCCTGTTTGCTAAGTCCACTCCATTATAACGCACGAAGAACATGACCGTATAATCAAGTACATTCAGGCGTAATAAAAGAATAAGAAAAATAAGTCCAGGAGGACATTCCAATGAAAATGAAGATTAACCGGAATCGCATGCAACTGACAGGCACAGCCGGCCAAATCCGCTCCTGCCTGAAAAAGATGGCAACCCATCCATTAACGGTCAAACAGTACATTAATCAATGCCATTTACAAAATCACCATCTGGTCAGAATCAAATAAGAATAATCAAATCGGCTCCCGATCTCTGATACAATAATTTCGAAACAATATTCAGCCTGCCACACAGGAGGGAGCAATATGGACAAATTGATGTTGAAGGCACTTCGCCAAATTCAGGACCAAAGCGGCCTCCTGGAGGTTCGTCCTGTATCCGGAGGAGATATCAACAGGGCCTGTCAGGTGAAAACCGGCAAACGACAATATTTTGTAAAAATGAACCAGCCTGTCTCCCAAACATTCTTTCAGAAAGAAATCAATGGCCTGACTGCGATCGCACAAACCCATACTTTGCCGGTCCCTCAGATTTACGGTACTTATTACGATCCGGAAACCAAATCGGCTCTCTTAATGTTGGAATGGGTTCAGGGAAACAAAACAGCAAACACAAACCCGCAGTTAGGACGTGGGCTTGCCCGTCTCCACCAGGTAAAAGGACAAGCTTTCGGATTTAAAGAAGATAATTTTATCGGGTCACTCCCCCAGCACAATCCGTGGACTTCCGACTGGATTACCTTCTACCATGACCAACGTTTAAAGGTCCAGTACGAACTGGGCATAAAACGTCAAACAATATTGGGAAAACGAAGAAAAAAGCTGGAAAAATTGATAGACCGGCTGGACCAGTGGCTGCCCTTGAATGCGGAACCCTCTTTGATTCATGGGGATTTGTGGGGCGGCAACTGGATCGCCGGGAAAGGCGGCAGGCCTTATTTAATCGATCCCGCAGTCAATTATGCCCATTATGAGCTGGAAATCGCCTTCACGGAATTATTCGGAGGATTTTCCCCTTCATTTTATGACTGTTATCAAGAAGTCCAGCCACTTGACAAAAATTACCATGAACGCAAACCGCTCTACCAACTTTATTATTTGCTGGTCCATCTGAATCTGTTTGGAGAGTCATATGGCAGTTCTGTCGATCGCGTTTTGAATACCTATGTTTAATCAAAGTCCGGAAAAATACAGTTTTTTACCTGCAAATTCCATTTCATTTTTTAAGAAGTACCCGGTTTGCAATTGCTACTCTTAACAATTAATCTCCGAAAGGGACACAAATTAATGTTGAGTTTGATATGAACCTGGTAAGTTACATCATAAGGATAAGACAAAACGGGACTGACACAAAAAGCGTTGGCATACAAAACCGTCTTGAGACCCGACAATAGTGAATATTGAGAAACAGGCAGGAATCGGTGGGAAACGCTTCGGCAAGGCACAATGAATATACGCGGTTGACAGGAAGCTGAAAATGGATTTTGGAAACGCTGCTGTTGTTCGAGGAGTTTCTTACTGCGCGTTAATAAAAGGAGCATGCAAAATGAAGTTTATTGGATGATAACTTTAAATATTAAGTTTCTCCGGCTTTTAAGATAGAAACTTTGATAAAATCAAATCTATATTTAATACATCATATGAATTTTATAATAAAATTAAATACTGCTTAAGAAGTTGTTTGCAGAAAGGAGCACGTTTATGAAACAAAGCGAACATCTTCTGTATCAGGCCAAATTAAACAGTCTGACTCCCCGGGAACGCCAAACCTATTTCGAACTGGTTCGCCTGGCCGCCAATGAAGATACGATCGATGAAAATACGGGCATCCCGATTTCCAAGGGATCTGCCATTATTTCCTACAAAAAGCTGGAAAAATATCTGGATTTGACTCGTTCCACCATTCGGCGCGCCTTAACCCGTCTCGTAGAAAAAGATTTGATTGAATTGACCAGTATCGGCAGAACAGCTTCCGGAGATAACCTGCAGTTTCGCACCATATACAGAATCAAACATATCGAGGCGCCTCAACCGGTTCCTTCCGGAAAAAAACACACCACTACCCCGGTCGAGGCGATTTATGAACTGGAAAACCAGAACTTGCGACATCACCTGAAAGAATTGCAGGCACTCCGGAAAAAACTCGAATCTGACAGCTCCGCGTCTGATTTATTCCTGTTCGATCTCATGGAAGAAGCTTATCACATCGCTTTGGAAACCATAGCAGCCAAAGACCGGTTTCTGTCGGTCAAAAAAGGCATCCTTATTGAAGATGAAAATCAAGATTGTCAATTGCTGATTCAGGGCGACCAGGAAACATCTTCCGGAATTGATCTGAAAGTACGTGCTGCTTTGGCAATCATTTCTGCAATTGAAAAAAGTATTGATAAGACCGAGCATAAACCTTTGCGCCAGGCTTATGGGGAAACACTGCTCAAAGCTTGCAGAGAATTATTGAACACTTGAAAAGAGGTGAGGGCTTGCTAAATGAATTATTTATTTCCGCTTGAAAGCAAGGAATATTTACTGCAAGAACTGGAAACGATCCGTCGATGGGAAAAAGACCAGAAAGATTTATGGTTTTGGGAAAAAATCGGTCGTCTTCCTTTTGCTCTCTTGGACAAAATCATCCCAAAAACGGTGCACGAAATACTCGGCAAATTTTTGGACGAACTGGGGAACTATGTGCAAACCGGCGGCCATTATCTGATCAACGACCGGCAAACCTTATTTCATGTCTCCAGGGCGGCCGGGATTGCATCAGGTTCCCTCTCTATTGAAGAGGTTGCCCACGTCCCCCTGTCCGTTTTAAACCAAGTGGCCGAGGAAACAAAAGAACTTCATAAACAGATTGCCACCATGCAGGGGGCAACGACGGGTTTTGGCGGCATTTTCACGCTTGCCATCGACATCCCGGCCCTGCTTGGGCTCTCCCTCCGGGTGTTGCAGGAAATGGCACTGATCTATGGCTATCAGCCCCGTGAAAAAAAAGAACGCATCTTTATTGTTAAATGCCTGCAATTTGCGTCGGCTGATTATGTCGGGAAAAAATCAATCCTGAAACAACTGGCCGATTCAGGCAAAGTTCAGCGGGAAGCCATTTCCGAATTTCAGGGCTGGCGGGAAGTCATTATTACCTATGGTGACAATTACGGCTGGAAGAAGCTGTTTCAGCTTGTTCCTGTAATTGGCATTGTTTTTGGCGCAATCATCAATCGCTCCACCATTGGGGAGGTGGCTGAAACAGGAATGATGCTGTACCGGAAACGGAGAATCATGGAAAAGCTGAAAGTCATTGATCCACCTTCCAGCGAAAACTTCTTTGCCTAGTTCAGAATGGGTATATACACAGTTTGAGTCCTGCCCCGATATGAATGACAAAAAAGAGAACCCATGTCTATCAGGGTTCTCTTAACCTGTCTTTGGAAGTGATTTTGCATTTCCGCTGTTTTGGCATCAAACAGCGGCTGTTTGAAACTGTAAAGTCAGTAACCCTTGATCAAGGGGTGACTTCAGCGCCTTTGGCGGGGACATTTGCGCTTTCCTCAATCAGGGCAACAACAAGTTCGACCGTCTTGACCAATTCTTTGGCCGGCATCCGTTCACTTGTCGTATGAATATTTTCGTAACCGATTCCAAGGTTTACCGTGGGAAATCCATAACCGGACATGACATTGGCGTCACTGCCTCCGCCACTTACCGTAACCTTGGGAGTGCGGCCAATTTTTTCAACAGCCGCGATTGCTTTTTGAACAACAAGATCCTCTTCCGTAAACTTGTACGAAGGATACATGAACCTGGTCTCAACTTCTGCTCTGGCTCCCAACTCTTCAGCTACTTCCTTGAAGGTCTGCTCCATATGTTTTACTTGCGCTTTCAGTTTGATTTCGTTGCGGCTGCGTGCCTCGGAAATGATCTCTGCTTTCTCCGGAACAACATTGCTTGCGGTTCCTCCCTTGAAGAAACCGATATTGGCTGTTGTCTCGGCATCGATCCTGCCCAAACGCATTTTGGAAATGGCCCGGCTCGCTACTTGAATAGCGCTGATGCCGTCTTCCGGATTTACCCCTGCATGGGCTGCTTTACCATAAATAGTAGTGATAATTTTTGCCTGTGCGGGAGCAGAGGCAATAATTTCTCCTACCGGTCCGTTGGAATCGATCGCAAAACCGAAATCGGCATCGACCAGGCTTGTATCCAGGTGCCTGGAACCCATCAGGCCGGATTCTTCACCGGCGGTAATTACAAACTGAATTTTACCGTGCGGAATATTTTGTTCCTTCAACAAACGGATTCCTTCCATCAATGCTGCCAAACCGGCTTTATCATCACTTCCGAGAATGGTTGTCCCATCTGACTCAAAATATCCGTCTTTCAGTGTCGGCTTAATTCCTTTCCCCGGGGCAACCGTATCCATATGGCAAGTAAAATAAATAATGGGGGCATCTTCCAGTGTACCGTTTAATGTGGCTACCAGATTTCCCGCCCCATGACCCGTTTTTTCAGCCGAATCATCTTCAACAACTTCAAAACCGAGTGCTGCCAATTTCCCTTTCAGCAAATCGCAGATCGCCCGTTCGTCACCTGTTTCGCTGTCCGTTTTAATAAGCTCAATAAATTCATCAAAAAGTCGTTGTTGATCTACCAATTAAATTCCTCCATTCACTGAAAAAATTTTTTAATCTATGGTGCCTGCGGTTTCGGAAACGGATTGGAAAGGAATTGAAAAGATCTCTGATCCGGCGGAAAACTGCCGTGATCAGTTAAAACAATTACATAATAAATGTTTAAAACTATAAAGCCAAAACTGACAATACCTGTAGAAAATTTTTCTTTCTTCTGGTCCAATAATCATTTTACCATTATTCAACTTAAATTTTTAAGTTTAATTTCCTCCTTTTTTTCCTTCATTATCCATTATTTTTGCTTTTGTCGTATCCCGTTTTTTCAAAGAAAAAGTGGCAAACAATCTTGTTTCCCACTTTTTCGCCACTTTTTATTTTTTTTAATGTTATAATGGAATGTTACCATGTTTTTTGGCTGGCCGTTGTTCCTGTTTATTTCGCAACATAATTAACGCCTGTTTAAGTTTATGCCTTGTTTCCCGCGGATCGATCACATCATCCACCATGCCATGACTGGCTGCTACATAAGGATTGGAAAACTTTTCCTTATATTCGGCAATCCGTTCCTGTCTGGTCCGTTCAGGATTATCGCTTTCTCTTATGTCACGGCTAAAAATAATATTGGCTGCCCCCTGTGCGCCCATGACCGCGATTTCCGCACTTGGCCAGGCAAAAACCAGGTCAGCACCGATTGCTTTGCTGTTCAGGGCAACATAAGCGCCTCCAAACGCTTTCCGCAAAATAACCGTAATTTTGGGAACAGTTGCTTCGGAGTAGGCATAGAGAATTTTCGCCCCATGTCGTATAATCCCCCGGTGTTCCTGATTAACCCCCGGGAAGAAACCGGTCACATCCTCAAAAGTGATAATGGGAATATTGAAGCTGTCACAAAAACGAATGAACCGGCTCAGTTTATCGGATGAATCAATATCGAGACTGCCGGCCATCACTTTCGGCTGGTTGGCGGCAATTCCGACAGTCCGTCCGGCAATCCGGGCGAATCCCACTACCATGTTGCGGGCAAACTGTTCGTGAACTTCCATAAAATCCCCGTGATCCACAATCAGTCTGATCACTTTGCGCACATCATATACTTTTGTCTCTTCTACCGGAACGATTTCGGCCAGTTCTTCAATCCAGTCCTCTTCTTCTTCAAATGGAACCTGCGGCGGAACTTCCTTATGGTTTTGCGGCAGAAAGCTGACCAGATGGCGAACCTGCTCCAATACTTCCGGCTCACTTGACGCGGTAAAATGGACATTTCCGCTCACGCTGGCGTGAACTTTGGCTCCGCCCAACGCTTCGGAAGAAATTTTTTCCTTCGTCACGGTTTCGATTACTTTGGGCCCGGTAATAAACATTTGGCTGGTTTTTTCTACCATAAACACAAAGTCGGTAATCGCAGGGGAGTAAACCGCTCCACCGGCGCACGGTCCCATGATGACGGAAATTTGCGGTATCACTCCTGAGTAAATGGAGTTGCGATAAAAAATATGCCCATACCCATCTAACGAAACAACACCTTCCTGAATTCTCGCCCCTCCCGAATCATTCAACCCGATGATGGGGGCTCCGTTTTTCACCGCCAGATCCATCAAGCGGGCGATTTTAAGCGCGTGCATTTCCCCCAATGCCCCGCCAAAAACGGTAAAATCCTGGGCAAATACATAAACGTCACGTCCGTCGATTTTCCCGTATCCTGTAACGACTCCTTCTCCCGGAGCTTCTTTTTGATCCATTCCAAAATGAACAGCACGATGCTCGATAAACGGGTTCAACTCGACAAAGCTGTCATCATCCAGCAATAAATCGATCCGTTCGCGAGCCGTCAGTTTTCCCTTGTCATACTGGGCACGAATGCGTTTTTCCCCGCCGCCCAGTTCCACTTTCCGGCGCCTTTTATACAGTTCACCTATTTTCATATGCATATCCATCGATGACTACTCCTCCCTGTGCTGCGGTTCACAAATTTCATACAAGACTTTGCCCGTTGCCCCGGGATGAAGAAAAGCAATATTCATCTGATGCGCTCCCGCCTTGGGCTCTTCCTGAATCATTCGGACTCCTTTCTGTTTCAGGTCCGATATCCGCTGTTTTATATCGCATACTTCCAAAGCAATATGGTGGATTCCTTGGCCTTTTTTTTGCAGGAATTTATAAATGGCGCTTTCTTCAGATAATGGTTCCAGAAGTTCAATCCTGCTCTCTCCAATCCGGAAAAAAGCAACCCGAACCTGTTCGCTTTCAACAGCCTCTTCACCCTCATAGGCTAGTCCCAGTACATCACGGTAAAATGGAATCACCTCATCCAGGCTGTTGACGGCGATCCCGATATGACTTATCTTTTTGGGATTGATTGAACTCATATTGACGATTTCACCTTTTGGACAATGGCCTGCCGGATAAACTCAGCGGTTACTTTGGTTGGCGTTCCCGGAGTAAATACTTCAGCAATGTCATGTTTTTTCAGATAGGCGATATCTTCCTTCGGGATCACACCGCCTGCAATGACCAGAATGTCTCCCGCTCCCTGTTCTTTCAGCAAACGGACGACCTCAGGAAACAATTCATTGTGTGCGCCTGACAAACAGGACAAGCCAACCACATCAACATCCTCCTGAACGGCCGCTGCTGCAATTTGTGCAGGAGTTTGTCGCAATCCTGTATAAATCACTTCCATTCCTTCATCCCTTAAGGCCTGGGCGATCACCAGCGCCCCCCGGTCATGCCCGTCAAGACCTGGTTTGGCAATTAACACACGAATAGGCCGTTTCATTTTCTTTCCTCCTCTTTTTTATACAGCTCGATATTCTCCAAAAACTTCACGCAACGCATGGCAGATCTCCCCAACCGTGCAATAAGCCCTGACTGCATCCAAAATATAAGGCATCAAATTGTCGGTACCCTCGGCAGCCTTTTTAAGACTATTCAACTTTTCCTCCACTTCCAACAAGTCACGATTCGCTTTCAGTTCTGACAATTGTGCCAATTGCTGTTTCTCAACTGACGGGTCTACCCGCAGGAGTTGAGGTTCTGTTTCCTGTTCTATTTGATAGCGGTTCATTCCGACCACGATCTCTTCTCCCGATTCAATCCGTCTTTGCGTTTCCAAAGCCGCACGATGAATCTCCTGTTGCATATATCCCTGCTCAACCGCACTTACGGCACCACCCATTTCATCAATTTTTTCTATGTAGCGCCAGACTTCCTGCTCAATCTGATCCGTCAAGGCCTCGATATAATATGAACCGCCCAATGGATCAACGGTATCTGCAACACCGCTTTCGTAGGCGATAATTTGCTGGGTACGCAGGGCAATCCGGGCTGATTCTTCGGTTGGCAAGGCCAGGGCTTCATCACGTGAATTGGTATGCAGGCTTTGTGTTCCGCCCAATACAGCTGCCAGAGCTTGCAGCGTTACACGGACAATATTGTTATCCGGTTGTTGGGCCGTTAGAGTAGAACCTCCTGTTTGTGTATGGAAGCGCAATTGTAACGAGCGCTCGTTCGACGCATGAAAACGCTCTTTCATGATTTTGGCCCAAATCCGGCGTGCTGCACGGAATTTGGCAATTTCCTCGAAGAAATTATTATGCGCATTAAAGAAAAAGGATAAACGGGGAGCGAACTGATCCACTTCCAGACCGGCCTGAATGGCTGCTTCCACATAAGCAATTCCGTCAGACAACGTAAAAGCGACTTCCTGAACAGCGGTGGATCCCGCTTCCCGAATATGATAGCCGCTGATGCTGATCGTATTCCATTTCGGAACCGATTCCGCGCAATATTTAAACACATCGGTAATCAGGCGCATGGATGGCTTGGGCGGGAAAATATAGGTTCCGCGGGCAATATATTCTTTCAAAATATCGTTTTGGATGGTTCCTCTCAATTCCCTGGAACTGACTCCCTGTTTTTCACCCACCGCAATATACATGGCCAACAATACGGAAGCCGGAGCATTGATTGTCATGGAGGTGCTTACCTGATCAAGCGGAATGCCTTCAAACAGTTTCTCCATATCTTTAAGGGAATCGATAGCTACCCCTACTTTCCCCACTTCTCCGGAGGCCATGGGATCGTCGGAATCATAGCCGATTTGTGTGGGCAAGTCGAAAGCGACACTTAATCCTGTCTGCCCTTGCTCCAGGAGATAGCGAAAACGCCTGTTGGTTTCCCTCGCCGAACCAAATCCCGCATATTGTCGCATTGTCCATAACCGGCTGCGATACATGGTTGGATGAATTCCGCGGGCATAAGGAAAAACCCCCGGAAATCCCGGGCTTTCCCCTGGCTGATCCGCTTCTGTATAAACCCGGTTAACTTCAATATTGGATAACGTTTGAAACCTGTTTTTCCGTTCCGGTCTTTTTTGCAGAAGGCGCTCCGTCTTTTCTTTCCAATTTTTGAATAGTTCTTCTTCTTCCGAAGTCTTTTTCTTCATATTTTACAATCTCCTCTCAATATTGTATAAAACATTTTCACTTTTTAATATATCAAATATTATGCTTCTTTGGACTGCTAATTGCAATGATTAATAACGTGGACAAGCAAAAAAAAGTTGATTAAAATATGTTTTTGAGGTGAATGATTTTGAAACCAAGCTGGATAAAGGTGATTGTTTATTTAATTATCTTTACACTGGTTGCGACATCTTTGGCCTCAAGCATTTTCCTGTTCTGATTTTCCGCAATCTATCTTTCAAAGGGCAAAATATTTGTTTATACTGAAAATTGAAACGATTAATTTAATACAATGAAGAAAGTAGGTGCAAAAAAGTGAATTACTTCATGGTGCCACTTCTTGTATTAATCAGTATTTTTGCCCTTTGGGGAACCTGGTACAACAAAAAAACCGGGAACAAACCCGGTCTCATTCTCGGTGGTCTTTTTTCGCTCGGAATCACCGGAGTTACCGTACTGGCTCTGTATGACTTCTTTATCGGGCTTTAATCAACCCCGGACAAGATTCTGGCAAGGTTTTCACCATAAGGGTGAGAACCTTGTATTTTTTGCAAAACCCTATGCCAGTCGCGATTCGGGTCAACCCGGTTACGGATCTGGTTTTAAAAACATAACAAATAAGGTGCCCGGTCCCAAACGCCCATCCAAAGATTTTTTCTGTATTTTAATAAAATTTTAAAGAATGCAGGTCCTATTGGCCTCTTTTTTTTGCGATACTATAAGAAAAGCATTATATAGAATGTTTCAGCTTGTCGACAAAGTGTGAGAAAGTGATTTTTAGAAGCGGAGCGGCGTCAATGCCGCTCTCAAGCGAAAGCGTTCACTTCCAGGGAAAGAGGACGAAACTGTTTGAGCGCAAGCGAGTTTTGAGCCCGCCTGGAAGGGAATGCTCAAGCGTTATGCCTTCTTTGCAAGGCGAAGACGGAACAGAGTCCTAAAAATCATCTTTGTATATTTTTTTCTACAGTCTGAACATTACATGAAGTGTTCCCTGTTTGAGTGCTGTTTCTTTGGTCACCAGCGAGAAAAACTCGTAAACACTTACACACCCCAGAAAAAGCAGCAGCAAGCCGGACAACTTCTTCACGATCCATCCTCTCTATATTTTTTTAAACACTTAAGCAACGCATCCTCATTTTTGGAGTTTTTTCTTCTATTTCCCCTGCTGGAAGAAGCAGGAAACAATATGC
This sequence comes from Thermoactinomyces mirandus, assembly GCF_013868055.1. Lineage (GTDB taxonomy): Bacteria > Bacillota > Bacilli > Thermoactinomycetales > Thermoactinomycetaceae > Thermoactinomyces > Thermoactinomyces mirandus. Next base: position 125,694 of record NZ_JACEOL010000002.1, on the reverse strand, counting down.
TAGGCATATTCCCTTTTCATGGAGTAACTTGTTTTCATTATTGTTGCCAATTTCAGCATCAGAATAAAAAATTTACAAAAAGATGTTTGGAGGAAACAGGATGAACAAGTGGAGTACTGCTACTATATTTATGTTAAATGGGCTGGGAACTGTGTTCTTGCTGGGAGAATCTATACTGGTTTTATTCGGTGATACGATTTTTAATGAAGGTGTTGCAGAGGCTCTGGATCCTTACATCCCCCTGTATTGGATTTTATTTGTGTTGACGTTGTCTGCTATCTATTTTTCCTTTCCAAAACAAATAAAAATTCATTCTGCAAGAAGTGGATGGATTTTTGCTTTAACAGGTTTTTTATGTTTGGGAGGCATCGTTTATACTGAGATAACCAGGTTGCCCTATAGCGGTGGAAACTCTCTCTCCCCACTGATCATTCCAGGGATGATCTTTGTTAGCACAGGATTATGGTGCCTGATAGCCAAAAAATTTACTGTAAAAAAGGGCTGATCCTGTTTCTTTTATTCTCTCCAGTTTGCAGGCAAACAAGGAAATATATTCGTTTCATTAAAATTCTTACATCTGTTTGCATAATGAAGGCACCCGTCTCCACTGGGTGCCCTCTGAAATATTTATCAAAACTTTGTATCCGGTCCGTAAGATTCCAGACGTTCTTTTACGCGTTTCAGGAATTTTCCAGCCATCAATCCGTCGAGAATCCGATGGTCCAATGACATGCAGATGTTCATCATATCCCGAACCGCAATCATGTCGTTAATCACAACCGGCCGTTTGACAATTGATTCAAAAGATAAAATCGCCGCCTGCGGAGAGTTGATAATCGGTTGAGACTGGATCGATCCAAAAGATCCGGTATTGTTGACCGTGAAGGTTCCACCTTCCATATCGGAAACTTCCAATTTGCCCGCACGCGTTTTTTCAGCCAGATTTTGGACAGATTTTGCCAGTCCCAGGATGTTTTTCTCATCAGCATCATGAATCACCGGCACATATAACGCGTCATCCGTTGCGGCAGCCATGGAAATATTGATCCGTTTCTTCAGAATGATCTTGTCATCTGCCCAGACGGAATTGAGATAAGGGAACTCTTTCAAAGAGTCAACAACGGCTTTGATAAAAAAAGGCATAAAGGTCAGTTTTACCCCTTCCCGCTCCTGGAAGTCCTTTTTCATGCGATGGCGCAATTCAACAAGCCCTGTAACATCGACTTCCATCATCGTCCAGGCATGTGGTGCTTCATGTTTGCTTTCCACCATGCGGTTGGCAATCATGCGGCGGACACCCGATACAGGTATTTCAATATCGCCGTTTTCCAAAACATTTCCGGAATCGGTTGCCGGTTTTACGGCCTCTTTTTTGACATCCTTTTCCGCTTCTGCCGGTTTTTCCTGTATGACCGCAGAGGTCACTTGAGCAGCCTTCGATTGGCCAACTCCTTCTTCAATGGCGCGAAGCACATCCTTGCGGGTGATCCGGCCTCCTTTTCCGCTGCCGGTCAATTGTGTCAAATCAATGTCATTTTCCTGAGCCAGTCGAAGCACAGCCGGGGAGTAACGATTTTTCTGCGAATCGTCTTTTTCGTTTGCCGCCGGTTTTGGCACTTCTGACGGTACCGGGGTTTCCGCTTTTGCTTCTTCAGCCTCTTCACCGCTTACTTCAATCCGGCAGATCAATTGTCCTACCTCTACCGTTTCTCCTTCTTTGGCGATGAGTTCCGTAATGGTTCCGTCAAAAGTTGAAGGAACTTCCGCATTCACTTTATCCGTTGTTACTTCACAGATGGGTTCATATTTTGTAACAGGATCACCCGGTTTTTTCAGCCATGTTGAGATAGTGCCTTCCGTTACGCTTTCCCCAAGTTGAGGCATCAAGATATCGGTCACCATACAGGAACCTCCTCTTTTGCTTAGAATTCTGCCAGTTCGCGAATGGCATCCGCAATTTTATCAGGGTTTAACATAAACTCTTTTTCAAGGGGCGGGCTATATGGCATCGCCGGTACATCCGGGCCGCAGAGGCGCTGGACGGGAGCATCCAGTTCTAAAAATGCTTCTTCAGAGATCAAGGCTGCCACTTCTCCGCCAAATCCGCCAGTTTTGTTATCTTCATGCACAATCAATACTTTACCTGTTTTTTTGACTGCTTCCAGAACCGCTTCTTTATCCAGTGGAATCAATGTGCGCAAATCGAGCACATGCGTGCTGATGCCTTCTTTTTCCAGCTTTTCTGCAGCCTGTAAAGCATAATGCACCATCAATCCATAGGTAATAACCGTTACATCGCTTCCTTCACGTTTCACATCGGCCTTGCCAATCGGCAGCGTATAATCTTCAACGGGTACTTCTCCCTTAATCAGTCGATAACAACGTTTGTGTTCGAAAAACAGCACAGGATCTTCATCACGGATCGCAGCTTTTAACAAGCCTTTCACATCATATGGCGTGGATGGCATGACAATTTTCAGGCCGGGCACGCCGGTGAAAAGTTTTTCCACGCTTTGTGAGTGATACAAAGCACCATGAACACCGCCACCATATGGTGCACGAATCACCATCGGAACATTCCAATCCCCGTTGGAACGATAACGAATTCTTGCGGCTTCACTGACAATCTGATTGAATGCTGGCAAGATAAAGTCTGCAAACTGGATTTCTGCAACAGGACGCATACCATACGCCGCTGCGCCAATACCAACGCCAACAATTGCAGATTCCGTAAGCGGCGTATCGAGCACCCGATCAGGACCAAACTCTTCATAAAGACCGACCGTGGCCCGAAAGACTCCGCCGCGCACACCAACATCTTCTCCGAGTACGAAGACACATGAATCACGTCTCATTTCTTCCATAAGCGCTTGTGTCACCGCATCTATATAGGAAATGACTGGCATATCTTTCTCCCCCTGCTCATATTAGGCATATACATGCTCATAAGTAGTTTCCGGATCCGGATAAGGTGCCTTTTCTGCATATTCCGTTGCTTCATTAATCTCTCTGGCAATGGATTCATTAAACTTTTGATTGAGCTCTTCGGTCAGGATGCCTTTTTCGACCAGATAATTTTTGAACAGAAGCATCGGATCTCTTTTCTTCGCCTCTTCCACTTCTTCCCGTGTCCGGTAAGTGCGGTCATCATCATCACTGGAATGGGGAACCAGGCGATAGGCAACCGCTTCAATCAATGTAGGGCCTTCACCATTTATGCCTCGCTCTCTGGCTTCTTTAACCGCCTGATAGACCGCCAAAGGATTGTTTCCATCTACTTTTATTCCCGGGAATCCATATCCTTCTCCACGTTTCCAAATCTCACCGCCGGCTACTTGCCTTTTTAGCGGTACTGAAATGGCATACTGGTTGTTTTCCACCATGAAAATTACCGGCAGCTTGTGAACCCCGGCAAAGTTGCAGGCTTCATGCCAGTCTCCCTGGTTGCTGGAACCATCACCGTTTGTCGTCAGCACGACATGCTCCTTCTGTTGCAACTTCCCGGCATACGCAATTCCTACTGCATGAAGCACCTGTGTGGTAACAGGGCTGGAACCGGTAAAAATCCGGAAACGCCTGTCTCCGTAATGTCCAGGCATTTGACGGCCTCCGCTGTTGGGATCACCCGCTTTGGCAAAGGCGGACAGCATTTGTTCTTTCGCTGTTTGTCCAAATGCCAATACCATGCCTAAATCACGATAATAAGGACAAAGCCAGTCTTTTTCACGATCCAGCGCAAAAGCGGCTCCTACCTGAATGGCTTCCTGCCCCTGACAGGAAATCACAAACGGGATTTTTCCGGCTCTATTCAAAAGCCACATGCGTTCATCAATTTTACGCGCCAAAAGCATGTAGCGGTACATTTCCAAAACCTCTTCGTCACTTAATCCCAGTTCGCGGTGGTTTAATTCGCTCATCTGCACTCTCTCCTTTTATCAACCATGAATCGGTTTACCATCCACTGCCAACGCAGCTTCCATATAACCTTCTGACAGAGTTGGATGCGGATGAATCGTATGAGCAATTTCCCATGCAGTTGCATCCAATACTTTGGCCAAACCAGCCTCGGAAATTAAATCGGTTGCATGCGGACCAAGCACATGAACACCCAACAGATCATTGTTTTTTTGATCTGTAATGATTTTTACAAATCCATCCAGTTCACCCATTACTACAGATTTCCCGATGGCCCGGAAAGGAAATTTGCCGACTTTTACTTCATATCCTTGTTCTTTTGCCTGAGCTTCGGTCAGACCAATACTTCCCACTTCCGGACGGCTATAGGTACAACGCGGAATCGTTAACGGATCGATCGGATGGGTTTTCTTTCCAGCCATGTGTTCAACAGCCAGGATTCCTTCATGAGAAGCAACATGTGCCAGCTGGTACCCGCCAATCACGTCGCCGATCGCATAAATGTGACTTTCCTCGGTCTGCATAAATTCATTTACTTGAATAACCCCTTTTTCAACCTTGATGGAGGTATTGTTCAAGCCGATCTCATCAATATTTGCCTGGCGTCCCACAGATACCAATACGCGATCTGCTGTTAACGTAACCACTTCTCCGCCCTTTTTCGCCTGCAGGAAAACTTGCCTGTCTTCAATCGAGACGGTTTCAGGCAGTACTTTGGTACCAGTCATGATTTTAACTTTTCTTTTCTTGAGGATCCGTGCAATCTCTTTGCTTACCTCTTTATCTTCAAGCGGCAGGATGCGATCCAGGTATTCGACAATAGTAACCTCTACGCCAAAATCACTCAGCATGGAAGCCCATTCCACGCCGATTACGCCTCCGCCAATGATCACAATCGATTCCGGCAACTGATTCATGGAGAGGGCATGATCGGAATTCATCACATATTGGCCATCAATTTCCAAACCCGGCAATGTTCTCGGCCTTGATCCTGTAGCAATTAATACATATTTTGGAATCAAAATCACCGGTTCACTACCTTCATTGCTTTCTACCGAGATTGTTCCGGACAGCGGTGAAAAAATCGATGTCCCCAAAATACGGCCGAAACCGTAATAAACATCAACTTTATTTTTCTTTAAGAGGCCTTGAACTCCTTTATGCAACTGGTCAATCACTTTTTGTTTCCGTTTCTGCACCAGCTCGAACTCCAGTTCAACTTCTCCGGTTTTAATTCCGTAGTCATGGCTTTTCTTTATCTCCTGATAAAGCTCCGCACTCCTGAGCAGTGTTTTCGTCGGGATGCACCCTTTGTGCAAACAGACACCACCCAGTTTTTCTTTCTCAACGACAGCCACTTTCATCCCCAATTGGGCGGCGCGAGCGGCGGCTACATAACCGCCGGGACCGGCCCCCAACACAACGAGATCATAATTCTCAGCCATGTATTATCTCGACTCCTTTTTCTAAAGGTGGATAAGTTTTTGCCTCTTCTTCACCCCGAATGACACGGAGAGCGCCTTCTGCCAAAGCCTGCAATTCATTTTCCCCCGGAAAGATATGGACAGGAGCGATCCAATCCACCCGCTCGCGGATCATCCGGATAAATGACTCTCCATAAGCCAATCCTCCGGTCAAAATGATAGCATCCACATTCCCGTAGAGCACCGTAGAAGCCGATCCGACCTCTTTCGCCACTTGATAGGCCATTGCCTCATAGACAAGAGTTGCTTTTTTGTCCCCGTTTTCAATCATTTCTTCCACATCACGGGCATCGTTTGTTCCCAAATAACCGACCAGTCCCCCACGGCCGACAATCAATTGCATGATATCACCCAAAAGATATTTGCCGGAAAAACAGAGTGAAACGAGATCACCCACCGGAAGCGTCCCGGAACGTTCAGGAGAAAAAGGACCATCACCATTCAGACCGTTATTCACATCGATCACCTGGCCATATTCGTGGGCCCCGATCGTAATACCTCCCCCCATATGGACCACAATAAAACGGCCCTGTTCATAGGTGGTACCCAACTTTTTTGCGACCCGCCGGGCAACCGCCTTTTGATTTAACGCATGGAAAATGCTTCTCCGCTCAATTTGCGGAATTCCCGAAAGCCGGGCAACCGGTTGCAACTCATCCACAACGACCGGATCGACAATATACGAGGGGATATTTAATTGACCAGCGATCTCCCGGGCAATAATTGCACCGAGATTAGAGGCGTGAACACCATATTTTCCAGACCGCAAATCTTCGATCATATTGTCATTAACCTGATAAGTTCCGCCGGGAATCGGTCTCAACAATCCGCCACGCGCCACCACAGCATCAAGTCGGTTCAAATTAATGCCTTCATGATCGAGTGTATCCAATATCACTTGCTTTCGAAACGGGTACTGATCAAACAAATCTTTGAACTGTGCAATCTCATCTGCATTATGTCGCAACATTTCAACTAAAATTGGCTTTTCATTGTCAAAGACGCCAATTTTGGTTGAAGTTGATCCTGGGTTAATCGCCAAAACCCGAATCGGCTCCACCTACAACACTCCATTTCCAATTAGCCCTAAATTAAAAATCTATTATTTCAAATTAAAGTTTATTAAACTCCGTTCATTTTGCAAGAAATTACTTCTTGTTTTACGTATTTTTTCAATTCGTTCTTCCGCCATGCGATCAGCTGCGAGATAACTTGGAATTCCGTCCCGTTTTGCAATTTCAAAAACTTTTAGGATATTTCCATAAATGCCTTCCACTTTTTTCATGGCGCGTTCACGATTGTAGCCCAAGAGTTCGTCGGCCACGTTGATGACACCTCCGGCATTAATGACATAATCGGGTGCATAAACGATTCCTTTTTCCTCGAGCAGATCTCCATGGCGTTCTTCTTTCAACTGGTTGTTGGCAGAACCGGCCACGACTTTACATTTCAAACGATTGATGGTTTCATCATTGATAATGGCACCCAGGGCACACGGGGAAAAAATGTCGCATTCCACATCATAGATTTCCTCCGGATGAACGGCTTCGGCACCGAATTCCTGAACGGCACAATCCACATTTTCTTTATTGATATCGGTTACAATTATTTTTGCACCTTCATCATGCAAATGTTTACACAAAGAATAAGCAACGTGTCCGACTCCTTGAATGGCAATCACTCTATTTTTGAGCGAATCGTCGCCAAATGCTACTTTTGCGGCCGCTTTCATACCCCGGTACACTCCATAGGCCGTTACCGGTGAAGGGTTGCCGCTGGAACCGAAAGCAGGTGAAACTCCTGTAACAAAGCGGGTTTCCTCATGGATAATATCCATATCTTCCACGGTTGTCCCTACATCTTCGGCCGTGATATAGCGCCCGTTCAACCCCTGGATAAAGCGTCCCAATGAACGGAACAACTCTTCGCTTTTATCTTTTTTCGGATCACCGATGACAACGGTTTTGCCTCCGCCAAGATTTAATCCGGCCGCAGCATTTTTATAGGTCATTCCTCTACCCAGGCGGAGCGCATCTTCAATGGCATCAGCTTCAGAATCATAGGTCCACATGCGGGTTCCGCCCAAAGCGGGTCCCAACGTGGTGTCATGGATGCAAATAATTGCTTTAAGCCCGGATGTTTCATCGTGACAGAAAACCAATTGTTCGTAATCATATTTTTCCATATAATCGAAGATAATCATTTTTACCATCCCTCTGTGAATTGGATTTGTTCCCACTGTCGATCAACTTGTTTTATTTGCCTGCAATCCTTTTCTTGGGTATTCTGTAAAAAATTACAAACAGAACCAATTCTTGAAAAAGACGGTTTTGTTCCAAGACCGCCTTGATCCGAATCTATCTGTACCAAATTGCTTTTTTTCATTCACCCAAATGAAATCAAAATAATTTTGTTTAGAAAATTTAAAAGATGCTTGTTTTTTGCAAAAGAAAAACATAAAATTAATTTTGAATCATTAATTTACCTAATTTTAAGATTGCTTTTTTTGAGTACCTCATCTGTTAATAGTCTTTAACAGGAGGTACTTTCTTTTTTTCAGGAAATGAAATTTAATAATAATTTTTATTTATAGGCAGATTGAACAACCGCCAAAGCAATTGAATAAAGCTTGGATTCTGGAGAATCTGCACGGGATGTCAATACTACCGGTGCTGCAGCTCCCAATACTACTGCCCCAATTTTGCTTTTGGCGAAATACACCATTGATTTGTACAGCATGTTTCCTGCATTGATATCCGGAACCAGCAATACATCAGCACGTCCTGCCACAGGGCTTTCAATGCCTTTATGCTCGGCAGCTTTGACTGAAACCGCGTTATCCAGTGCAAAAGGCCCGTCAATCACTGCCCCTCTGATTTGACCGCGGCGATTCATTTGAGTAAGAGCAGCTGCGTCCAGTGTCGCTTCCATATTCGGGTTGACCACTTCAACCGCACCCAATACGGCCACTTTTGGATTTTCATTCCCCAGAGAATGGCAATACTGAATGACATTTTCAGCAATTTGTGCTTTCTCCGGCAAAGCAGGAGCAACATTTAATGCCGGGTCTGTCACATGAATGAGATAATCGTAACCCGGTACTTCAAATGTGGCGACATGGCTCAAAACCTTGCCTGTTCTCAGTCCTTTTTCCTTATTGAGAATGGCACGCAAAAAGTCTGCGGTTTGCACCATCCCTTTCATTACGACATCTGCTTTTTGATCGCGCACAGCAGCTACTGCCATTTTTGAAGCTTGTCCGGCAGAATCCGCATGGAAAATCCGACTGCCATCAATCTCCAGACCGATTTCCTTGCTGATTTCCTGGATCTTTGCCTTATTCCCGAACAGCAGGAATTGGGCGATCTCATGCGAAATCGCATTTTGAACAGCTTCCAGCACATCCTTGTCATCTGCTGCTGCCACTGCGACTGTAACTGAAGGCAATGACTCAGCCTTCTTCAGTACCTCATCAAAAGTTCTTATCATCCTACACACCTCTTATCCCGGCAATTTGCCATGTTTTATTTTTTTAATAAAATCTAATATTAACAGTTTCGCCGGTCGTCCTACATTTATGCAAAAGCGATGCCAACTGTGGAACGAAACAGGGAAAGCGGTGATTTTATTAAAGTTAATTGTTATTTTAACCTCTTGTTCCAGTATAAACTTTTTTGCAAAAGACTGCACATAATATGAATTTTTTTTCATGAAATATTTTGCAAGATCAGAGCAAATGATATCTCTCCAGTTTATAATACAAACTTCTCACCGAAATCCCCAGCAAACGCGCTGTTTCTGTCTTGTTTTTTCCGGTTTTTTCAAAAACTTTCCTGATATACAACTTTTCCGTCTCTGAGATGACATCTTTTAAGGGCTTCGTCTCATCCGAATCCAGCACGTCATCATCCTTTTCCATCTCCTTAATCCGGTACAGATCCAGGGGAGGCAAGTGTTTCTTTCTCATGATTACCTCATTGAACTTCATATTGATCATGGCCCGTCCCAAAACATTTTCAAGTTCGCGGACGTTTCCTGGCCACGAATACTGAAGCAGGGTCTGAACTGCTTTGGTATCAATCTTTTCCACATTCCGGCCATATTCCTGATTGAACTTCTTGACCAAGTGCATGGCCAGATCAACAAGATCTTCCTTCCGCATGCGCAGAGGGGAAATCTGGATTGGCAACACATTTAGCCGGTAAAACAAATCTTCCCGGAATCTTTTTTCCTGGATTGCTTTTTCCAGGTAAACGTTGGTGGCCGCAATGACACGAACGTCAATCGGAATCGATTTGGTTCCTCCTACACGCAAAACCTCTTTTTCCTGCAACACACGCAACAGTTTTGCCTGCGTACTCGGCTTTAATTCGCCAATTTCATCGAGAAAGATTGTGCCGCCATTGGCTTCCTCAAACAGACCTTTTTTTCCTCCCCGTCTGGCACCGGTAAAGGCGCCCTCTTCATATCCAAACAGCTCACTTTCCAATAGCGTTTCCGATAATGCCGCACAATTCACCCGAACAAACTGGTTATATTTGCGGTCACTTGCATTATGGATTGCATGGGCAAACAATTCCTTGCCTGTACCCGATTCCCCTCTTAGCAAAACAGTAGCTCTAGTTTTTGCAGCCTGTTTGGCCTGTTCTATGCACACTTTCATCGCTTCCGAGCTGCCGATGATGTCATCAAACGTATATTTTGCCTCCAGGGTACGAATAATCCGGCGTGCCCGCTCCAAATCCTTGTTCAACTGCTTGATCTCTGAAACATCATATATGATTCCCACACTGCCTTTCAATTCACCATCGATCACAATCGGCGCCACGTTAACAAAAACTTCTTTCCGATTGGGCCCTACCTTTAATTGTACACCACGCACAGGCTGTTTTGTCCGAAGCACCTTCCTGTGCATGCTCTCCCCTTCGGAAATATCCGTTTCCGCCGGCTTGCCAATAATATCTTCAGGCTTGAGGCCGGTTAAACGGGTATATGCCGGATTGATCAGGATTCCCGTTCCATTGGCATCCACTACCGAGATCGCATCATCAGAAGAATCAATAATAGCTTGTAACAAGCTTTTCATGCTTTTCAAGTCAATGATTTGCCTGGATAAGTTTTTTAATTCGCTGATATCCCGAAATACGGCTACAGCACCAATCACTTTTCCGTTCTGATCCGTTACCGGTACACGGTTTGTTACGATTTCCATCCCGTTTGGCAGAACAAATTTCTTATTCAGCTCTGTTTTCCCGTTTACAAGTACCCAATCCAGACGGGAATTGGGGATCACTTCCGTAATTTTCCGTCCCAGGACAGAAGTGACAGATATTCCAATCATCCGTTCCGCCGCCCGGTTAAACAGGGTAATCCTTGCCTGCCCGTTGACGGCAATCATACCATCATGCATCGAATCCAGAATGGTTTCCAATTCCTGCTGCCTTTGTTTCCATGCTATAAACCACTTCTCTTTTTCTTCGATCAGACGGATGAAGAGATTGATGACAGTCCCTGAAATCAGCAGAGCACCTTTATTTTTTATTTCCCCCAGCTTTTCAAATACCTCGGGATTGCCCGTTACTTCCATAATCACGTCCGGCGCCAGTTTCAGGAATGGTTCCACTCTGTCCCCTGTGGGGATTCCGTGTTTCCTGGCTTCCAGGATCGCAGGGGCATCGGGACGCAAATCAACAACGCCGATCACCTGAACGGATTCTGCAGACAACAAGGTTTTCAGAATAGCGATTCCTCCCTGCCCGCCCCCCACAATAAGAAACGTTTGCATGTTGAATCCCTCCTTTCGTCCGTTTTCATCTTATCATATAGTTGTTTTGCAAACTTGGTGGAAAGATTCAGTCAATTGCGTTACTATTTTTATAGAAATTGCTGAAAGGACGGGCAAAATATTTATGAAACCAGTCATCGAGCGAATTTTGGCGATATTGATCGTATGTATTCCGGGATTGTTCGCCGTCTATGGATGGAAATGGATGCGGAATCTCTTGCATGACTTTTTTGCCGGAAAACCTTTTGCCTGGCTGCCTTTTTTGGGGAGTCTTTTACTTTTTCTCACCGGAATTGCAGTGATTGGCAGTTTCATTTACTACCGGGATAAAAAAAGACATCGCATCCAAAAGGAACGCCGCGAACCTTCATCCTGATGCTCTCGTTTCGGAATTTTTCCTCCCTTTATCACTTTTGCCAGGCCAAGCACATATCCTGTTACAAACATTGCTCAATCTGAAGTTATTGAGAGAAAAAGGAGAGAAGAGCATAGGCAGGAAAAAAAGAAGTTCCGGCAATCCGAAAAAGCGCCGTCCACCCAGACCCAAATACACATCCCGGGCAAACATCTTCGACCACGAAGTGCTGGCACCGCTGACAAAAAAATTTCGCCAGGCATTGAAGTCCAAAAAATATGAAGAAGCCCAAATGCTTTACAAGGAAATTGTCGAAGCAAGGAAACAGCACCGTTTGTGGCTGGATCGACATGAATGGGTCAAAATCCGCTGAAAGAGAAACGCAAAAAGCCACTCCCATCAGGGCAGTGGCAAGAATGACCTGGATGCTACCCGACTTTATGTTCAATCCGCAACTTGTCGGCAACCATTGCAATAAACTCGCTGTTTGTCGGTTTTGCTTTTGCCACATTGATCGTATAGCCAAACAGGTTACGGATGGAATCCATATTTCCACGGCTCCAGGCAACCTCGATTGCGTGGCGGATTGCCCGTTCAACCCGGCTGGGAGTTGTGTTATATTTGGCCGCAATCCGGGGATACAACGACTTGGTAATCGCTCCCAGCAGATCCACTTCGTTATAAACCATGGCTATGGCTTCACGCAGATACAAATAGCCTTTGATATGGGCTGGAACACCAATTTCATGAATCACATTGGTAATATTGGCATCCAGATTGTTCGCTTTCTGTCTGGCAGAGAACGAAACCGGGGAAGGACCCGATTTTATAAACGAAGGCTTCATGGAAATCCCTTTCATCTGCCGAATCCGATGCGTCAGCACATCCAGGTCAAAAGGCTTCAATATGTAATAAGATGCCCCCAGCTCCACAGCCCGTTGCGTAATATTTTCCTGTCCGAACGCTGTCAGCATGATTACTTTTGGAACAACCTGCAGGTCCATTTGGTGAATCTGCTCCAATACGCCAAGCCCGTCCAGATGGGGCATAATGATATCCAGTACGAGAACGTCCGGAACTTCCTTCTTCAACAGATCGATTACTTCGCCCCCGTGATGAGCCACGCCGATTACTTCAATATCTCCCTGACTGGTCAGATGTTCTTTTAGCAAATCGGCAAATTCCCGATTGTCATCAGCCAGTATGACACGAATCTTATTCAATGAGAGAACCTCCTAATTGTCCAAAAAACAGTTTACATTTTCCATTCGACAAACAATTAAAACTTCCTGCATTGTGCTTTCCGATCAATTCATATTTTTCAATAAAATGGAAAACATTTTACAAGGTAAAATAATATTCGTTTAAAAATACAAGAATTGATACATATTATACATAGAAAGGGGCGAATCACAAAATGAATAAAAAGTCAACACCCAGCTTAAATCAAAAGAAAAAATTGAAAAAATCTGTTCCTCAAAACAAAACCGAAACCGAAACGGCAACTGGTTTCGGAGATAAAAAACTGGAAGGGCCTGATCGGCCATCCACCTGATTTGCACAGACACCTGGGCGAAAATAGCCCCGGTGTTTTTTTAGGTTAAACCCGTTCTACAAAGTTGATTTAAAAGAAAATAAATTGCGATTATTACAATTATTACTATAAAGGTTGATTTGAATTTTAAATTATTTTAAGATGTTAGTTGTCGCTTGTTTACTTTGTCAATCAATAAATAGTCAAAGACATCTATTATTATTCTAAATCATGTCTTTGTAGTGAGGTGATTTAATGAAAAATCTAAAAATCAGCCTTGCATGGCAAATTTTTATCGGCTTGGCATTAGGGATTGCAGTCGGAGCCATTTTTTATGGGAATCCTTCCGTTGAAACGTTTTTGCAGCCTGTTGGCGATATTTTCCTGCGTCTCATTAAAATGATCGTTATTCCGATCGTCATCTCCAGCATCATTGTCGGTGTGGCCGGAGTGGGCGACATTAAAAAACTTGGAAAAATCGGCGGAAAGACAATTTTATATTTTGAAATCATTACAACGATAGCACTTTTAGTTGGGTTGCTTTCAGCAAACATCTTCCATCCCGGTGACGGGGTCGACATGAACGCCATCCAGCAAACAGACATCAGCCAATATTCAGAAACCACAAAAGAAGTTGAAAATCACAGTATAGTCGATACCTTTGTCCACATCGTCCCTGACAATCTGTTCACCTCACTGGCTGAAGGCGACATGCTGGCCATCATCTTTTTTTCCATCATGTTCGGCTTGGGTGTTGCCGCGATTGGTGAAAAAGGAAGACCGGTATTAAGGTTCTTTCAGGGAACCGCAGATGCCATGTTCTACATAACCAATCTGATCATGAAATTTGCGCCATTCGGTGTATTCGCCCTAATTGGCGTAACCGTATCCAAATTTGGAATTGCATCACTGATCCCGCTCAGCAAACTTGTCATTCTTGTATACTTGACGATGATCTTTTTCATCCTGGTTGTTTTTGGATTAACCGCAAAAATCGTCGGTATCAATATTTTCCATTTGATGAAGATCTTGAAAGATGAACTGTTTCTTGCCTATTCCACTTCAAGTTCAGAAACAGTATTGCCCAAACTGATGGAAAAAATGGAACGATACGGATGCCCGAAAGCAATCACTTCGTTCGTCATTCCGACCGGCTATTCGTTTAATCTGGATGGTTCTACCCTGTATCAGGCGATTGCTGCAATCTTCATCGCCCAAATGTATGGAATTGATTTGACTGTCAGCCAACAAATCACCTTGCTTCTAACCCTGATGGTTACCTCCAAGGGAATAGCCGGTGTACCCGGTGTTTCTTTTGTTGTCTTGCTGGCAACATTGCATGTGGTTGGTATTCCGCCCGAAGGGCTGGCCTTTATTGCCGGAGTTGATCGCATCATGGACATGATGCGTACCGTTGTTAACGTTTTGGGAAATTCACTGGCTTCTGTTGTCATGTCCAAATGGGAAAAACAATTCAATGAAAGAAAAGCCCGAATTTATATTGAAAAACTCAAAAAAGCTGCTTAAACTGCTGTACCTGATACAGCAGTTTTTTTCTGAACAACAGATCCTAAAATAACATCTTTCCTCAGTCTTTGCAATCCGTATTCCTCCGGATGTTCTCCGGTGAAACCGGCTTAAACCCATTAAGGAAAATCTATGGGTTAAATCATTGGTTTTCCTTCAAATCTATCCAAAATAGTCGTTCTTCTACTCATTTTTAACATAATACAATTTTGTTTCAGTTTACATTTATTTAATTTGATAAATAATAAATTCCATTTTGTAAATTATAATTGCATCAATTCTGTTTATAGAAAGCAGCACTCTATGCAAAAGTTTTCTTTATTGGATACCAAAAAACACCATACCCGTTGTTTCCTGATTTCCCCCTTCTGCTACTACTCTGTTAGTACCGGATCGCAACGATCTCTTTGCCGCCTTCTCTTTCAAAAGTTTTCTCTCTCTCATTGCGGATAAATCCCATGTTTGATTTGCTAAATGACCAAAGATGACCATGAAATTTATTCTATTTATCAGATAATTCCCCGCTTGAAAACAAATCTGGCTAAATACGGATAAAAATTTTAACAATTTGTACAAATATATTTGCGTTAAAATATTTGAAATACAGGTATAATTCCTTCATCTTTATTTTTTCCAATACATTACCCTTAACGGGAGCCAGGTTTGATAAAGAAAAACTGAATTAATCCTCTCTATTTATACAGAGTGAACCGGCAGGTTCAGTCTGTCTCTTTGGATTGTCGTTATGATGAACAAACAGACAAAAGGAAGGTGAACAGGATACGGAAAACAATTTTTATACACAGGGGAATCCCGGGCAAAACTTATTGAGAATTTCCGGTTTTCCGTAAAATAGAATATGACACGAATGAATAAAAAAACAATCTATCGCTGGATGATGGGTTTTCTGATCGCTTTGGTCAGCATAAGCATTTCCTTTGGACCCGGCTTTGTTGTTTTTGCAGAAGGAGAAGGAAGTTTCAATGCTCCTCCCATTAACGAGGATTTCTATCAGCCCAAGGAAGGAGAGAAACCAAAACCGCATCAACCAATAAATGATACAAATACACAGATACAAGCAAAAGATCAAAAACAGCCCGCAAAACAGGAGAAAAAGGAAGATGACGGGCCGGGCATTTGGGATGTATTGAAATTCATGTCCAAGGATGTTGTAACAGACACCGCCGCTGCCATTGAACCCAATATCTACAATGAAGCACGTTATGATATAATTACCGGCCAATGGGAAAATCCCAATGCCAATGGTGTTCTTTATACCTCTCTTGTCAAAGTGCCGCGCTCCCTGTTGGGAAACTTGTATTTCCAGGACGGTTCCATTGGAAAAATCGCAATCGATACATGGGACGGAGCAGAAAAAACATTGGATGCCTGGAACAAATATAAAACGTTAAGGGAACTAAATAGGCTGCAACGAATGAATGAATCGACTACAATATCAATCTTCCAGAAAACCCAAATCCAAAAAAAGATCGGCTGCCTGAAAACGGTCACCAAATTCGCCAAAGGAGTGGGATTTGCCAGCTTGGGGATCTCGGCCATTGATGCCGGCAAAAATTTTGTTGATGCCTTTAAAGCTGATAACTCTCAAGAGGCTTATAAATTGATTGCAAAGGGTATTGGAAGTACAGGCGAAATGCTGATTGCCGGAGGGCAAATATTGGGTCCCACAGGCCCGGGAGTCTTTTTAATGGCAACAGGAACGCTATTGTGGGCAGGAAGCGCTTTGTACACCCATCGGGAGGGGATTAAAAAGGGAGTTAAAAAAGCAATAAATGGTGTAAAATCAGCCTGGAACAAAATTTTTGGTTAATATAGGGGGTTAGATCGATGAACCTGGAAGAATTAAAAATTAATCCCAATCCTGAGCCGCCGGAGTTGATCAAAAAAATAGCACGTTCTTTTGTAAAAAAGGGAGAAACCTATAATGTATTTCCGCATAAGATCATATGCAATTATGAGAAATACTATTATGTTAGTTTTTATCCCAAAGAAGATAAGTTAACTGGTATACTAATCATCCATGAGAATGGAAATATCCCCCACAAAAAAAATATTATTGAAGTTCTAGATTATGTCGCCACTGTAGATGCAGAAATGGAAAATATTTTTATTTACGGTTCTAAGTGGTCACAAAGACCGATGGAAATTTGGAAGAAAGGACAATCTCTTCTTAAATCTTTTTCTGAACTTGTCCATGCTTCAGATGATGAAGATCTCAAAAAAGGATATGAGGTATTTTGTTCAATTCCCCAAATTATGTTTGAAACACAAGATCAGTTAAAAGAAATCGTAGAAAAGGCAAAAGATCTTTATCGTGAATTAACCACCGACTATCTTATGACCAAAGAATATTTCGAAAAAGTAGACAAAACTCACTTACATATGATGGAAAGTATGAAAAAACAGTTTGAAGTACAGATTGAAACCGAAAAAGAACGGAAGCAGTTTCTAAAAAGACTAAGAAAAACAATTTCCTTGTCTGATATACGAAAATGGTTCCTATACTTGCGTCTTTTAAAATTTCACCGCTGGTTAAATGCTGACTCGGCAACCAAGGCTGAATATCAAAATTTTAAAGCTGATGTTTCCAGAGAAAAAGCGACGGAACAAACTCGAAAAAAACTGATTGCAATGATCCGCAACCCCAGAGGTTAAGTTTAAAAGGAGAGGACTTTATGCTGATCCGTGATTCGCTGCAATTGTATCGAGAGGAGTTTGGCAAGATTTTGTTGCTTGGCCTGCTCGTGGTATTTCCGGTACAATTCCTTTGCCTGATAATTAATAACTACTTGTATACGTACTATGGCTCCACGCAAATCCATGTGGCTGAAATGTTTTATGGAATCAGTATTCTGCTGGCTACCTCACTGGTGCAAATCCCATTTATTAAAATGCTGGAGTGTTACAAAAAAAGGGAATACATTGACTTTGCCAGAGTTTACGGAAGCTTCTGGGAATATGGATTTGTCGTGTTTGTGATGGGAATCATCTACACCCTTGGGGTGACGACCGGGACATTTCTTTTCATCATTCCCGGACTGATATTCATGGTTCTGTTTTATACTTTCCCGTATGTCGTAATTTTGGAAAAGAAAAAATGGTGGCAAGCTTTCAAATTGGCGTTTCAGTTTGGCAAGAAAAATTTTTGGAAACTGTTCGGGATTATTTTTGGTTTTGCCATCTTCGAATGGGCTGTCGAATGGATTGTCCATTTGCTCGCCTTTTTAATCACCGACCGCTATCTTGTGATTGCCCTGGCAGTGATGTTTGTCAATATGCTGTTTGTTCCATTGTTTGCTTTTATCAATGCTTCCTTTTATACAGACTGGAAAGAACAAAACAGCTGTGCGCTTAAAAAGTGATTCTCCAAAAAGACAGGTGCCCGAACCCTTCTCCCTTTCGTATCAAAAAATATTAATGCGCTGATCGGTATATACCAACTATGAAAAAGCGGCTACGGTCATCCGTAGCCGCTGTGGATTGAATAACCCCTGCGTCTTGCAACATCCATTCAATAAATGTTCCATATCCCGAAGTCGGGTCATTGACAAAAACATGGGTAACAGCGCCAATCAGTTTGCCATCCTGGATAATCGGACTTCCACTCATTCCCTGCACAATGCCGCCTGTTTTCTGCAATAACCGCGGATCTGTGACTCTGATGATCAAGCCTTTGGTTGCCGGATACTTTTGTTTGATGACGTGAACGATTTCAATATTGTATTCCTCGACTTTCTGCCCCTCAACCACTGTCAGGATTTTGGCCGGTCCTTCTTTCACCTGATCTGACAAGGCAATGGGAATCGGTTTGTTATATTTGCCATTATCCGGTATTTTTTCCATTTGCCCAAAAATCCCGAATGGGGTATTTTGCTTGATGTTCCCTAACACTTGATTCTCCTGAAAGAAGATAGCTCTCTTTTCACCCGGTTCTCCCGATTCCCCTTTTTGGATCGACGTAACATTGGATTCGACAATTTTCCCATCTCCGACAAGAATGGGATGCCCTGTATCCAGATCGGTAACCACATGTCCCAATGCCCCATAAACATGCTGTTTTGGATCAAAAAAAGTAAGAGTCCCCACACCGGCTGCTGAATCACGGATATACAAACCCAGCCGGTAACGCTGATCTTTCACATCCCGCTCAGCCTGAATCGTGGTTGTTTTTCTTTTTCCGTCGCGCAGCAGCGTTACGCGGATCGGTTTCATGCCTGATTTTTCTACAACATTGGAAACATCCTCAACCCGGCGCACAGGTTGGCCATTTAATTCAACCAAATAATCGCCTACGCGTATATCCGCTGTTTCCGCGGGTGATTTTACTTGATAACCACCAGTTTGCACACGGTGATGACCAACTACAATCACCCCTTTTGAACGCAGCTTGACTCCAATGGATTGGCCGCCAGGAATGACCTTGAGCTTTGGATACACCTGAACTTGCACTTTTTTGATCGGAAATGTACCAAACAATCTCACTGTCAGCCAGGTCTTGCCTGCTGTTTTGGTAAAAAAAGTGAGGGGATGGTGAGAATTTCCAGAGTTTTGTGCCTGATCCGATTCAGTTATATGCAGAATGCCAGGATCTGACACATCGGCTGTAACCGGCATTGATAAAGGAAGCTGTTTCCACTCGCCCTGAAAAAGCCGGATTTCATGCGGAAACTGGGAAAATTGCTGAAAAACATTGGTAGTACTTCCCATTACGAGAAGAAGCACCAGGAGAAAACCCAACCATTTTTGTTTCTCTTGTCTTTGCAATCTTACCACTCTCCTGAGCTTCCCGCCTTTCCTTTCGCCGTTTGTGAAAGGTGCAGCTTACTACCCTTAAGGTAACCTCCTTGCGTTTCTTTTATGTCCAACAAAATCATCCTGTTATGAACTTGTTTCCCAAAAACAAAGAAAAGCCTTTAACACTTGGGTTAAAGGCACCGATGGCAAAAAACATATTCTTTTTGAAACAACAGTTGGTAATTGCGCTCATCCCGCCCGGTTTTTCTTGGCTTCTGTTGCCAGCCGAAGCATTTCCCGGGCATGATTGCGGGTTGTATCGGTCACTTCGACCCCGCCGAGCATCCGTGCCAACTCCAATATCCGGCCTTCCATGTCCAATTTTTCCACACGTGTTCTGGTTCTGGCTTGCAACACTTCCTTTGAAATATACAGATGGCAATCAGCCATGCAGGCAACCTGAGGCAGATGTGTCACACAAAGCACCTGATATTTTCGGGACAGGTAAGCAATTTTTTCGGCGATGGCCTGAGCCGTGCGACCGCTGACTCCGGTATCAATTTCGTCAAAAATCATGGTATGAACCTGATCGACTTCGGCAAAAATACATTTGAGCGCCAACATCAAACGGGATAATTCTCCCCCTGACGCAATCCTGGCCAGAGGTTTTAACGGTTCGCCCGGATTGGGGGCGATCTGGAACTCAATTTTATCTTGTCCGTGTGAATAAAATCTTTGTTTCCGGGAAGAATCATGGAAAAATGCGACTTTAAAAACGGTCGAACCCATGTTTAAATCATTCAGTTCGATTTTCACTTTGGCTTCCAGCTGGTTTGCTGCTTTTTTCCGTTTCCGCGTCAATTCATGGGCAAGCTGTTCCAATTGTTCCCGCAGTTGCCCGATTTTTTGCTCAAGCTTCGCTTCTGTCTCCTCATGATTTTCCAATACATCGAGTTCCTTTTCCACCTGATTTCCGTAGGCGAGAATTTCCTCAATGTTATCTCCATATTTTCGTTTCAGCTGCCTGATCAGGTGCAGCCTTTCTTCCACTTCATACAACCGCTCAGGATCAAATTCAAAATCATCCCTGTAGCAGGCAATTTCATGAGATGCTTCTTCCAGCTGATAATAAGCGGTCTGTGCAAGTTCCAGGATATTCTGCAACGATTCATCTACTTCCGCAATCTGTTCCAGATGGGAAATCGCTTCCTGGATTAAAGTTAAGCCACCCTGTTCACCATTCAGGCTTTCATATGCCCTTGCACCATGCATCATTAATTTTTCGGCATGGGACAAGCGTTTTTGCTCCTGTTCCAATTTCTCATCTTCACCAGGTACCAAAGCCGCCGATTCGATCTCATTGGCCTGGAATTTCAACAGATCCAGACGTCGGGCCAAATCACGCTGGCTTTTCCGCAATTGCTCCAATTGGCGGCTTATTTCCTCATAAGTCTCATAAATCCGTTCATATTCCTTGCGTAACCCGAGCAGATCCTCGCCGCCAAAATGATCAAGCCACTCCAGATGTTCATCCGTATGCAGCAAGGACTGATGTTCATGTTGTCCGGAAATATCAATAAGGAAAGGGCCAATTTTTTTGAGCAATGCCAAAGTGACAATTCGACCGTTAATCCGGCAGGTACTCTTCCCGCTTGCGGATATTTCCCGGCGTACAATCACCTGATCCAGTTCTTCGCTATCAAAGCCCCACTCCAGTAATGGAGTTCGAGCAGGATGGACTTGCTCCAGCTCAAACACAGCTTCAATAACTGCTTTTCCTTCTCCATGACGAACAAAATCGGTTGATGCCCTGCCGCCGATAATTAATCCCAACGCATCAATCAGGATGGATTTTCCGGCGCCCGTTTCGCCAGTTAAAACATGAAACCCATGGTCAAACTGCAAATGTACCTCTTCAATAATTGCAAAATGGCGGATAACGAGTTCCCTCAGCATAGAAACCGCCTCCTAAATCAAATCCAGGAAGCGTTGCATCAATTCGGGCGCCTGCTCTTTTTTGCGTGCAATAATCAGGATGGTATCATCTCCGGCAATCGTCCCCATCATTTCTTCCCAGTCGAGATGATCCAGTATGGCCGCGACAGCCTGTGCGTTTCCCGGCAACGTTTTCAACAGGATAAAATTCTCGCTTTGGTCAATGCTCACAAATGAATCCTGGAGTGTCCGCTTTAATTTTTTTTCGGGATTAAACCGTTTTTCCTCAGTGGGAAGCGAATATTTATAGGTTCCGGTATCTGTAGGCACCTTGATCAGATGCAATTCCTTAATGTCTCTGGATACCGTTGCCTGCGTGATGTTATAGCCCGCTTTTTTCAGTTCTTCTACCAATTCATCCTGCGTTTCAATTTCCTTGTTCGAGATAATCTCACGAATTTTTATATGTCGTTGCGCCTTCATTATTTCCACCTACCCTACTGACATCAACACTGCTTTCACCTTGCAGTTTTTGACGAACCACCTCAAAAAATGAGCGGTCCTGCCATTTTATAAGCAAGGCAAAATCTTTTGACCGCTTTACCCTCACCACATCTCCCTCTTTTAAATCATAACCGATTTGGCCGTCAATTGTTATTCCCATTTCCTTGTGAACAGCTGTTACCTGTATTTCGATGACCGATTCAGATGGAAGTACCATGGGCCGGGATGTTAACGTGTGTGAACAAATGGGGGTTAACAGAAGCGTTTGGATGCCCGGATAGACAATCGGCCCTCCGCAGGCCAGTGAATAAGCGGTAGAACCGGTCGGGGTTGAGACGATAATCCCGTCTCCCGAATAGGTATCGAGATAGACTCCGTCCATATAAGTGATACAAGTAATCATCCGGCCAAATGACCCCTTGGCAATCCCGACATCATTCAGGGCGACCCCGGATTCAATCACCTCGCCGTCTCGAATCACTTCGGCCTCGATCATCAGGCGGCGTTCAATGACATAATTACCAGAGAGGACGCGATCAATGGCGACAGAAAGATCTCCTGTCTCCGCCTCCGATAAAAAACCCAGATTCCCCAGGTTAAACCCCAGAATCGGCAAACGGTATTTTGCTATTTCTCTGGCCACACCGAGCAATGTGCCATCCCCACCCAAAACAAACACCACTTCAACATATTCGGCAAATTGTTGAAAAGCAAGTCCCAGTTCAGGGTAGCCCATCTCGGTCGCGATATCTGGCTCAAAATAAACGGTAACACCTCTTTTTTCCAACTCCTGTTTCATTTTTTCAGCTACTTGAAAAGCTTTCGGTTTGTATCTGTTTACCTTAATCCCGATCGTTTTCAACAAATCCACCCCATATAAACGATGCGATCATGATGTGATAACCATAGTAACAATCAAGATCAATGCAACCGCCAGAAAAATCAGCCAAGTCCAGTTCTGCTTTTTCCCAAGTGAAACATCGGGAATGTCAAATACAATTTCCCTGATTAAACCCTGATCACGGTCTACATATAAAATGGCATCAGGCCGATAGAGCAGATAATAGGGAAGAAAAAACTCCCTCAATCCTGCTCCCGATTCGCGAACCGGCTTTCGTTGTCTTGACACAATCACAATATACCATTGATCGTCCCGACAAGCGAGATAGTCAATAAAAAGCCGGCTTTCATATATGCGTCCGTTAAAATCAATTTCAAACGGGATTCTTTCTTTGGCGCCTACCACCTCATATCCGTGGCTTCGCAACAGATCCGGAATTTCCCCCTTGATACTGTTCTCATCTTTTTTTTTCCGGCCAGGTGCCGGTAACTTCCTCAAAACAAAATAAATGATGACTCCGATTAGCAGAAAAAGTACAAGGGTATCGCCCGGTCGGGTCACTCTAACCCCTCCTTTAACTACTAATTCGAAGTCATGCGGGTTAACCCTTCTGCAAACAAAAACAAATTAGTAAAAACGCTGATGTGCTTCTTGGACCACATACGCGATTAGTGATTCCCACTGGGAAATATCCTGTTTTTCTTCAGGAGACAGTTTCAGGTAATATAAAAATTCAATATTTCCTTCTCCGCCCTGAATCGGGGACGGGATCAGTCCGTTAATCCGATACCCCAGCGAATCAGCCAAATGAACCATTTTCAAGAGGACCTGGCGATGTACCTTCGGATCTTTTACAATCCCTTTTTTCCCTACTTCTTCCTTGCCTGCTTCAAATTGGGGTTTTACCAGTACAACCACTTCTCCATCTGTCTGAAGTAAGCATTTTATATTGGGAAGAATATGTCTCAGAGAGATAAAAGACACATCGGCAACAGCAAAATCGGGTGTGTCCCCGGTCAAATCTTCCGAGTTCAGATAGCGGAAATTGGTTCGTTCCATGACAACAACACGTGGATCCTGCCGTAACTTCCAGGCCAGCTGGCCATAACCCACGTCAACCGCATAAACCAGCCTGGCTCCATTTTGCAGGGCGCAATCAGTAAAACCGCCCGTGGAAGCACCGATATCCAGAACTACCCTGTTTTCCAGTTGCAACCCGAATGAGCGGATCGCTTCTTCCAGTTTTAATCCTCCACGGCTTACATAAGGGTGGAGCTGTCCTTTTACTTTTATGGAACCATCAACAGGAACCCTGGTTCCGGCCTTGTCAATCCGTTCGTTATTCATATAGACAAGGCCAGCCATAATGGAACGTTTGGCCTGCTCCCGGCTGGAAAAAAAGCCTTTTCTGACCAATAAGGAATCAATTCGTTCTTTCTCCATGTCAAGCCCTCATATTTTCCGGGTTTCTTTGTAAAATGAGTCTGTTTACAGCATCGGCAATATTTTCTGCCGTTAATCCCGTTTCCCGTCTCTGTTCCGCAATCGTTGCATGTTCCACATACACATCGGGAACCCCCATGATTTTGACCGGAAGGTCATATACCTCTTTTTCCTGATAATATTCCAGTACGGCACTGCCAAACCCCCCCGCCACGACAGCTTCCTCTACGGTGACAACCGGGATTCTCTCTGCGGCCAATTGGTCGAGCATTTCAGTATCTAATGGCTTGGCAAACCGGGCATTGACAACCCGCACATCAAATCCGTTCAACTGTAAAGATTCCGCGGCTTCAAGAGCAGGTTGCACCATGTTTCCAAAAGCGATGATGGCCGCGTCTCTTCCATTTCTGACAGTTTCGGACTTGCCGATCGGCAAAAGTTTCAGATTTTCGTCCATCGGCACACCCACTCCGGCACTTTTGGAATAACGGATGGCAATTGGCCCGTCTTCATATTGGACCGCCGTATATAACATGTGTTGAAGTTCATTCTCATCTTTTGGCATCATGATGGCGATATTGGGCTGATTTCGCATGAAACTGATATCATAAATCCCCTGGTGGGTTTCTCCATCCTCACCAACAAACCCCGCACGGTCAACAGCAAACACCACATTCAGATTTTGCTTGCAAACATCATGGACCAACTGATCGTAACCACGTTGCAAAAAGGTAGAATAGATCGTGAGTACCGGTTTATACCCCTGGGTGGCCATTCCGGCAGCAAAGGTAACCGCATGCTGTTCGGCAATCCCCACATCAAAACAGCGATCAGGAAACTTCTCATTAAACCGGTCCAGTTTTGATCCGGTTAACATGGCCGGAGTAATGGCCACAATCCGGTCATCCTGTTCGGCCAACCTGACCATAGTCTTTCCGAAAACATCAGGGTAGGAAGGCGGCCCTCCCTTTTTCTTGAACACACCCGATTCAATCTTGTACGTCCCGACTCCATGATAAACAACGGAGTCATCTTCCGCCGGCTTATAACCATTTCCTTTTCGGGTAATGACATGCACCAAAACCGGACCTTTTGTTTTTCCTGCCAGGCGCAGGATTTCCATCAATTCCGGAAACTGGTGACCATCAACCGGACCGAGATAGGTAAATCCGAGTGTTTCAAAGAAGACACCGGAGACAACCAAATATTTCAAACTGTCTTTAATTCTCTCCAGCGTTTTGGCAAACGGCACTCCTACCGTGGGGATTTTCTTCAGAAGATGCTGGACTTCATCTTTCATCTTGTTATAACTCTTGTTGATCCTCAGCCGAGCCAGGTGATTGTGAAGCGCTCCCACATTGGGACTGATCGACATCTCATTGTCATTTAAAACAACGATCATGTCGCTTTTGGATTCTCCAATATGGTTAAGGGCTTCCAGGGCCATTCCTCCGGTTAAGGCGCCATCTCCAATAACCGGGATCACTTTGAAATCTTCACCCTTGAGGTCACGCGCTGCCACCATCCCCATCGCTCCGGACAGGGAGGTACTGCTGTGTCCGGTTTCCCAACAGTCATGGACTGATTCACTCATTTTCGGAAATCCGCAAAGTCCCTGATATTGGCGCAAAGTGGGAAACAGATGCCGGCGCCCCGTCAAAATTTTGTGCACATAAGCCTGATGGCCCACATCCCACAAGATTTTATCTTTCGGACTGTCAAACAGGTAATGAAGGGCAATCGTCAATTCGACAACTCCCAGATTGGAAGCCAGATGCCCGCCTGTTTTTGAGAGACTTTCAACGAGAAACCGGCGAATTTGTGCCGCCAGTTTCGGAAGCTCTTCTACTGGCATTTTTTTCAAATCAGCCGGTGAATTAATTTGCTCGAGGTCCACGAAAACCGCCTCGCTTTCGCTTTCTTTTCTTATTTACATGAAATATGGATAAATGAAATTTCTTGTTAATGAAGAAAAAGATTCTACCTACTTGAAAAACAATGTGGTTGGCGAAGTGAATAGACACGCTTTTTCCCAATGCTTTTCCCCCTACCGTTACAGCTGAGATAACGGAAACCAGAAATACATTCAAAAAATTTTCTACCCATGTGGTTTCCTGCCACACAGGGAAAGAACGCATGATCGAGGCAATCACCACCAAAGCGGCTGCTCCGCTGATCACTCCGCTAATATCTCCTACAACATCATTACAAAAGTTGGAAAATTGGTCCGCCCGGCGTACGATTCCGATCGCTTCCTTGGAACCGGGAATTTTTTTTGCAGCCATGGCATGAAAAGGCTGCTCCTTGGCTGCGGCAGCCGCAATCCCAAGCATATCGAAAACGATCCCGATCCCGACAATAATAAGAAGTACAATCAGTCCACCCTGCCAGGAGAAATCTTTCATCAACGTTGTTGACGATAGTGATAATATCATGGCAATCAAAGCAGTGATCAGCCCGATGCCAACAGACCAACGCAATGATTTTCGGAGCAATGAAAACATACTGTCATCCATCCCTTGCCCTGGGGCATTCCAGAAAAATGCCGGTCACAAAGGACCGGTTGCATTATCGTTTTTTCAACGACTCATATGTATTTTTTCCGGTTCGTCCAACTAAAAAAACACATAAGAGAAAGAGTGGAAACTATTCAGGTAAACTCTGCGGCTTAAGGTCCAGTAGGATTTCCCAGAAAGGTATCCCGATCGTTGCCAATCAGGCGGTTTCCCTTTATAACCTTTCTCGAGCGGTGTCACCATCCGCCGGACTGGATTGCCACTTAGTCCGCACTTTAATCCCTGAACAGCTTTGCCTCTAGCAAACAGTCTAGGAGATTTCCTCAACAGTCCGGATTCATTTCCTAGCCTCTTTTGCAACAGTACTTTCAGCTCTAAAAAAGCATCCCCGCACTGTCACTCAAGGCAGGCTACGCTGCACCCAGTCGACTCCCGGAATGCAGGTTCATCCCCCAAGCCGTCACTTCAAGCCTATCCTTGTCGCAACGCACTTGGGCCTCCGCGGAAAAAGGGTCTACGCCCGCATGCCCTTGCGGATCGCCCTTAATCCTTAACTCCCAGCATCAGCCCGCAGCTGGGCGCCACAAGCCAACACCAGAAACTTCATCGATATGCCCTTTAGCGGATTTTTAGCCCCGCCTTCAGAAATGACCGACTGACTAGAATACTGCACCACCCTTTTAGTTATATTTTATTATAGCATATGGTACTCTCTTTAGCATGTTTTGCCTTAATGGTCGCGTGACAGCAAATAATCGGCAATCTCCAGCAACTTTTCGGGAGAAAGACCAGGAATGTTGGCAATTTGCTTTTTGGCGTCATCTGTAGTTTCTTTCAATTTTCTTCTTGATTCTTCCAATCCAAGCAATGCCGGATAAGTCGCCTTGTTCAATTTCAAATCGCTCCCCGCCGGTTTTCCCAACACTTTCTGAGAACCGGTTACATCGAGAATATCATCCTGGATCTGAAAGGCCAGTCCAAGCTGTTGGGCAAAACACGTCAATGCATCCATCAACAGGGGCCTTGCCCGACACAAATAGGCTCCGATCCGAACGGAAAAAACAATCAGGTCGCTTGTCTTTCGCTTGTGGATGCTCTCCAGTTCATCGATGCCAATCTGCCTGTTCTCGCTTAACAGATCGTCCACCTGCCCTCCAACCATGCCACGCGCTCCTGAACACCGGGCACCTTCTTCGATTATAGTCAGGGCAACGTCACCCGGCAAAGCTGCTTCCTTTGCACCTGAAGCCAAGAGGCCAAACGCTTCGGTCAACAGGGCATCGCCGGCCAAAATGGCTTGTGCTTCGCCAAATACTTTGTGGTTGGTAAGCTTTCCCCTCCGGTAATCGTCGTTGTCCATGCTTGGCAAATCATCGTGGATCAAGGAGTAAGTATGAATCATTTCTACTGCACAGGCAAACGGCAGTGCTTTGGCAGGGTTTCCCCCGAGTGACTCAACCGTTGCAAGCACCAGAACAGGACGCAAGCGTTTTCCCCCGGCGAGCAAAGAATAGCGCATCGATTCACGCAAAACGGAAGGCAGGCTGTCCATCTTTTCCATATATTCATCCAGGGCCTGATGAACCATTTCTGCTTGTTCCTTTATATATGATGTAATGGATTGCACTTATTCCGAATCCTCCTCTATTTCAAATGGCTTTTTCAGCCATTCCCCATTTTCTTTGACAAGCATCTCCACCTGATGTTCAGCCCATTCCAGTTTTTTTCCGCAAATTTGGGCCAATTTCATCCCTTCATCAAACAATTGGATCGCCTGTTCCAGAGGTGTATCCCCTTTCTCCAGTTTTTGTACCACTTCTTCGAGCCGTTGCATCGCTTCCTCGAATTGCATCGACTCCAGAGCGGACAAATCCTTGGCATCACTCATCGTTTTCCCCCTCCGATCTCCACACCTGGCACTTTAACTGCCCATCTGCCAGACGCACCCGAATCAGATCGCCCGATTTCATTTGCCGGGCCGACTTGACCAATTGATCACTATCAAAACGATATACCAGCGAATATCCTCTTTGCATCACTCTCAAAGGGCTAAGTGCATCCAATTGAGCCAATTGATGTTGGTACATCTGCTTTTGCGTTTTTACCTGCTGGGCCATATGGGTGCAACAATCCCTGATCAAAAGCGACAGTCGCTCATTCAGTTTAGACAATTCTTGCGCTGGATGACAAGACTTGAGTTGCAACTTTGCCTCTCCCAGCCTTCTGTCCTTGTTTGCGAGTATTCTGTGCATGGTATGCTCAAGACGAGTCTCCATGTGATCAAGCCGTTGGGTATATTGATACAGACGCGCTTTGGGATCTTTGAAGACGGCACGATTCACCTTGCTCTCAAAACGGTCTTTCAGGCGGACCAACAAGGAAAACTGCGATTTGATCAAGCGGTG
The DNA here is from genome assembly GCF_013868055.1 of Thermoactinomyces mirandus. Lineage (GTDB taxonomy): Bacteria > Bacillota > Bacilli > Thermoactinomycetales > Thermoactinomycetaceae > Thermoactinomyces > Thermoactinomyces mirandus. Next base: position 96,695 of record NZ_JACEOL010000002.1, on the reverse strand, counting down.
GGTATACTGCTTTACCTGATTCCTTAGTTCTTCAATCTGCGGAACCACCAGTTCGGCGGCAGCAGTGGGAGTTGGAGCGCGTCTGTCAGCAACCAGATCGCTGATCGTGAAATCCGTTTCGTGTCCAACAGCTGAAACAACAGGCAAAAGGGACCGGTGTATACTCCGTGCAACCACTTCCTCATTAAAAGCCCACAATTCTTCCAGAGATCCGCCGCCTCTGCCAACGATAATCACATCTGCTTCATTCAACTCATTCATACGGTCAATCGCTCTTGCAATTTGCGAAGCAGCCTGATCTCCCTGAACGGGTACCGGATACAGAAGAATAGATGCAATTGGATAACGCCGTTTTATCGTTACAATAATATCACGAACAGCCGCCCCGCTGGCAGAGGTAATTACCCCCACTTTGCGCGGATATTTGGGCAACGGTTTTTTGGGTTGATCAAACAGCCCTTCGGTCATCAACTGTTCCTTCAGCCGCTGGAAAGCGACATACAGATCCCCCATTCCGCTTAATCGCATATCCTGTACATACATCTGCAAATGGCCGTCTTTCATGTATAAGGAAACATAACCCCGTACCAACACACGATCCCCGTTTTTGGGCTGAAATCTTAAACGACGGTTGTTTCCGGCAAACATAACGGCATCGATCGCTGCCCGTTCGTCTTTTATTGTAAAATACATGTGGCGGCTTTTGCTGTGGCGGGAGAAATTGGTGATTTCACCTTCCAGCCAGATCTTTTGCAGTTGTTCATCCATATTGAGTTTTGTATAGAGGTATTCAACCAGATCGGATACGGACCAAACGTTTCGTTCCGGCTCACGGAACATAACTTCCCCTCACTTTGCACAAGAAATATCAGACCATTCACAACTCTCCACGAAAGAAAGAGGCTTTCCAAAAAACACGGAAGTGCCTCCTCTTAAAATCTTTTTCCAATTCGCCCTAACGCTGCCAAATCGCCTTTGCGGCAGATACGGTATTTTTCATGAGCATGGCAATCGTCATCGGTCCCACTCCACCTGGTACAGGAGTGATGGCAGAGGTTAACGGAGCAACTTCTTCAAAATTGACATCACCCGCCAGTTTGCCGGCGTCATTGCGGTTCATCCCTACGTCAATGACCACGGCACCCGGTTTGACATGCTCTTTTGTAATCAGATTGAGTTTGCCCACGGCCGCAATGATGAGGTCCGCCTGGCGGGTATAATGCGGCAAATCAACAGTCCGGGAATGACATAAGGTTACGGTCGCATTGGCTTGTTGCAACAGGATCGCCATCGGCTTACCCACGATATTGCTGCGGCCGACTACAACAGCATGTTTGCCTTCAAGCGAAATTCCCGTTCGATCCAGCATTTGCATAATTCCGTAAGGTGTGCAGGGCAGAAGACCTCTTTGGCCGATGACCAGTTTCCCCATGTTAATGGGTGTAAACCCGTCTACGTCTTTGGATGGGGAGATGACTTCGATCACTTTATCCGGATTGATATGGTCCGGAAGAGGCAATTGTACCAATATGCCATGTATATTCGGATCTTCATTTAATTCGCGAACCTTGCTCAACAAATCCTCTTGTGTAATTGTATCATTCATTCGAATCAATTGGGAGTGAATTCCGATTTCTTCCGATGCACGAATTTTTCCTCTTACATAAGTCTCGGAAGCCGGATTGTTTCCTACCAGGATCACGGCCAGACCAGGCTGTAATCCTTCAGCTTTTAACTGCTCAACTTCATGTTTCAGTTCCAACCGGATTTCCTTGGCAATTTGTTTTCCATTAATTAGTTGGTAAGCCAATAAACTCACTTCCTAACATTAAAAGTTAATGGGCCTGTTATTGTTCAGTTTATATTGTTCTTTATTTTATGTAAAGGCTACCTTAAATTAATGAAAAACAAACTATTTCAACACTTTATAAAAAAGGAGGCCACAAAAAGGCTCCCCTTTCTCAAACCATCCTCTTCACTAACGGTCTAAGCTTCCGTGCCCTGTGTCGGGCGGTTTTTCGCCAGCTTTCCCAAAATGCCATTTACAAACCGGCCGGAATCTTCTCCCCCAAACGATTTTGCCAACTCCACCGCTTCATTGATCACCACTCCCTGCGGCGTCAGTTCATACAGGAGTTCGAAGGCGGCCAGGCGCAAAACCATTTTGTCTACGGTAGACAATCTTTCCACAGACCACCCTTTTTTCAAATAAGGACGAATGGCATCATCCAATTGGGATACACGACTCATAACTCCTTCAGCCAGATGCAGAAAAAACGGCCGTTCCTTTTCATCTATCTGAGTACTTCGTGAAACGACAACCTCCTGCCTTCGATCCGTATGAAATTCGCATTCATATAAAGTTTGAATAACTTTTTCCCTAACGGTTCTTCTGCTCATTAAAAACCTTCCTCCAAAAAGAAACCCGAGCTTTTAGAGCCCGGTCCTGTTATCCATGACTGGTCAGGTCACAAAATATAACCCTTCTTATTTTAACCTGAAATGTCTTATTATACTTTCTTTTTTCTTACTGGACGCGTGGACTGCCTGTTTCATTTTCCCTGTTATCGGCAGACGGCATTTTAATTCCATCGACCCGCACAGATACGTTGTCAACAAAAAGACCCGTCATATTTTCAATCGCTGCTTTTACTTCTTCCTGTACCTTGCGGCCAACATCAGGGATATTGTAGCCATATTGCACGACAATCGCCAACTGGACAGAGAGTTGATCTCCAAGGTCTACATGAATTCCCTTCCTCAAATTCTTGCGTCCCAGAAGCTGGTTGATATTGGCTGTGGCACCCCCGCTCAGACCAATGACACCTTCCACAGAGTCGGCGGCAATCCCGGAAATGATCTGGATGACTTCCGGCGCAATCTCAATTTTGCCAATGGAATTGTTTTCATGCTCGTAGGCTTCACTCATTTTTGTTTGAACTCTCCTCGTTTGGATTATTTTGTTCAAGGAAGCGAATGTTAAAATCTCCACTGATAAACTGAGGATGTTGCAACAGTTTCAGGTGGAAGGGGATTGTCGTATGAATTCCATCAATCACAAATTCCTTCAAGGCGCGATTCATACGCCTAATCGCTTCATTACGATCTTTTCCCCAAACAATCAGCTTCGCAACCATTGAATCATAAAATGGCTGAATTGTGTAGCCCTGATAACAAGCACTGTCAACCCGTACGCCGTTGCCTCCCGGCTGCAAATAAAAGTTGATCCTGCCCGGTGATGGCATGAAATTCTTATCCGGTCTTTCAGCATTGATCCGGCATTCCATGGCCCATCCGTCAATTTTTATATCTTCTTGCCTCAGGGTGAGTTTTTCACCGGCTGCAACCCTGATCTGTTCCTTGACCAGGTCAACACCGGTAACAAACTCAGTAACAGGATGCTCAACCTGAATCCGGGTATTCATTTCCATGAAATAAAAACTGCCATCCTGATCCAAAAGGAACTCAACCGTACCGGCCCCCGAGTAATTTACCGACTTGGCCGCTTTGACCGCCGCTTCACCCATCTGCTCACGCAATTCCGGATTCAATGCCGGAGATGGCGCTTCTTCAACCAGCTTTTGATAACGTCGTTGAATGGAACAGTCGCGTTCTCCCAGATGAACGGCATTGCCATATTGATCGGCGAGAACCTGTATTTCAACGTGACGGGGCTCAGTTAAAAATTTCTCCAGGTAAACCCCGGGATTGCCAAAGTTGGCTTCTGCCTCTTTTTGGGCAAGATTGATGGCACGTTTCAATTCATCTTCATGATGGACAATGCGCATTCCTTTTCCGCCGCCGCCGGCTGTTGCTTTCACAATTACGGGAAAACCGATTTCTTTGGCGGTTGCCACGGCCTTGTCCAAATCTTCGATAACCCCTTCTGAACCGGGGACAACCGGAACTCCGGCCGCTTTCATGGTTTCGCGCGCAGTCGTTTTATCCCCCATTTTTTGAATGGCTTCCGGTGATGGACCGATAAATGTAATATTGCATGCGGCACATAATTCGGCAAAATCGGTATTCTCAGACAAAAATCCGTATCCCGGGTGAATCGCATCGGCACCAACCAGCGTAGCCGTACTGATAATATTGGTCATGTTCAGATAACTGTCCTTGCTCGGGGCAGGACCAATACAATAAGATTCATCCGCCAGGGTGACATGCAATGCGTCACGGTCAGCTTCCGAATAAACAGCGACGGTTCGGATTCCCAGTTCCCGGCATGCGCGTATAACCCTTACAGCGATTTCACCGCGGTTAGCGATCAAGACTTTATTAAACATTGTTATCCTCCTTCCGCGGTTGATTTATGTTGTTTTTACTAAAAACAAAGGCTGCCCATATTCAACCAATTGTCCATTTTCTACCAGCACCTTGGCAATGGTGCCATTAACTTCTGCTTCGATTTCATTCATCAGTTTCATCGCTTCTACAATACAAACAATTGTGCTGGATTGGACGGTATCCCCTTCTTTTACATAAGGATCAGCGTCAGGAGCAGGAGCGCGATAGAATGTTCCAACCATAGGAGATACAATTTTATGTAAGTTTGAATCATCTTCAGTTTGTTCGTCCTGAACTCCGGGAGCGGGTTCCTGCTTTGCGCCGGTTTCCGGCAGGGTTACCGCTTCCTGAACCGGTGCCTTTGGTGCCGAAGCAGACTGGACGGGAGCGGGTTCAACTGCCGGCTGTGCCACTGCCGCCTGTACGGCCGGAGCTGCATTGGTTCTTGCCCCCGACTTTTTGATCACCAATTTGTTTCCTTCATACTCGATTTCAAACTCTTCAATATTCGACTCATCGATTAAGCGAACAAGTTCACGAATCTCATAAGGTCTGAATTTCATATTCTGTTCCCCCTTAACATATACCTTTACTTAATCACATTGTTAATAGCATAACTTATTTTCAGTTTTTTGACTAGCTTTTTACTCTGCAAATAACTGGTTCCATTTATTTTTCCCAATAAAATTGATGATTAAAAAAAAACCAGTTTCAATATGAAACCGGGGTCAAGTCTCAATATTCCTAATTTCGCAACTTATCGATAAGCTACAGAAACATTTTGCGGATCAACCTGCAAATGCTGACGGACCAGGCTGATTAGTCGAACCACCTGCTTTTTGCTCAGCTTTTCACTTTGCACGATTACATCCACATGAGGATTGTTTGTAACAACAACGGCGTCCTTATATCCTTCTTTGCGGATCAGCTCTTCCAAAACCGTTTCCTGATTGTCAATTTTCATCAGCTGCTGGATCTTCTGATTTGCTTCTTCCAGTTCTTTTTCCGAAGACTTGGGATTGGTCAAAACCTGCATATACTCTTCAACCATTTTTTGCCTTAAAGTGCTGCGTTGCAACTGATACCCCACAAAAAAGTCGCTGTTGGCCTGCTCCAGCATCTCTTCCGTTTTCTTATCTGATGAAACCGGTTCATCAATCGGTTTGATATTCACATTGACATCCGAATCCGTTTCCTTGGCAGTTTGCGCAACCTGTCTGGCCGGTTCAACCGGACCCGTTACAATATAGTAGGCGGATAAAACCACCATCACTGACAACATGGTAACCAACCATACAGTTTGTTTGTTGACTGACATCCGTTTTTCCTCCTTTTATCCTTTTGGCAGCACGGAAATCCGGTGTATGGGCACATCCAGAGTTCTCTGGACTGCTTCCAATACGATTGCTTTTACTTTCAGATTTTCCACCCCGCGGGCCACAACAAGCACGCCCCGGACTTCCGGTTTCAACTTCTTGATCACTACCGGCTTTTCCCCATTTTCACCACGGTAATAAGCTGTTTTCTGATCTTCCGTATCCTGGGTAATGGAACGCTTTCCCCCGTTTTTGTCCGTCTCGGTTGTTATCTGGCGCGACTCCCGCTTATCCACTTGCACAACTTCTTCTGCCGTGGAATCCAGATTGACAATGACGGAAACATCATCAACCCCGACAATCTTGCTCAGCACCTGCTCCAGTTCTTCTTCATACATTTGCTCATATTGAACCATCGAATCCTCTTCGTTTGAAGAAGATGCCGGTTTTGCTTCCGCTTCTGTGTCAGAGGATACATTTTTTCCCGGCGGCAAGGAAGCTTCTCTCACCTGGACAAATTGGGAAATGATCATGATTGCCAATCCGGAAGCCCCCAAAATGAGAATCCATCCAAAACGCTTTTTCTGTTTTTCATCCCCTTGCCATTTTTGCTCCCACTTTTGCCATAATTTTTTTAGCATATCCTTTTTCACCCCCATTGTTCAGGTCAGGTAAACCCGGTGATCAACAAGAGAGGTTTCTTTCTGTCGATAGATCTCCACATCAATATTTTCCATCGGTACTTCCCAATTCTTCTCAATATAGCGCATCACATCCTGTTTGAGCGGCCTGACGTCCGGTTCCGTTTCCTTTTTTGGCGCCGAAACCGCCGGATCCAAATCAATGTATACGGGCTCAACCGGCTTCATGCCCGTTTTTGAATCCGATTCTTGCGGCAGAATGGAAACGCTCACCCTTTCCACTTCATTTCCGCCTGTATCGTCACCCATCCGCAATCTTACTTCAGACTTTTTCACCTCAACAGGAAAGTGCTTTTCCAGTCCGGCTTTTATGGATTGGCTGATTTTCTGTTCCGCTTGCTGTCGCACCATTTGCTGTTGCTCCTGCTTCAAGGCTTCACTCTTCTGTTCAATTTCTTCCATCGAATCCAATGGCGAAAACGCAGGCGCAGAAGGGAGAAAAGCCAGTGATTCCAGATCAAGATCATCCGAGAGCAGCCCAAAAATCGGCGACAGGATGGCCATAACGATCAAGAGTCCCATAACCAGTTTCACATACCGGTCCAGGCGGCTGTTTGGCAAAAGCAGATCGATAAAAGTAGCTATCAGAACAAGCAGTACAATTTGTTTTAGCCAATCGCTCATCCAGGAGATCATGTCGACACCTACCTGATCATCGCTGAAATATTTCCGGCTGTTACCAGAATCGTCACAGCCAGAAAAAACATCAGTCCCACAGCGGCCAGGGCGGCAAAAATGAAAATGAGTGTCTTCCCGATTGTATTCAGGCTTTCAATAATGGGACTGTTACCCAAAGGCTGCATAATTGCTGCCGAAAAATTGTAAATAAAGGCAAGCGACAAAATTTTCAGGGCAGGAAAGGCGCAAATGAGCAGAAGAATGATAACTCCAGCCAGTCCAATCGTGTTTTTTACCAACAAGGAAGCGCTCATGACTGTATCCGCCGCTTCCGATATTGTTCTGCCAATAATCGGGACAAAATTGCCCGTAATATACTTTGCTGTTCGCAGCGTGATCCCGTCGGCAACTGCACTGGTTGCTCCCTGAACGGAGATTACACCCAAAAAGATGGCCAACAGCCCGCCCAGCAAGGTTACCCCGACTTTTTGCATCAATCCGGCCAGGTGATTTACTTTATACTTGTCCGTAAGGCTGCTGATAATACTTAAAATGGCTGAAAAGAAAAGCAATGGAAAAACCACGGTATGGATAAATGTTCCAATCACGTGAATCATGAACACGATCATGGGATGAAAAAGTGTTACGGAAACAACATTTCCCATGGTCACCATCAATGTCAGCATGAGGGGAATCAGGGCCAGCATAAATCCAATCATGCGTCCAATTGCCAGCCTGGCGGACTCAACGGCCACATGGAAACTGTTCACCGCCAGAATAATCAGCACCATGAACACAATGGCATAGGCCACCTTGCTGACCTGGTTGTGTTCAAAGGCGGTTTGCAGTGTTTGCAGGAGCATGCTGAACACGGTTAGAACAATGATGCTTCCCAACAGCTTTCCGTTATAAAGCACCTCATGAAAAAAATATCGCAGCAAGCCCGTTATTACACTTTTAAAACTCAGTTCTGTTTTTCCCGAAAGAATCCAGTCAAAAAGATCCCGTGAATTCTGCCCACCCAAATATTGTCCATAATCCCTGGACAATTGATTCCAGAAATTCTCCACCTGCTCTGTTTGCAAATGGTCCAGCTGGGAACGAACCACTTCATTGATCGCCGGCGGCTTTTCCCCGGTTTCCTCTGCCGCAGCCAAAGGAACCCAAATCACGAAAAAGAACATCACGCAAAATAAGAACTTTCTTTTCATTCCCATACATCCTTACGCGGGCAGAATTTGCATAATCGTTTCGATAATCACTGTAATGATGGGAATCGCCATCACCATAATCAAAACTTTTCCTGCCAGTTCAATCTTTGTCGCAATACTGTCCTGTCCGGCATCCCGGGTTACCTGCGCTCCAAATTCGGCAATATAAGCGATACCGATGATTTTGAGGATGGTTTCCAGAAACAGTTCATTGACCCGGGCAAGATGTGCCAGATTTTGCAAAATACCAACCACTTGACCCACTTTGCCGGCTAAAGAAATGAAAATGACAATCCCGACAAACATCGCCAGTGAAAAGGCAAATACCGGTTTCTGTTCCTTAACCGCGAGGATCAGAAATGTGGCGATCAGGCCGAGACCCACCACCTGGACAATTTCCAAGCGGATCGCCTCCTGTCATGTCCGAAACAGAAACACATTTTTAATCGTTTGAAACAAATCCTGCAACAACATGGCGACCATGAACAAAACGACAACAAAACCGAACAAAGTTACCCAGTGTGCAAAATCCTCCTTGCCCATTTGCTTCAGGACGGTGTGAATCATTGCCACTATGATGCCGATCCCGGCAATCTGAAACACAGAATCCAAATGGTATGGCATAAAGCCACCCCTCCATAAAAGTTTTAATACATGAGAATCACCAGCAGAACCCCAGACAAGATCCCGAAGGTTTTAATCATTTTTTCGTATTTTTCCTGCTCAACTCTTGCTTTCTGTTCTTCCATCAGCAGATTTTCGGCCGCTATTTCCAAATGATGCAGCTGATCAGACCGATTAGAACCTCCCAACACCTGGCACAACTTCAGGATAATTCCTTTTTCTTCTTTTCCCATGGCTGTTTTTCGCCACTCGCTTTCAATGGCCAGCCGTAAACATTCATAAGTGGACTTGCCGTCCAATGTTCTCAGATTCCGGCTGAACTTTTGAAACAGTTGGCTCAAGCTGCTGCCTGCGGCCTCCGCTATCCGATCGCATGCTTCTGCCAGCGGCCTTGTTCCATAGTCGATTTCTGTTTTCAGGAGGGCCAAACTGGAACGCAATTCCTGGATTTGTCGCGGACGCATACGAAATTCTGTTGCCAGTTGAAACCCGATCCATGAAGTGGTCAAGATGATCAGAACGGCTCCCAACAGCTTCAGCATATGGTTCCCATCCTCCCGACCTTGTTGTCCAGGCGCTCAATAAATTGGTTGTAAATGCCTTCAACCGTTCCCGGTCCCCTTCGCCGGCTAAGCAAGACCAGCCTTGTAAAAACTTTTTCCTGAAACAGTTCTCTGAGTACCGGACGCCTGGTAATTTCCCTGACAGACTGGCCGTGCACGGTTGCAAACAGATGAACCCCCGCATAGATTGCCTCATGGATTGCTTCGCTGTCGGCTTTCCGTCCAATCTCATCCACAACCAGGACATCTGGCGACATGGACCGGATCAGCATCATCATCCCTTCTGCCTTGGGACATCCATCCAGTACATCGGTCCTTGGACCTACATCATGCTGGGGGACACCTGCAACACAGCCGGCAATTTCGGATCTCTCATCGACAATTCCCACTTTGTATGCAGGAATGGACTGGCTACCTCTGCTTACATGACGTGCCAGGTCCCGAATCAGCGTGGTTTTGCCACATTGCGGGGGAGAAATAATCAGCACATTTTCCACTTTTGCATTTCCAAACAAACAGGGAATCAACGGATCGGCAACTCCCACAACCTGCCGGGCAATCCGGACATTAAAACCTGTTATATCCCGAAGATGTTTGACTCTCCCGCCTTCCAACACCACTTTTCCAACCAGTCCGATTCGATGCCCGCCTTCGACAGTGACATACCCCTGCCGCAATTCTTCATCCATCGTATACAAAGAATGGTTACTGATCAGATTCAACAGATTCAGACAGTCTTCTTTGCCTGGAATCATCGCTTCATACGGTTTTTTGGAGAGATGGGCAAACCGGCTGACAAACCACGACTGTTTGAAGGTGATGATTTCCAGCGGCCTCCCCTGCCTGACACGGACTTCCTCCAGACGTTCCAGAACAGAAGCAGGCAACGACTGGATCACATCGCGAATGGAGTGCGGGAGTACTTGAAAAACCGGCTTAATTGACATGGAGCACCTCCTGTCCTAAACCTTTTTTATTCCCATTCATATGTGGACTTGTTTTTAATATGACAAGCATCCACACAAAAACCCGCGAAAAAAGGAACGAATCCATGTGAAGGTTCGTTCCTTTTCAGAGTCTGCTTTTATGCTTCTTCCAGAATAATTTCATCAACTTCATCTTCATTGATATCCTTTACTTCCAGAACGGTATTGCATTTCGGGCATAAAAGTTCAATGGAATCATCCTCGAAATCCTCTTCATCAACCAGGACTTCTTCTCCGCAATCGGGACAGGTTACTGCAACCAGCCAGTCGTCCTCATCATCCTCATCTTCTTCATCATCATAAACCAATAATTCCACATCATTCAGGTCCTCATCGACAGCTTCTACATATTCTTCCAATTCCGAAAGGCGGCGGTCCAGCTGTTCGGAAACCTCCACCAGCTGGTCAGTCACTTCCAACAGACGCTGAACAGCTTTATATTCAACGTGCTCATGATGATTGACATCACTTTCCAGCATTCCCTGAATAAAGGATACATCCCGTTTTAACCTTTCATACATGCCATTTCACCTCACAAGCCATGTTTTACTTTTTCATAGTGTGCCTAATTGCCTGGCCAAAAAACAAATCAATAACTGGAAACAAGAAATTTACAAATTTGGGTATGCTATAACCGATAAAAACGAAAAATGGGGTGATTAGAATGCCTCCAAGTCAAGCTGTACACGGGAAAGAAGGACAAAAATTGCAGATCGCGGCGTTAATTACGCTAAGTTCAATTCCGTTTATCATGGTTTTGGGAAACTCCATGTTGATTCCGGTATTGCCTACCGCTGAAAAAGCTCTTAACGTCAGTTCATTTCAAGTCAGCTTATTGATTACGCTGTTTTCCATTCCGGCAGCATTTGCCATTCCCATCGCCGGAATCATGGCTGACCGGATTGGCCGCAAAAAAATTGTTTTTTACAGTCTGCTTTTATATGGTCTGGGGGGACTCTTGGCCGGGTTCTCCTCGGTTTACCAGGGGGGATCCTATACATTTGTGCTGATCTCACGGATTATTCAGGGAATCGGCGCAGCAGGAACCTCCCCGATCGCTATGGTGTTGCTCGGCGATTTATATCAGGGAGAAGACCGAAGCAAGGCATTGGGAATCCTTGAAGCATCAAACGCCTTTGGAAAAGTGCTCAGTCCGATCCTCGGGTCATTGATTGCGGTCATCACCTGGTATGCGATGTTTTTCGCCTTTCCGCTGCTGTGTATCCCCGCTGCCATCGCCTTGTGGAAAGTGATCAGGGAGCCTTCCAAAAATGAAAAACCCCAGCCATTGCAGGAATATAAACGGCATATTTATAAAATCTTCAAACGGCGTGGAAAATGGTTGTCAGTATCTTTCCTGGCCGGGGCGCTGATGATGTTTACCATGTTTGGCATCCTGTTTTACCTGTCTGACTATCTGGAAAAAACTTATCGCGTTGAAGGGATCTTCAAGGGGTTTATCCTGGCCGTTCCATTGCTGGCGTTATGCGTGACAGCATATCTGACCGGTTCCCATGTCAAGGAACAGACACACAAAATGAACAAACTGATCATCCTCGGTTTAATCCTGACAACCATTGCTACCGCAGCCACGCCCTGGTGGAAAAATGCCTACTGGCTTGTTGGCTGTTCGTTTGTGATTGGAATCGGAAGCGGGTTGATCCTCCCTTGCCTGAACACATTGATTACTTCAGCAGTTGGCATGCAGGAACGCGGCATTATTACTTCTTTATACAACAGCGTCCGCTTTTTTGGCGTTGCGCTTGGACCCCCGGTTTTCGGGGCTCTGGCAAACCGGCCATTCATTTTGTTTTTGGGTCTTGCTTTTGTCCTGTTCATCATGATTTTCCTTTCCCATAAATTTATTGACCGTCCGCAACGGCTGCGCGGCAAGGGAGGCCGGTCCCGTCTCCTGTTACGAAAAAAAAGACTTTCCCCGGTTTAGGGTATTAGCGGGTTGTTCGCTTCGCATAAAATAGGAAAGATGATTTATATAAGGAGGCGAACCCATGAGTTCCATTCACGACTTATGGAAAGAGACTCTGGTCAATCCTGATTTCCGCTCGACAAAGCCCCGTTCAAACGGTTGTACCATGGTGCTTGACAAAGGATTGGGTTTGGGCACATTTCATGATCTGCTCCAGATCGCAGGAGAATATATTGATTTTATTAAATTGGGTTTTGGAACAGCAGGAATCACCCCACAAAAACTGTTGCAGGAAAAAATCGCTCTGGCCAACCAGTACCAGGTAGGAATTTATCCCGGCGGCACATTTCTTGAAATCGCCTATGCCAAAAAGATGCATCATCACTATCTTGAAACAATTTCATCACTGGGAATAAAGTGGCTGGAAATTTCAGATGGAATGATAGAACTTTCTCTTTCCGAACGCTCTTCCCTGATCCGGCAGGCCCAGGAGATAGGATTTGACATCATCACCGAAATCGGGAAAAAATCAGCCGGTTCTGCCTTGGATATTGAATCGTTTTTGAGAATTTATGAACATGACCGAAGCCATGGAGCCACTTTTATCATTGTTGAAGGCAGAGAGTCCGGTAAAAACATCGGAATTTACGATGAAAAAGGGCACATCTGCATCCCCCGTCTGAAAGCTATTTTTCATCAAACGGATCCGGACGCGATCATTTGGGAAGCTCCGCAAACCAGTCAGCAAATTGAGTTTCTGAAGCAAATCGGCCCTAAGGTCAATCTGGGAAATATATCCCCGCCGGAAGTCCTTTCACTGGAATGTTTAAGGAGGGGGCTGAGAGCAGATACGTTTTCCCTGACAAGTTTCACTAAATAAACGTTCATAAAAAAAACCTGTCCAACATAATTTAGTACAAACCTGATTGGACAGGGGTTAGGCAAATGAATCCCGATTTGCTCTTGGTTGTATTGATCATTGTTGGAGTTATTGGACGGTCCCCGCTGATTGCAACCGCATCCAGCCTGTTGCTCATTCTGAAACTGATTCATCTGGAACGTTACTTTCCGTCTCTTGAAAGACGGGGGCTGGAATTCGGACTGCTGTTTCTAACCATCTCCGTATTGGTTCCATTCGCTTCCGGACGGATTCAGACCAAAGATGTCCTGTCTGTCTTCGTGACATTACCCGGGATTCTTGCACTACTGGGCGGTGCATTTGCTACATATATGAACGGGAAAGGTTTGGACCTTTTAAAAGTTGACCCCCAACTGATTGTGGGGCTTGTCCTCGGTTCAATCTTCGGCATCCTGTTTATGCGCGGAATCCCGGTCGGCCCCTTGATGGCAGCCGGAATCACCGCCTTTCTCCTTCGCCTGTTCAAATGGTTGCTTTGACTGTGAAGGTGGTTTCCTTCACGGTTTTTTATTTGAAAAAGCCAACAGGACCATCGCCGGCTACTTTTCCAGCTGGTACGGAACAATGGTGATATTCACATTTTTCGTTTTAAGCAGGCGGGCCAAAATGAGAAAACCTGTCTGGTTATGAAGAAAACTGTGCCACCATTTTTTCGTGATAAATTGAGGCATGATTACAGTAACTTTCGTTCCGGACTGGTTCGTTTTTTCTTTTATTGTATCAATAAACTCACTTAATGAAGCAGTAACACTTCGATAAAGGGAAAAGATCGTCACCAATCTTACGCCTGTTTGCCACTTTTCCCATTTTTTCTCCATACGTTCTATCTCCTCCGGGCTCGAACCCACATATACCGCTATCACATCTTCAGACAAAGATTTGGCATAAACGAGTGACTGGGCTACTACTTTTGTAATGCCAGCCACAGGCACAATCACCAGATTCCTGGTGTTTTCCATATCATCAAATTTGGCCGATAAATCTATCCGTAATTGATCACCTACATCCTCATAATGGTGATAGATTTTTTGGAAAATAAAAATGCATGCCGGAATAAAGAGCAAAGCGATCCACACATGTTCAAACTTGGTGACAAAAAAGATGATCAAAATCAGATAACAAATGAATGCGCCCAAAAGGTTTACGATCAATTTCGATTTCCAATCTTCGGGTTTTGATCGTATCCACTTGACAATCATTCCCGTCTGGGACAGAGAAAACGGAATAAATACTCCCACCGCATAGAGAGGAATGAGATTTTCCGTATGCCCCTCAAAAGCAATAATTAACAGGATGGATGAAAGGCCGAGGGTAATGATCCCGTTTGAATATGCCAGGCGGTCTCCCCGAATGGTAAAGGCTCTGGGCATAAATTTGTCCTTTGCCAGATTAAAGGCAAGTAACGGAAATGCGGAAAAGCCTGTATTGGCCGCCAGCACCAGGATCATTGCTGTGACAGCCTGTATGAAATAATAAAAACCGTTTCGCCCAAAAATCGAGGAACCAAGTTGAGACAACGCGGTTTCCGTTGCCGATGGGGCTATCCCGTACCAATAAGCCAAAAAGACGACTCCCGAAAAAAGAGATCCCAAAATCAGGCCCATAATCGATAAGGTAAAGGCTGCATTCTTGGGGGCAGGCTCTTTGAAATTGGGAATGGCATTGGATATGGCTTCAACCCCGGTCAAGGCAGAACAACCGGACGAAAAAGCTTTTAATATCAGAAACAGGTTAATCCCGATTACAGGAGTTCCGATCGCTGTATGGGCATTTGCCGGAACATGCCCGGTTACTGCCTGGTATAAACCGCCAACGATCAGAATAGCAAGAGCAAACACAAACAAATAGACAGGATACGCCAAAATGGTGGCGGATTCGGTCAATCCCCTCAGATTTAACAATGTAATAACAGCTACCAGACCTACTGCAATTTCCACCGTAAACGGGTGAAAGGGAGGAAAAGCGGACGTAATCGCATCCGTACCTGCCGAAACGCTTACGGCAACAGTAAGGATATAATCAATCAATAACGAGCCACCGGCAATCAGGCCGAAGTTGGTTCCCAGATTTTCCTTGGCCACCATATAGGCTCCGCCGCCGCCCGGGTATGCAAAAATGATCTTGCGATATGACAGAATCAATACAACCAATAAAACCAGCACACCGACGGCAATAGGCAATAAATACCAGAAGGCCAGCATGCTGACCGTGGCAAGCACAATCAGAATCTGCTCCGGTCCGTAGGCTACCGAAGACAGGGCATCTGATGAAAGAATGGCTAATGCCTTCAAATTGTTTAATTTCTGATGATGCAATTCATTCGTCCTTAGTGGCCTTCCAATCAGAATGCGTTTGATTTTATGAAACATCCTTCTCACCTTCATAAACATGTTTTGTTTTTTTGTCAGAACTTACATTTTTTTACAATATTCAACAATAAATTCACTACAGGATCATTTTGCATGGAGTTTTAGAGTTATTGTGCTCCCCAACATAAAAAAATCACAAAAAAGAGAGACTCCTTTTGTGATCTTGCAAACAGTTCCCTCTCTCACAACGCTTACGAGGTTAACTGACGGATTCGGGTGCTGAGAGTCACCCTACCTGAGCAAGACTCAGGATTCACCCCGGTAAAATATGTTGGTTCCCCCGTTCCCACCGTATGGGATTCAGCGATTGGTACGGTATTCAATTTTGGTTTTCATCTTACTCCTCTCATTTTTGATTGTAAAATACCATTTCAGGTAGAAACAGACAAAAAAGGAGATATAAACAAGTTTTAAACTAAGTGGCGATATATTTTCCTTGCCATGCAAGAGAATACTTTTTTAAATTTGGTTTTGACAACATTCTCATCAATGGAATCCGTTACACGTTGTGCATTCAAGTATTTCACATCCCACCGAATGAAAGATTTGAGCTAACTTCCACCTAATCTTTCTGACCCGGTCACCGCAAATTTCAAAGATGACATTTCCACCAAACTATATACAGTGATCGCTTGGTGCTGGTTTATTAAACATTCACTAAGTTCCTCTTCAGGTTAAACGTTGTTCATTTCAAATTCCCTATTTTACGGCCAATATATTTTTTATCCAATGAGTGGATTTTCTTCGGGGAATCGAATAAGCGGTTCCTGTTGATGATGCAGGCTGCGGGCGATTGCAACCGCAATGGTCATCGGACCGAGACGTCCGGCAAACATGGTAAAGATAATGAGAATTTTACCGGCTGTCGAGAGGCTTGGCGTTAAGCCCATAGTCAGCCCAACCGTGCCAAAAGCAGATACCGTTTCAAACATGGACGTTAAAATATCCGTATGTTCCGTAATAGTGAGCAGCATGGTTATCGTAATAACAAGAACGAGGGCAGCCACCGTGACCGTCAGTGCTTTATAAACCTGATTGTACGGAATACGCCTGCGGTAGGCGACGACATTATCCCGCCCCCGGATCATTCCCCAGACTGCAAGCAAGATGGTTGCGAGTGTTGTGGTTTTAACCCCGCCACCCGTCGAGCTGGGAGAAGCACCCACAAACATCAAGAGAATGATAAAGAAGAGCATAGCCGGATACATATCTCCTATATTCAGGGTATTATAGCCCGCCGTTCTTGTTGTGACCGATTGAAAATAAGAAGCAAGCAATTTATCGCCAAATGATAACTTACCTAAAGTGGCCGGATTGCTCCACTCGGTGCCCAAAATAAGGATCGTTCCTGCGAAAATAAGAAACGCCGTCATCGTCAAGACCAGCTTGGAATGAAGGCTCAGACGTTTTGTCATGCAAAACTGCGCCAGTTCCAGAATCACAACAAAGCCGATTCCACCCAAAATGATCAAACTGCTGATCGTTAGGTTTACCATCGGGTCTCCGACATAACGAATTAGACTGCTAAACTTCTCCATGTCGCCGAACAAGTCAAACCCCGCGTTATTAAAAGCGGAAACGGAATGGAACAAGGCGTACCAGAGACCTTTTCCCCAACTCCATTCCGGAACAAAGCGGATAGCGAGAAAAGTAAACCCTAAGCCTTCAATGATAAGGGTGATCGCAAGAACCATTAAAACAAGGCGCACAACTCCCGATACGTTAAGTTGGTTAAACGCTTCTTTTAATATCAGGCGTTCACGAAATCCGATCTTCTTCCCTACAAGGATCGCAAAAAAAGTACCAAAAGTCATGAAACCGAGACCACCGATCTGGATGAGAAGCAGAATGACAACTTCACCAAATGTACTAAAAGTGGTGGCCGTATCGACAACGACAAGTCCGGTCACACAAACTGCAGATGTCGATGTAAAAAGCGCATCAATGAATGGTAAGGATTTTCCGCTCTCTGTAGAAATCGGCAGCGACAGAAGCAGAGTCCCCGTCAAAATGGTGAGCGCAAAACCGATGACCAGGATTTGCGAAGGAGTGAGTCTTTTTAAAATCATAATCGGATCTTCCACTTCTTTTATTATTTTTAGTTTATGTTTTAAAAATAATAATCATGATACCCAGATACCATAAATTATATGAAATTCTCAAAGGGAAGCAAAATACAATTGATTTTATTAAAAATTAACTTAACCCATATACAGATACATTTATTTATTTTTGCCAAATAAACCAGATATCTTTTATAAATATTTAATAATAAATGCTATAAACAAGAAACATGAGTTAAGTTTTTAATTTATTTTCCCTACAATATAAAAAATCACAAAAAAGAGAGACTTCTTTTGTGATCTTGCAAACAGTTCCCCCTCTCACAACGCATACGAGGTTAGCTGACGGATTCGGGTGCTGAGAGTCACCCTACCTGAGCAAGACTCAGGATTCACCCCGGTAAAATATGTTGGTTCCCCCGTTCCCACCGTATGGGATTCAGCGATTGGTACGGTATTCAATTTTGGTTTTCATCTTACTCCTCTCATTTTTGATTGTAAAATACCATTTCAGGTAGAAACAGACAAAAAAAGGCGATATAAACAGTTTTAAACTAATCGCCGATATATTTTCCTTTCCATGCAAGAGAATGCTATCTCAAGGTCTGTTTTTTAAATAAATACGAAAGATTTACCTGCTCCAAACCCGAATAACTTGCCGAAATCATACTAAAACCTCCATAGCTGTTGCTATAGAGGTTTTAAAAATGTCAGGCACGTGATACATATTCACCACTGCGTGTATCTATAATCAGCCGGTCACCCACGTTAATGAAGAGAGGTACCTGCACCGTAAACCCGGTCGATAACGTGGCTGATTTGCTGCCACCCGTTGCTGTATCCCCTTTGATTCCCGGTTCTGTATCCACTACTTCCAATTCGACAGTATTGGGCAATTGCACCCCGATCGTTTCCCCTTTATAGGAGACAATCTGTACATTCATGTTTTCCTGCAAAAAATTCAATTCATACTTTAACTGTTCGGCCGGCAATGAAATCTGATCATATGTTTCGTTATCCATAAAGAAATACTCGCCGCCGCTTTCATACAAATATTGCATCTGGCGTGTTTCAACCATCGCACGGGGCACTTTTTCCCCGGCGCGGAATGTGCGCTCCTGGATATTGCCATTACGCAGGTTACGCAATTTCGAACGGACAAATGCAGCACCTTTACCAGGCTTCACATGTTGAAATTCAATCACCTGCCATACATCATTGTCCAGTTCAATCGTTAAACCTGTACGAAAATCATTCACACTGATCATACTTTGTCCTCCTAAAGATTATCGAATCATCAACAATTCTTTTGGAGAGCCGGTTATCTTTTCATAGCCAGATTCGGTAACGATCAGATCATCCTCAATCCGAACGCCGCCAAAGTCCGGCAAATAGATCCCCGGCTCAATCGTAATCACCATTCCGGGTGCAAGCGGTTTATCCCCTTTCGAGGATACACGGGGTTCCTCATGCACTTCCATTCCCAAACCGTGCCCCGTTCCATGACCGAAACAGTCTCCATAACCATGTTCCCTGATATAGTCACGGGCAATGGCATCGATATCCCGTCCCGTTTTTCCCGGGCGGACTCCTTCAATGGCCCGGCGGTTTGCCTCAAGAACAATTTCATAAATCTCTTTTTGTTTTGGGTCAGGTTTGCCCATGAAAACAGTCCGGGTAATATCCGAAGCATACCCTTTATAGTAAGCGCCAAAGTCCATGGTAACAAAGTCTCCCTTTTCGATCACCTTGTTACTGGCAACGCCATGGGGAAGCGCAGACCGCCATCCGGAAGCCACAATGGTATCAAAAGAGGATGAGGTGGCTCCCAACTCACGCATAATTACTTCCAAACGTAGTGCGACTTCTTTTTCCTTCATTCCCGGACGAATTTCCTGCACGATCTGGGCAAAGGCTTTATCAGCGATTTTGGCTGTTTCCTTCATGATCATCAATTCTTCCGGATCCTTGGTTTCACGTAGTTCCTCAACCAGCCTGCTTTCGGGAACCGTTCCGGTTTTTTCCAGAATCTCCCCCAATTGAGTTGCTTCCGCATATGTCAAATGATCCTGCTCAAATGCCAGCTGTTTTACCTCGAGTTTTTTACAAACTTTTGCCACTTCCGCAAAAATATCTCCTTCGTGTCTGACAATAGACCAGTCGGGACATTGTTCCCTGGCCTGGATCACATAGCGAAAATCGGTAAAAAACAGGGCCTCGTCTTTCGTTAGCAACGCCACTCCGGAAGTTCCCGTAAAGCCGGTCATATAGCGTCGATTGATGGGGTGACTGATCAGGAATGCTTCCAGGTTTCTTTCCGCCATCTTCTTGCGCAAACGTTCAACCCGTTGTTTCATCGTTTACCTCCTTTTTGTTTGCTCGAAGTCGCTTCCATTTCGGCAATTGCAACAAGAGCCAATTCATATCCAAGTGGTCCAAAACCAACAATTTGCCCCTTGCAGACAGGTGCCGTTACAGAAGTATGCCGAAATTCCTCCCGCAGATGAATATTGGATAAATGAACTTCGAATACCGGGAGATCCACCGAAGCAATGGCATCACGGATAGCATAACTATAATGGGTATAAGCGCCAGGGTTTATGATTATGTACTGAAATACACCGTCACACTGATGAATCCGGTCGATCAATTCCCCCTCACTGTTGCTTTGGAAACATTCCACATCCAGTCCCCATTGTTTCCCTTTTTCCACCAATTTCTTGTTGATTTGTGCAAGGGTCGTCTGACCGTAAATATGTTTTTCTCTTTTTCCCAACCGATTCAGATTCGGACCGTGTAATACAAGTACATTTGCCATTTTAATCCCCCCTTCCTAAGTGCATCAGTCTCTCTTCAGGGGATCGGAAGATGAGACGCATCCCCGATAATAATATATTTTCCCATGATCTGTTTTTTTTGTCTATGTTCCACCATCAATGATTTCACAAAATGTAAAGAAAACAGAAGAAAAAGGGAAAAACCTCCTGCAAATCGAAATATTTCTGTAGACAACAGTAAGGAGTGATGGTATGTTAAGGTTTTTCTCCCTGGTTCTGATCCTGATTGTCGGATTCGTATTTCTGCCCTCCGTTTCATTTGCCAAAGGCCATTCAAAAAACTCCAAACAGTTTCTGTCTTTCAAACCATTTCACGGCGGAGTGTTTGACGGTGTTTACCATAACGGGAATGCCATTGTCTTAAACCCGCTCAAGCTCAAGCGCGGACAGGACACATCCGGAAAATACGATTCCGGTTCCTACTATTACGGAACCTGGACTTCTCCCGCTGTTCCGGCAAAGTTTCTTGAAGCCATTGCTTCCTGGCAGGCAAACACATCGGAAAATACCTGGATCGAAGTAGAACTTCGCGGATCTCATAAAAAAGGATGGAGCAAATGGTACAGCATGGGTGTCTGGCACGAACATGATCTGCCTTTCAGACGGCATTCCGTCAGGAACCAGGGGGATGAACACGGAACCGTTGCCGTCGATACTTTAGTTTTAAAAAAACCGGCGACGGTTATTCAGGCACGTGTTACTCTGTTTACGAAAAACCCGCAATATACTCCGTTCTTTCGTTCCCTTGGAGTATCGCTGGCAGAAGGTTCTGACAGGCCCGGCCGGATTCCCTCCACCGGGTTAACCAGCGAACTGGATGTACCGATGCGTTCGCAAATGATTTATCCGGATGGAGGCGAAATCTGGTGCTCACCCACTTCCACCTCCATGGTTATGGCTTATTGGGCAAAAATGAAACATGAACCGCAATGGAACCAGTCTGTCCCCCACGTTGTTGAAAAGGTTTGGGATCATGTGTATGGCGGAGGCGGAAATTGGGCTTTTAATACGGCTTACGCTGCCGCCATGGGACTTGAAGCCAGGGTGACCCGGTTTGCAAGCCTTGCCGAAGCCGAACAATGGACGGCAGCCGGCGTTCCCGTTATCGCCAGTATTGCATATGACGAAGGAGAATTACCCGGCACACCCATCCCCAGTTCAGGCGGACATCTTCTTGTGATCCGCGGTTTCGACGAAAACGGAGACGTGCTTACCAACGATCCTGCCGGACCAAGCAACGAGGAAGTCCGCATCACTTACCCCCGTCATGCTTTTGAAAGTGTTTTTCTCAATCACTCCAATGGCACGGTCTATCTCATTTATCCGAAAGGATGGCCCATCCCCCAGGCAATGGAAATTGGTAATTCTTCATCAATCCTAAAACAGTGATAATGACATTGTTTAATAAGCTCAACAGGATCCAGTTTTTTCCTTGTTCCTTATTTTGATCTTCTGATTTGCACATAAAAAGAGGTCAAGTTAAAATGATTACACGATTAATTATCAGAAATAAAGTTAAGGTGGTGCAACCTTAAGTGTCCGATAAACCATTCCCTTATGGAGGGCAGGCAGTGATTGAAGGAGTTATGTTTGGCGGCCGGTATGCACAGGTCACAGCGATCCAGCGGAAAAACGGGGATATTGAATGTTATGAACTGGAGAAAAAAGAAATTGTCTGGCTGAAACCGTTCAAGCAATTCCCTTTTGTCCGCGGTCTTGTTTCAATGATTGAATCAAGTGTTCTTGGCACCAAACATATGCAATACTCCTCACAAAAATACGATCTTGACCAGGAAGAGGAAGAAATGGATGAACCGTTACCATCCTCTGTCGAAGACTCGCCAAAAGGTTCCAAGTGGGAAATGATATTGGGCGTCGCCATCATCAGTCTCCTGTCACTGATCATTGGCAAAGCGATCTTTACCGCCCTGCCAGCCTACCTGGCCAGCATTCTTTTTGACAAATATGTACAAAATCTGATTTTGCAGAATTTGATTGAAGGTGCCATCAAAACAGTCCTGCTGCTTGGCTATCTGTTAATCATTTCCCAAACCTCTCTAATTAAAAGAGTATATCAATACCACGGCGCCGAACATAAAGTGATTAATGCTTTCGAACATGGGGAAAAATTAACTGTAGAAAACGTTCAAAAACATTCTACCCTTCATTACCGTTGCGGAAGCAGCTTTATTGTATTTACCATTATTGTCGGAGTGATCGTCTATTCTTTTTTCAGTTATGACAATGTCTGGGAGAGAATCGGAATCCGGTTGCTCCTGATCCCCGTTGTTATTGGTCTGTCATATGAAGTGCTGCGTTTGACTAATTGGCTGCGTGACAAGCCGGTTCTCAAATATATGGGATACCCGGGTCTTTGGCTGCAAAAGCTCACTACAAAAGAACCTACCGATGAGCAGGTGAAAGTGGCGATCACGGCGTTTGAGCAAATGCGAAAGCTGGATGCCGAGTGGGAAAGAAACTGGGAACATTTCCTTCCCTCAGACATCAGGCAAACTCCCCAATAAGTTAAAAGGAGGCTTTAAAATGCCAAGGCGTACCTATTTTCCATGGCACTACCTGATTCTGGGCCTGGCTGCGATTGGTTTGGTTTCCCAAATGGTTAAGTCTCCATCTACACTGATCATTATTGTTGTTGTGATCGGGGTTATTTACTATTTTTACAAATCCCCCCCCCGCTGGCTGATGCGTTTAGGAAACCCATCCTATTACCAGTATTACCAGCCACCAAGACACCGAAAACCAGTGAAAAGAAAACGCAGGAAAAATCGGTTCGAGGTGATCAATGGCAGCAAAAAATAAGGCCCTCCACGGATGGACCTTCAGGCTTGGAAAAATTGTCTGTATACGAATTTTTGAACCTGTTCGTCTCCCGTACCACAAGGAAATCGTCATACTGCTTCTAATAACCGCTTCCTCTCTTTGGCTGCCAAATCAAGGCCCCTCACGGATGGGCCTTTTTTCTTTAACTCCCCAATTTGTTCTGGCGCAGCCGGGAATGGATGCTTTTCTGTTTTGACCTTGCTTTTAAGTAGTTTTCAAAAGTCCAGTGATTGAAAAAGGTTTCAGCCGCCTGAACCCCTGACAAAAACAATTGTCTTTTCTTTTCTCCGGAGATTGAAAAATCAGTTAACTTTACATCCAGTGAAGGAACCTGAATGGAACGCACCTGATCCAGATTTTCAATATACCGGTTGTCATGAGCTTCCAGCATGGTAAAAAAGATGGATAATAGCATGCTGAACGGGCCTGAAATCTCATGAAACTGTTTTTCATCGGGAGAGAACAAGCGAAAGCCAAATGTGGGCCAGCGTGGAGTTTCCTTGTCAAACAGCCAGACCGGGAAATTGCTCAAAACCCCGCCATCAACGATATAACAGGTTTCTCCCGTTTTTTTGTATACCAATTTAACGGGTTCGAAAAAAAACGGAATACTGCAACTCATACGCACTACTTTTGCCACTGGAAATTTTTCCATCCGATAACCGTAATCTTCCAAATCACGCGGCAAATCCAGGATCTGCCCCCTGGTGATGTCCGAAGCAATAATATGCAACTCTGTTTCCCCTGACAAATCCTTGAATGTACGAATGCCTTTGGTTTCAAGGATTTGTGCTATCCATTTCTCCAAATCATTGCCAGAATACAATCCTTTCTTAATCCATAACCGAATGGCAGGCCCAACATAAGGCAAATATTCATGCCATCTTGGTGTTAAAAAGTCAGTAAAATTCTTTTCAAACATCAGTTGAGCCATCTCCTTGGCTGTAAACCCGGCTGCCAATAAGGTTGCGATAATCGAACCTGCTGAAGACCCTGCCACTTTCTTCCACCGGTAACCACACTTCTCGGCAACCGACAAGGCGCCAACTAAACCGATCCCTTTTATCCCCCCGCCTTCAAAAACGGCATCAGCCCACATGAAGAACCCTCCTTATATGTTCTTTTGATTAAATGTATGTTTCTCTCCTTAAAAAAACCCTGGAGAAAAATCCAAGGTTTTTTACGTTTCAGGATCAGCTTGGCGTTGCTTTTTGGACATTAAGAGCGCTCTGACCAGTTCCGGATGATTTCCCAAATACCGGACAAGATTTTGAATGCAATGAATGGAATTCCAGCTCAAATGATGTTCGATGCCTTCCACATCCTGATAAATCTGCCCTTTGCTTACTACGATCAGACGCAAAAATTGTTCCAGCAGTTCATGTCGATCTCTCAGGTGTTTCACAATTTTTCCCTTTTTGTGTTAAAATCAAACCTCGATATTTCTCATATACCAGATATTTATTCTGATCCAGTTTCTGTACCATTTTTGTCACAGAGGAAGGGTGAATCTCTAATGCCTCAGCAATATCTGAACCACGTGTAGCCTTTTTGCTCAATCAGCTTGTAGATATTTTCCAGATAATCTTCCATACTTGGCGTTGGCATAAAGATGCCCTCCTGTATACACTTTTTTGATATCCCTGTTTTTGTCAACTTTTATACTCCACTCATGCAAATGTTTTCGAATTTTTTCACCTTTTGTCAAGCAGTTCTGCTGAGCCAAAAAGATCATACCGGAAACCGGATGGCAAAGAAGACACAATATTCACAATAAACGCACCCTTCTGTCGGGTATGTATGATTCTTTAACATTGGGACAAAGTAGGATTACTTATTCATTTTTAGCACGTTTTCGCATATTCATGGGGCCTTGTCCGCAAAAACAAAAAGCCATCTTTTCAAAAGCGACTTTTTCTCAGAGAAAACAACATTTTTAAAAACTGTTTTTGATTCTAGATGACGTGTGAAGCAAACCGGATATAGTCGACAAACAAACTTCCATTACCAAGTAAAAAAACAACCGATACCATGCGTGTTCCCCGAGGCGGCGGCGGAACAATGGTAAAGTAGGAATACCAGTTATGCGTCTGAACGGGTGGCCTGATCAGCAGAGGCGTGGAACGGATAATCCGGTGATTTTTATTCAGATAGGCGACCGTAGCATACAGATCGGTTCTGCTTTCGGAAGGAGTTACATTGAGAAGGCGAAAATAGAGATAATAGGCACAGCCTCTTTCAAAAGGGGCGTACACCGTCTGTTGCAAAACGGCATCCGCTCCCGTACGCACTGCACTCATAAATATGGAATAGTCTCCAGATCGCAGCGGATTATTGAGTCGGCGGATCCGTCTTCCCCGCCACGGTGCAACCCCACGCCGAAATCCCCCGTTCTTAAGCAGATTCCTTCCGGAACATGCCATATCCATGCCCCATTTCTTCTTTTTAATTATCTCATTCTATGTAGTTGACAATCCGCCTGTGCGGGCACTTCTTTTCTTTTTGATCGGGAATATAATAAAATATAAATTATAAAAACAGGAAATCTTGAAAGAAAGGATTGCGTTGTTCAACCCTCCTTTCTCTTCTTTTCTCTACTTTAATAAAAGGAGAAAGTGATAATTTGCCAAAAAAACATTAATTAACGGAAATGAATTAAATTTTTCTGCTGTTGTTTACAAAAAAACCGCTATTAAGCTGTCCGAAAAAGCACAAAAACGGATACAATCTTCCCGCGGTTACTTTGAAAAAACATATACAGGAAGGCGTTTTAAGACTCCGTTCCGCTCAAACGGATTTCCCGGTTTTCCCTGAAATCATTCGCTTCAGCTTTATGGTGAGACATCATTTTGCTCCAAAAATCGCTTTCTTGAATTTTATCAACAAGTTCAAAAGCGGACAGGATGAACCGCTTTTCTTATTCCTTCAGTCTTTCCAGACCTTGACCGGACAAAAGTTGATCGCATCACAGGCGACGAGGCGCAGTTCGACCCCGTCAACATTTCCTTCAATGGCATCCTCCCGGGCTTTCCCGTGCAAATGGCCATAAACACATAATTTGACGGCAAATTTCTTCATCAATTCCATAAAACCGGACTCTTTGGCCATTGAAGTTACCGGCGGATAATGAAGCATTACGATTTTTTCTTTACCCGGCTGCTCGCGTTCAGCCATATCCAGTGCCAGTTGGAGCCTCCCAACCTGGCGCTCATAAATTCTGCGATCATTTTCTTCATCATAAAACCGGTCTCCCGGCAAGGTCCAGCCTCTTGTGGCAGCAATCACTTTTCCTTCTGCGATGGTGTAATCGGCATCAATCCATTCCATTCCGGGCGGAAGGGCTGCACGGACTTTCCTTCTGCTTTGCACATAATAACAATGGTTCCCCGGAGACATGATTTTTCTCCCGGGAAGCTGGCTGATCCAGTCAAAATCATACCGGGCAACCTCCAGTTTCATAGCCCAACTGATATCTCCCGGAATGAGTACGGTATCATCCGGTTCCACCGTCTCAAGCCAATGGTCCCGAATCAGGTTGTAATGCTGTTTCCAGCCAAACACATCCATCGGCTTGTCAATATCCTGTTCCGGATTAATGCCATACAGGCTTACCGGCTTGTTAAAGGACAAATGCAGATCACTCAATGCAAAAATTGCCAATCATCTTCACACCTTTTTCTACTCTTCGACTGTTTCCTGATTGTATCATACATAATCGGGATTCCCCGGGCAATCATTAACTCCATTGATAAAAAAACACCTCCCAACAACTCGGAGGTGTTTTGGCAGCCGGATCAGGAGCAGCCTGTTGTTGCCCCGCAATCCAGGCAAACATAACAGGAACCGTTCCGCTTGGTCATTCCGCCACATTCAATACACAATGGAGCTCCGCTGCTGGCCCGGATCGCATCAAGGTTATCCTGGGAGGAATGTTCCTCATGAGAATGCTGTTCTTCCGTCATCTGCTGTATTGCCGAATGTTCAGACCCGGACTGGGCTGCCTTTTTTTTATGCCGGTTGATGTAATATCGCAATTCTTCCTCTCTGGGAGGAACCTGTACAAAGTCGGTCCGTCCGAGATATTCCATGCCCAGCATGCGGAAGACGTAATCAATTACAGATGTTGCCATCTTGATATTTGAATGCTCAACCATTCCGGCAGGTTCAAACCTGGTAAACGTCAGTGAGTTTACATATTTTTCAAGCGGGACACCATATTGCAATCCAAGGGAAACGGCAACGGCAAATGCATCCAGCATCCCCCGTATGGTGCTGCCTGCCTTATGCATATCGATAAATATTTCCCCAAGCGAACCGTCTTCATATTCTCCAGTCCGCACAAAGATTTTCTGCCCGGCTATCCTTGCCTCCTGGGTAAAGCCATCTCTTTTGCGGGGCAGACGACGACGAATGCTGGATACATGTCCGGTTGCAATCACTTCTTTCAATTCCGAAGCCGAAGAGGATACCTCTTCCTGAGGAGCATCCTCCTCTTTTTTCCGATCGCCTCTTGAGTTGAGCGGCTGTGAGCTTTTTGAACCGTCACGGTACAGGGCAACTGCTTTCAGCCCCTGTTTCCATCCTTGCTCATAGGCGTTCAAAATGTCTTTGACCGTGGAATTGTTGGGCATATTGATCGTTTTGGAAATCGCACCGCTCAAGAAGGGCTGGGCGGCGGCCATCATTCTCAAATGTCCCATATAATGGATAAAACGGGTGCCATGTTTGCCACAGGGATTGGCGGTATCAAAGACAGGATAATCTTCTTCCCGCAAATGCGGCGCTCCTTCGATTGTCATCATACCGCAAATCACATCATTGGCTTCATCAATCTCCTGTTCTGTAAACCCGAGCGCTTTCAGGAGATGGAAATCGGCACTTTCATATTGCTCCGGTGTAAATCCCAAACGTTGCAAACATTCATCAGTCAGCGTATAACGGTTAAACGCAAACGACAACTCAAACACGGTCGGCAAGATCTCTTCCACCCGATCCAATTCAGCATCGGTCAACCCCTTTTGCTTCAGGCTTTCCCGATTGATGTGGGGAGCCTTGTCCAGGGACAACGTACCGGTGACATAGGTAAGGATGTCATCGATCTGTTCCCTGGTGTATCCCAGATTTTTCAAAGCAGGCCGGATCGACTGGTTGGCAATTTTAAAATAACCGCCTCCTGCCAGTTTTTTGAATTTGACAAGGGCAAAATCAGGTTCTATGCCCGTTGTATCACAATCCATCAGCAAGCCAATCGTTCCTGTTGGCGCCAGCAAAGTGGTCTGGGCATTCCGGTACCCGTACTTTTCTCCAAGGGAAAGCGCTTCGTCCCAGGCTTTTCGCGCCGCTTCCAGCAAGTCAGCGGGACAGTATTCAGGGTCAATCCCCATCGGTTTTACTTCCAGGCCTTCATACTCTTCAGCCGGTGCATCGTACGCGGCACGGCGATGATTCCGGATCACCCGCAGCATATGGTCCCGGTTATGGGAATAGGCTTTAAACGTACCCAATTCTTTCGCCATTTCTGCCGAAGCAGAGTAAGCCACTCCGGTCATGATCGATGTAATCGCTCCTGTGATTGCCAGCGCCCGTTTCGAATCATAGGGAATTCCGGCCAGCATCAAAAGCGTCCCGATGTTGGCATAGCCAAGTCCCAGTGTGCGGTAAAGATAGGACAGCCTGGCAATTTCCCTGGATGGGTATTGCGCCATCAAGACAGAGATTTCAAGCACGATGGTCCACAAACGGCAGGAATGCCGGAATGCGGGGATATCAAACTTGCAAGTGTCTGAATCGAAAAATTTAACCAGGTTTAATGAAGCCAGGTTACAGGCGGTATTGTCCAAAAACATATACTCGGAACACGGATTGGATGCATTGATCCGGTTATGCCTTGCCCCCGTTTTGCCATCCATGCCTGCCGGCGTGGTATGCCATTCATTGATGGTTCCGTCATATTGAAGCCCCGGATCGGCACACTCCCATGCCGCCTGGCCAATTTGTTTCCATAACGATTCAGCCGGGACCCTTTTGCAGACTTCACCCGTAGTCCGGTACGTAAGTTCCCAATCTTCCCGGTTGTACAGCTTCTTGAAAAAGGAATGGGGCACCCGCACCGAGTTGTTTGAATTTTGCCCGGAAACCGTCTCATAGGCTTCCCCGTTAAAAGACGGATCATATCCTGCGGCAATCAACGCCTTGGCTTTCTTCTCCTCGGTCAATTTCCAGTTGATGAATTCTTCAATATCCGGGTGATCCATATCCAGACAAACCATCTTGGCGGCACGCCGTGTCGTGCCTCCGGATTTGATGGCGCCGGCCGCACGGTCGCCGATTTTCAGGAAAGACAGCAATCCCGAGGAAGTGCCTCCACCTGACAGTGTTTCCCCTTTCCCGCGGATATTGGAAAAGTTGCTTCCTGTGCCGCTTCCGTATTTAAACAGGCGAGCTTCCCGGACCCATAAATCCATAATTCCATTTTCATTTACCAGATCATCTTCAACAGATAAAATGAAACAGGCATGCGGTTGAGGCCGGTCATAGGCACTTTGGGATTTCTTCAGTTCTTCCGTTTCCGGGTCCACATAATAATGTCCCTGCGGTTTTCCCGTGATGCCATAAGCATACTTTAATCCGGTATTGAACCACTGGGGAGAGTTGGGAGCAGCAATTTGATTCAATAACATATAAACCAGTTCATCATAAAAAGCCTGTGCATCCTCTCCCGTATCAAAATACCCGTATTTTTCTCCCCATTCACGCCAACAGCCGACCAGCCGGTGAACAACCTGTTTGACACTGGTTTCGGGTCCAAGCACTTTTTGCCCGTTTACATCCAGAATAAAATTGCCCTTTTCATCTGTCTGCGGCACGCCAGCTTTGCGAAAATACTTGGAAACCAAAATATCCGAGGCAACCTGCGACCAAGCTTTGGGAACTTCTACATCTGTCATTTCAAATACGACCGTACCATTTGGATCAGTAATGCGGCAATCCCGTTTGCTATATTCAACTGAATCATAAGGACTTTGACCTTTTTTCGTAAAAAACCTGGTTATTTTCATCGTTTACTCCTCTTCCTCCTACTATATATAGTATTACAATAAGTATAACACTACTATATATAGAAACAGCAAGAATCTCAAATAAAATTTTCTGCAAAAGTCTTGTTCTTTTTTTCCATGTCTTGCAAACTAAATGTAAATCAAGCGGAAAGGATGGAACCAATCATGATCATTCTATATGGTGACCAATTGCTTAAACGAGAACAAGTACATGTTGATATTGAGGACCGTGCCTATCAATTTGGTGACGGGATTTATGAAGTAATCCGGATCTATGACGGACAGCCCTTCCATATGCAAGACCATCTGGACAGACTCGAAAAAAGCGCAAAAAAAATCAGGATCAGCCTGCCATATGAATTGGATCATCTTGAAGCATTATTAAAAGAATTAATCAGACAAAATGATTTTACACAAGGAAATCTCTATCTACAAGTCAGCCGGGGAACAGCCCCGCGAAACCATGCCTTTCCCAAAAATATTTCTCCCGTTATCATAGCTTACACACAACCCTTTGAACGTCCAATAAAAGAACAAACCGAAGGAATACGAGCCAAAACAGTGAATGATGTCCGCTGGCTCCTTTGTGACATAAAAAGCCTGAATCTGCTGGGAGCCGTGCTGGCCAAACAAGAAGCCTACGACCATGATTGCAAAGAAGCCATCCTGGTTCGGGACGGTATGGTAACGGAAGGAAGTTCGACCAATATTTTCATAGTCAAGGATGGAATCCTTCAAACCCATCCTGCCAACCAGCTTATTTTACACGGTATCACCCGAAAAATCACTTTACAATTAGCGGATCAATTGCAAATTCCTGTAAAAGAAACAGCATTCGACAGGAGTGCGCTTTTCGAAGCGGGTGAAATGTTTTTGACCAGTACCACAATGGAAATCTGCCCGATCATTCAGGTAGACGGACAGCCGGTTGGAAATGGAAAGCCCGGGAAAATAACGAGACGCCTGCAGAAAGCTTTTGTCCAGTCCATTTCTTCAAACAGCAAGCGGCAATAATGAATAAACCAAAGGAAGACCGGCTTCTTTACTGGTCTTCCTTGGTAATCAAAGGCGACTCTTTTATGTCTCCCCCTTGGGATAATTTAAAACCCTTATCATGATGCAAGGTAACATCTTTAATAAGTATGGGTTCTCTGGCTGTATGGTTGAGTTCAATGGAATCGGTACCGTAACCCAAATAAATGTTTAACGTATTCATGTTTGATGTGATCGATATCTGAACCGGCTTTTTCCCGTCATATTGCGGAAAATCATGTTCAGCCACCTTTTTCATCTGTCCATCCAAATCATACAAGACAACATGCTTGTCTTCTCCTGACAATACCAAGCGGTAACGGATAATTCCCAAGGTTTGAATATCCATGGCAAACGGTTTATCCGAGAATGGCTGAACCATAAACCCGGAAGCAGCATTTGCTTCCAAGCGAATCTGTGCATCCGGGAATGCTTCCAGTGACATTTGCCCCTTGTCATTGGAAGAAAGAATGGCCTGGCCATAGTCAATGATCCAGGGTTGCTGATTCATCCACTTGCGTATGACCGCACCAGGATCAAGCAAAGAATTTATCTTTGGATTATAGAGGATCGATCCGTCTCCTCCGCGGAAATGAACTTTCATTTCACCGTGCAGTGGCGTAATTCCAACTGCCATCCAACTCTCTTTTTTTCCTTCTTCCTGGATGGAAATACGCACTGGATTTCCCGTAAGATAATGAATCTGGAACAAATATTTTTTATTGGGTTTCATACGGTACTGATCCCCGGATTTGGCTGTCGTTATGATCTTTCCTCCATCAAGTTGATGAAAAAGGCCTATTTCACCTTTTTCATCAATATACAACCCATAAATGGCTGACTTGTCAACCGATTCAAGATAACCCAGAAATGTGTTTTTCCCTTTCAGGACAATTTCTCCACTCAGGGTATTGTTCCCTGCATACTCGTAAGGCAAAGTATACTTGTCCTTCGCTTTTGAAAACCGGATTGTCTGGTTTTGCTGCTTTGCCTGTTCCTTTTTATTCTCATCTGCAGCCATCAAACCTGTCAGCGGGTTGGTTGACGAATAGCTGTTCTCCGGTTCCCACTGCGCTGCGGCTAATGAAACCAGCACCAATGCTGCTGCAGCCACTGTTGCTATGGCATAAACTTTCTTTCTGCCGCTTTTCTTTCTTCTGCCGCGCGGGCCCACTTCTCCGGAATGTTCCTTGATGTGTTTTCCAATGAGCCTGGAAATGTCATTAAACGTTCGTTTGCGGTCAAGTGCAGTCAAAGCAAGTTTAGCAACTTTTTGCGGGACTTTCTTTTCACCCAGTACTTTTTCCGCCCTTTTTGCTCCGCCCGTCGGAGAATGACCCGTCAGCAGGTAAAATAACAGTTCGCGCCATTTCTCATCATATCTCGGCTTTTCGGGATCTTTCATATAATAGAAAAGCAAAAGCGGTTTCTGCCCGTCTAACAGAATATTTTTCGGATCAAGGGTTGCACCGAGCGGTACAGCCTGCCGCCCTAAATCATGCAGTGTTTTAAAACAACGGTTTACAATACGAACTGCCGCTTCAGGCTCCATCGCCCGGTCTTTGTTTACAATCAATGGCAAGGGATCACCGGAAAACGGAGGATGAACGAGAATGATCTGATCCTTTTCTTCAATAACATCCAAAATTGGCGCCAAGTTAGGATGCTGCAAACGGCGAAAAGTTTCACGATATCCGGACGGCAAGGGTCGACGAGTAATTTTGATTGACTGAAGGAAAACCTGTGCTCCGTCTGGAGATTTAGCCTGCAGAAGTTGACCGGAATAGAAGTTGATCACATCTTCTACCTGGAATCTCTCATAATAACGGCGATTCAATCGATTCCCCTGTTTCAACAGCATTTGCCCCTAACCTTTAAAAATTAATTTTTAATAAAGAAAATAATTTAATCGGACAACAATTAGCATTTATATGCTAACATAAGAACCCGAAAAATCAAGCGATAAAAGAATATATCTTTTTTCTCAAACTTTTATGTTAGCGTTTTAAAGCAATAAATCCCCTATTTATCCGGCGCCATGATCCAGTTCAGACGGAAGCCTTTCATTTCTGCGGTTGATGGAACCTGAACAGGCTGCACATAAAAATTCAGAAAAAAACTTATAAATAATATAATACCCTGTCAAATAAAATAAATCAATTAATAAACAGCAACAATTTAGCTAATATAGCCAATGTTGAAATAAATTTCACATTTATAAAGTAAAAATTTTTCCAACAAGTGATTGAAAAGATTCAACGGTTGCAAAGTTATTTTTTGGAGGCGACAGGAAGCAGTGGGGCGCTCCAGCATTCACTTCCCGGCAGACTCCTTTCTCGTCACGATCAAACAGCTTCCGCCCTTTAAATGTTTGTTTTTGCTTTGCAGCGGCTTGTGACATCACTCCGCTTCCAAAAATCGCTCCTTTATCCTTGGTCGACATACTCAGATTTTTTCAGAAGACGATTACTCGCAAATGTCTTCAAAAAGCGAATCATCCACACTGTCAGTTACCGGCGAAGATTCCACTCATCTGTTTCATATCGCTCTTTCAGGCATTCCTGAACCCGTATTTTTTCTTCAGGCGTCAGTTCACCAGGTTCCAGGGTGATGCCCATTCCTTTCTGAAACCCTTCATAAAAAGCGGTAACCACATCGTCCAATATTACGGGGTTCGGCAAAATCCGGTTAATGGCGACCGCTTTTTGCGAAAACTGTCGTTTCAACCGCTCCCGCACCTGTTCCGACGGGAAAAGTAACAGCGAAAAAAGCATTTCCTCATCCAGATCCAACAGAATGGAACCATGCTGGAGAACAACGCCACGCTGTCTGGTTTGCGCACTTCCGGCAACCTTTTTTCCGTCAATAACCAGTTCATAGTCGGAGGGGGAATCAAAGCAGGCAGCCGACAGATTTTCTTTTCTTGTTTCAAGAGGATCATTTAAACAGGCATCAAGCCCCAACGCCCTGAACCCCTCCAATAATCCCTGGCTGATCACCCGGTAAGATTGGCTTACTGTCTGGGGAATGGACGGATTGTCTTCGGAAACGATGACACTGTAAGTCAGTTCCTTGTCATGCAGGACCGCCCTGCCACCCGTCATTCTGCGGACAAAGCCCAGGCCTTTTTCTTGTATGTACGGCAAATTGACTTCCTTTTTCGCCTTCTGAAAATAGCCGATTGACAAGGTTGGAACCTTCCATCCGTAAAAACGTAAAGTAGGCGGTACCTTTTTTTCAGATATCAGATCCATAATCGCCTGATCAATGGCCATGTTTTGCGCAGCCGTATATGCATGATAAGGCAGAAATCTCCATGTAGTCATTGCTGTCACACCTTTGTCATCAAAATCTTTTACTTATAGATCATAACAATTTGTATCAAACCTGTACAATCGGTCGAACAGGAAAACCCCTCCGGATCATCAAACGGAGTTTCTCTCCAATTGCTTTTCCCATTCAACCACTTTGCGAATCGTTTCCTCCAGTGGAGTGATCCGGTAGCCCAACTCCTGCCTTGCTTTATCGGAGGAATAGTAAATGTTTCTTCCGCTTAATTTCGCCAGGTCCCAGGCAAAGAAAGGCTCGGACCCGCCTAAGCAAGCCATTGCTTCGCCAATCCATGAAACTCCTTTGATCAGTGGCGTTGGAATCAGGTAAATACGCCCGTTTCGGCCGGAGGCTCGAGCAATCTTTTGAAAAAGCTCTTTCAAGGGCAAATTGGTGCCTGCCAAAAGATACCGTTCTCCCACTTTCCCGTGAAGGGCTGCCAACAAATATCCTTCTGCCACGTCATCCACATCGCACACATTGATTCCTCCAGCCGGAGACACGGTTAAACGCCCCTTGATCACCGAGCGGACAAAATGGTTGGAATAATTGCGTCTCCCGATAATGACAGAAGGATTGACTACCGTTGCCGGCAGCCCTTTTTCAACCAGGCGCAGCACAATCTCTTCCCCCGCTTTTTTCGCTATTGCGTAACCGACTTGCAACCGGTCTCCATTAAACGCAAATGTTTCATCAGCCATTTCTTTTTCCGGCAAACAGACAGCCGCCGCCGAGCTGGTATGGACAAACTTTTTCACACCTCTCTGCAGCGCTTCCAGTGCGATGTTCCGGGTGCCTGTTACATTATGCAGCTTTAATTTGGCCCGGCTTGCTTTTCCCCAACGCACAATGCCCGCCACATGAAAAACATAATCCATTCCCTCACAACAGCCTTTGATTGAATCTGCCTGTGTCACGTCCCCAACCCGATATGAAACATTTTTTGGCAAATCATGCAAACGGGAAACTTCACGATGCAAAATTGTTACATCATATCCCTTCTCACACAGGAGATAAACCAGATTTCGCCCGACAAACCCCGTTCCACCCGTCACCAGAACTCTCATCCCCATCCCTCCTAAAATAGACTCAACTTCCATGAATATTCCACATCGATCAAATTTCAACCTGCTCCCATAAAACCTCCTTTCGAAACCAGCGGAGAGAGTTTATGGTTTTTTATTTAAAGAACTCGGGCTCAAATTGATTAGCCGAATGGATGCAGTCAATCAAAACCTCAAAAAGTACTTGAGTGCCCCGGCGCTTCCTTGTAAAGTGAAAACAACAGGTCCTGAAGACCTGCAAGAATATCTTTTTTCAAAAAATAAAACGCGGCGTTTACAAGGTTTTTATTATGCATCCAGAGAAATGATCTCTTCTTCTCCCTGAGTAACTGTTTCTTTCCTGATCGTAACAGAAGCGCCTTCTTCCAGATTGGTAAAAACAATCGGGGAAATAGGGATGGGGCGTTTTCTTTCACATAATCCACATCGAACTCCAGCAGTTTTTGCCCGGCTTTTACCTGATCCCCTTCCTGAACAAAGCTTTCAAATCCTTTTCCTTCCAGTTTGACTGTATCAATTCCGATATGGACCAGTACTTCGCGGCCGTTTGCGGTGCGAATGCCAAGTGTATACCTGGTCGGGAACAGATTGATGATCTTGCCATCCACCGGCGAGACGACAAACCCGTCGCCCATCATTTTTTGGGCAAATACCTCGTCCGGCACCTGATCAATTGACAGCAAGCGTCCTGTCATTGGCGAAACAAAAGCAAAATCTTCATTTTCCCCGTTTTTTACAACTTTTTTGGGCTCGTCCGCTTTTTTTTGACCGCTGCTGGCTTTTTGCCCATCATGATCTGTTTCATCTGTTCTTTAATGTTGTCCGATTTGGGGCCGAAGATGACCTGCAAATGGTTCCCCATTACCACAACGCCGGAAGCACCCAATCTTTTGAGGCGGTCTTTGTCTACCTGGCCCACATCATTGACCGAAATGCGCAAACGTGTAATACAGGCATCCAAGTTGGTCAGGTTTTCCTTTCCGCCCAATGCTTCGAGAACTTTTTCCGCCAGTTCGCCTGTGGAGGAAGAGGTGGAATCATCTCCATTTTCCGAATCATCTTCACGCCCGGGAGTTTTCAGATTCCAAAACCGGATGGCAAACCGGAACCCGAAATAGTAAATGGCGACAAATACAAGCCCAACCGGAATGATGAGCCATGGTTTCGTGTCTTGCCCCCAGAACATGATCAGGTCAATCACACCGCCGGAAAAAGTCAAACCGGCTGTTACTCCCAACAAGTCCATAACCATGAAAGAAAGTCCTGCAAATACACAATTGGATAGCATAAAAAATCGGAGCCACAAACAGGAATGAAAATTCAATCGGTTCGCTAATCCCGGTTAAAAAGGAGGTCAGGCCAGCGAAAAGCATAATGCTGCCGACCAATTTTTTCTTTTCTTTGCCCACTGAATGATAAATGGCCAAAGCCGCAGCGGGCAAGCCAAAAATCATAAAAAGAAACTTCCCGGTCAGAAAAGTTCCGGCCGTTGGATCGCCGGCAAAAAATCGGTTGAGGTCTCTCCTGACAATTTGCCCTGCATCCGTCACATATTGCCCAAACTCGAACCAGAAAGGCGAATAAAAGATGTGATGCAATCCGGACGGAATCAGGGAGGCTCAATCAAACCAAAGAAAAATGCGGATAATGCCGTATTCTGAGACGTCGCCAGAATGGACAGTTTATCAATCTGTTCCTGAATGGGTGGCCAGATGAAAAAGAAAACCAGCCCGAGCAGAAATGCCGACACAGCCGTAACAATCGGCACAAACCATTTCCCGCCAAAAAACCCGAGAATTGCTGAAACTCGGCGAGATGCCAACGTGTCAAGGCACTGTGGATATGCATCGCGATAAAGCCAATTTCCGCGTCGGGCAACCGGACGCCCAGCCGCTGGTGAATCAGCTGTACAATTTCTTCAGCAACCTGGTATTCTTTTTCATATAAAGTCTGAATTTCGATCAGGAATGGATTGTGGAAGGTTAATCCCTGTTTCATTCGCCTGATCGCAAACCCAATGTGGTCCATCAAAGCTACATGGATATGTTCGCTTACAGGAGCATCAAATCTTTTTTGAATATGATTGACTGCTTCATTGATCACTTCAACCAATTCTTCATCGACTTGCGTTAACAATTGCTTGTACTGCTCCTGTTCTTTCCGGTCAAGCAAAATAAAACATTTCTCCACGGTTTTTTCATCGATGACAGTACCTGTTTTTTTCTGAAACCCTATCCCTTTTCCAATCAGAACGGTTTCGCCATAGACCGGATTAACGGCAATGACCACATTGTTATTCAATGTTTTTTGGCTCGAAACGACCCGCTCACTCTTGTCATCCTCTCTCGCCTGACAACCATTCACGTGATTATGAGTATACGTGAACCGGATTTTCTTTTCAATGAACAAAATCATAACACGAACAAAAGCCCACTCCAAACGGAAAGGGCTTTCAGAATATAGAAAAACTGATTATGGAGACAGTTCATCATTGGCAAGCTTCAACCGATCAGAATTTTTCTTTTGTCCAGCGCAAGACCGGTTTTCTGGCCGCAGTCACTTCATCCAGCCGTTTGATAACCGTGTTATGCGGAGCTTCCTGGACAATTTCCGGAGTTTCTTCCGCTTCCCTGGCGATCTGGATCATCACGTCTATAAATTGATCCAACGTTTCTTTGCACTCTGTTTCCGTCGGTTCGATCATCAAGCATTCATCCACAATCAGAGGAAAATAGATCGTCGGGGGGTGAAAACCGAAATCGAGCAGACGTTTGGCCATATCCAGCGTCCGTACACCCAGTTTCTTTTGCCTTTTCCCGGACAGGACAAATTCGTGTTTACAGGGCTTCGAAGAATATGGCAAATCAAAATAAGGTTCCAGCCGGCGCATGATATAGTTGGCGTTCAAGACGGCATTTTCCGATACTTTTCGCAATCCTTCAGGCCCCATCGTGCGAATATACGCATAGGCCCGTACCAATACCCCGAAATTCCCGTAAAACCCTTTGACACGGCCAATGGACCAGGGCATGTCTTCATCCAGGTAGTAATCGCCCTGATCATCCCTGGCTACCATCGGCTTGGGCAGGAAATGAACGAGATCACCCCGCGCGCCAACCGGTCCGGCACCAGGTCCCCCTCCACCGTGCGGAGTGGAAAAGGTTTTGTGCAAATTCAGGTGCACCAGGTCAAATCCCATGTCTCCGGGACGGGCAATCCCCAAAATGGCATTGGCATTGGCTCCGTCATAGTACAACAGCCCGCCTGCTTCGTGAACCAGTTCAGCAATTACCGCAATCTCCTCTTCAAATAATCCGAGGGTGTTGGGGTTGGTCAGCATAAGGGCGGCGGTATCTTCCCCCAATACTTTTTTCAGCCCTTCAACATCAACAAGCCCCTTGTCGTTGGAGGGAATGGTTATGGCTTTAAAACCGGCCACCGTCGCACTGGCCGGATTGGTGCCGTGAGCAGAATCGGGAACGATCACTTTGTTTCTCTTTGTTTCTCCCCGTGATTCATGATAGGCGCGAATCATCATCAGTCCCGTCCATTCTCCCTGCGCCCCGGCAGCCGGTTGCAACGTGACAGCATCCATACCGGTTATTTCAGCCAGGTCCTTTTGCAATTCATATAAAAGTCGCAAGGCACCCTGAACCGTTTCCCCTGCCTGATATGGATGAATTTTGGCAAATCCGGAAAAACGGGCCACATCTTCGTTCACCTTCGGATTATATTTCATCGTGCAGGATCCCAAAGGGTAAAAACCATTGTCCACACCATGGTTACGCTGGGAGAGTTCCGTATAGTGACGCATAAGATCCTGTTCCGAAACTTCCGGAAGCTCCGCCGGTTCATCCCGAAAGAGTTCAACCGGCAAATTATCTGCCTCCGGCACATCCAATTCCGGCAAGCTGTAAGCTATCCTTCCTGGTTGACTCATCTCAAAAATCAATGCTTTTTGTTTGTTTTTCATAGCAATCCCCCCAAGCCTTCCGCCAACAGGTCGATTTCTTCTTTCGTGCGAACTTCCGTTACAGCGATTAACATCTGTTTTTTCCATGCCGGATTGATTCTGCCCAGATCATAGCCACCGATAATTCCCAGTTTTATCAACTCCCGGTTAATCTCTTTGGCAGGACGGTCCAATTCGATCACAAACTCATTGAAAAATGGCTGCTCATGTACGATGCGTACACCGGGAACCAAAGCCAGCCGTTTTTTGGCATAATGCGCTTTTTGTATATTCAGCCTTGCCACTTCCTGCATGCCCTTTTTTCCAAGCGACGACATGTAAACACTGGCAGCCAATGCCATGAGCGCCTGGTTGGAACAAATGTTGGAGGTGGCTTTATCCCGGCGAATATGCTGCTCCCGGGCCTGCAATGTCAGGACAAAGCCGCGCACTCCTTCTTCATCTACGGTCTGTCCGACAATTCGCCCGGGAATGCGGCGCATCAGTTTTTTGGTCGTGGCAAAGTATCCGCAATGAGGACCGCCAAAGGAAGCTGAAATTCCCAGTGGCTGTGCATCCCCGACTACAATGTCGGCTCCGAAATGGCCTGGCGGCTTCAACAGGCCCAAAGACAGGGGATTGGCACTTACCACAAACAGCTTTTTGTGCGCATGGGCGATTTTTTCCACAGCACCCAAATCTTCAATATTTCCAAAGAAATTGGGAGACTGGACAAGAACAGCGGCTGTCCTTTCATCAGACAATTTTTCAAGTGCCTCCAGATCGGTTAAACCGTCTTTGGCCGGTACTTGCACAACTTCCCAACCAGCCCCCTTTGCATAAGTGGCCAAAATTTGGCGTGCTTCCGGATGAACCGTCTCAGACACAACGATTTTTTTCCGACGGGACGCTGCAGCTGCCATACCCGCCGCTTCTGCCAACGCCGTAAATCCGTCATACATGGACGAATTGGCCACATCCATTCCGGTAAGTTCACAAATCATGGTCTGAAATTCAAAAATCGCCTGCAGTTCACCCTGGCTGATTTCGGGCTGGTAGGGAGTATATGCGGTATAAAACTCTGATCGGGAGACGACATGGTTTACCACACTGGGAATATGGTGTTCATAAACACCGGCTCCCAAAAAAGAGATATACTGGTCAAACGAAGCGTTTTTCGCTGCCAGGCGCCCCATATGTTTCAGCAAAGCGGATTCGGACATCGCAGCAGGAATTTCCAGATTACCTGAAAAACGTACACTTTCTGGAATTTCTGCAAACAGTTCCCGGACGGAGTTTACCCCGATTGCCTGTATCATGTCTTTCTCATCTTGTTCAGTCATGGGTAAATAACGGAATTTTGCCATGCCCAACCTCACCTTTCTCTATTTATTTCTGCCGTTTATAAAAGGGTATTCTGATAATCTTTGCCTTCAGCTTTTTACGGCGAATTTCAACTTCCACCACTTCGCCGGTTTTGGCATATTCCGTTTTCACTAAAGCAAGCCCGATATTCTTTTTCAGGGTGGGAGATTGCGTTCCTGTGGTCACTTCGCCAATCAGTTCCTCTCCGGAATACACCGAACAGTGGGTACGCGGAATTCCACGGTCGATCATTTCCAAACCAACCAGCTTGCGGGAAGCGCCTTCTTGTTTTTGCCGGGCCAAAACTTCCCGTCCGATAAATTCCCCTTTATCCGGCTTGACCGTAAATGCAAGACCGGCTTCAACCGGCGTAATCATTTCGGACAGTTCCTGACCATACAGTGGGAGAGCCGCTTCAAACCGCAAGGTATCACGTGCACCCAATCCGCATGGTAGCACACCATCGCTTTCTCCCTCTGCCAGAATCGCTTTCCATAAGGCAGGCGCATCTTCCGCTTTAAAATAAATTTCAAAACCGTCCTCTCCTGTGTATCCCGTTCTGGAAACCAGGCTCTTCACTCCCGCAATCTCAACATCCTGCCTGAATTTAAAAAAACGGATTTCCGACAAATCGGCCGTTGTCAAACGCTGCATCACGCTTTCCGCCAACGGCCCCTGCAAGGCCAATTGTGCCATTTCATCAGAAATATTTCGGATTAGAACTTCGCCGGTTGCATGCTCCTTGATCCAGTTAAAATCTTTTTCTGTGTTGGAGGCATTGATTACGAGCAGATACTCCTGCTCTCCGGTACGGTAAACCAGAAGATCATCAACGGTTCCGCCATTTTCAAGGCACATGACAGTATATTGGACACTACCTGTTTTAAGCCTGGAGGCATCGTTGGTGGTCAGCTTTTGAACAAGTGCCAGCGCATCGGGGCCGCTGACCAGGATCTCTCCCATATGGGAAACGTCAAACAGTCCCGCTTTTGTGCGGACAGCTTCATGTTCCCTTTTGATTCCGCCGAATTGGACTGGCATTTCCCAACCACCAAACGGAACCATCTTGGCCTCATCTTTATACACATCGTATAAAGAGGTTCTTTTTAATTGGCTCACTCAAATTCCTCCTCACCATGCTTGCTGCAAATAAAAAAGGACAAAGCGTTTCCTTTTGCAAGGTAAACACTCTGTCCCATAACCTGAGAGTTGCTTCACGAGGGTACGTGAAGTTGCCCCTTTGGTGGCTCATCGACAAGATCAGCTCTCTCCAGAGGTGCGTCCAGCGGGCCTCCTTTTGCCTGAGAGATTCGCCTGATACGGCTTGCTCCTTCGGCGCCACAACCGTGGTCTCTCCTCCCGCCTTCAATCGCCGAATGATATCCTGTTCTTCAAACCCTATTTTGCCATATTTTACGATTGTTTTCGATATAAACAATTTAAAAGTTCGTGTTTTTGTTATATGCATGATTTTCCCGGTTTGATCCATACTATAACGGGATAAATGACGATGGAAAGGTGGATCAAACCGATGCAACCCCCGATTCGCTTTGATCGAAAATGGCTTCATCCATTTTTGTCGCAGGTAGAAACAAATCAACATTGGTCCACTTGGGAACGGTTCCAACTTGCTCTTGAAG
Organism: Thermoactinomyces mirandus; assembly: GCF_013868055.1. Lineage (GTDB taxonomy): Bacteria > Bacillota > Bacilli > Thermoactinomycetales > Thermoactinomycetaceae > Thermoactinomyces > Thermoactinomyces mirandus. The sequence continues at coordinate 53,989 of NZ_JACEOL010000002.1, read as the reverse complement.
CTGCGAAAGCAGAAGCAATCCCTTCTTTTGAATCCATCCAGTGCCTGAAACAGATCCGGGGATTTGAACCCCTTCCCCATCAGATCGAAGTGGCCAAACGCGTCATCAATGAAATGCATGGCCGCGCCATCCTGGCCGATGAGGTAGGATTGGGCAAAACAATCGAAGCCAGCCTGATTCTCAAGGAATATATTATCCGCGGCCTGGTAAAACGCGCCTTGATACTGGTTCCGTCTTCACTGGTTTTGCAGTGGACAAGAGAATTAAACCAAAAATTCCAAATTCCGGCGATAGCCCAGAAAAAGGCATGGATGTGGGATAAATATGATATCCTGGTCGCATCCATCGATACGGCCAAACGGGAACCGCATCGCGAACAGACCCTGAATCAGCATTACGATCTCGTGATCGTGGATGAAGCGCACAAGCTGAAAAACCGGCGCACGAAAAACTGGCAGTTTATCAACCAGTTGCAGAAAAAGTATTGCCTGCTTCTGACTGCAACACCGATCCAAAACGAAATCAATGAGCTGTATAATCTGGTAACCTTGTTAAAGCCGGGACAACTTGGAAAACAGTCGCAATTTCAGAGCAATTATGTAGCCGGCAAAAGAAAAGCCAAAAATGAAAAACGCCTTCAGGAAGAAATCCGGCGTGTCCTGATTCGCAACCGGCGCTCAGATCAGCAACTCCCAATGACAAAACGGATTGTCAAGACCATTACCATTGAACTGTCATCTGATGAGCGTGCCCTTTATGATGCAATTACCCGCTTTGTACGTCAAAAATATCATAAATTCCTGGATATGAAAAACATGTTGTCCCTGCTGGTTCTGCAAAAAGAGGTTTGCAGCAGCCGTGACGCAGTCTTTCATACATTATTTAAACTACTTCAAAAAGGGGCAAAAGGTCAATCGGAAATTTCACCGGAGGTCTCTCACTTGATCCAACTGCTGCGCAATGTAAAATATTCATCCAAAGTAAAAACGGCTGTCGAACTGATTCGCCGTCTGTCTCCGGAAAAGGTTGTTCTTTTCACCGAATATCGCGCAACCCAGGAAATGCTGATGCGCGAATTACTGAATGCCGGGATTCAGGCAGTTCCGTTCCGTGGAGGCTTTAACCGGAACAAAAAGGACTGGATGATGGAATTGTTTCAGAAGCGTTCCCAGGTAATGGTGGCCACAGAAGCAGGGGGAGAAGGCATCAATCTTCAGTTTTGCCAGCATATGATCAACTATGATATGCCATGGAACCCGATGCGGGTTGAACAGCGAATCGGCAGAATTCATCGTCTGGGCCAAACCAGGGACGTCCATATCTATAACTTTGCCACGGTAGACACGATTGAGGAGCACATTATCTGGCTGCTGCATGAAAAAATCAACCTGTTTGAATCGATCATCGGGGAGCTGGAAATGATCCTGGAGAAAATGGAATCCAAAGAAGGCGTTGAGAACAGCTTGATGCGCATTATGCTAGAAGCGGATAATGACCGGCAGATTCGCGAACAGTTGAGCAGGTGGGGAGATTCATTCTTTAAGGCTAAAGAGGTTGTCCAAAAGGAACAACGGGAAAAAGAGGATGTGTTGCTGTATGGATCAAGCCCAAGTCAGAAAATGGACAGAACGGTATCTCCATCTTTACGGGTGCCAGATTATTGAATCAACACCGACTTGTCTTGTCACCCAGCTATCAGTACTGGCAGACAAGGATTTGCTGAATCGCCCCTTTTACTGGATGTACGTTGAAAAAATGGGCATAAAGCCGAATCCGGTTCAACTTTGCCTGATTTTTGAACCGGACAGCCATCCTCCTGACATCAAAGGGGAACTTTTTTATTTTGGCGCCCCGCGTTTTCGTAAAATGCTTGAGTCCGCCCAAAAGCACGGAAAATTTGTGCGCCTTTATGAAGTGCCCAAATGGCATCCGCCCCAGTCTCCGCCAAAACCTTATTCACCGTGGCTGGGGATCAATTACAAAATTTCTTACATCTGTGACCAGAAAAAAGACCGCCTGTGTCATTTGGGTATAAATCTTTTGAACGGCGAAGTGGCTGAATCGTTTTATGAAACGGTGGCTGGACGAAAATGGTCTTCCCACATCCCGCCAAACCGGCATGTTCCTGCCCAGCGCCTTTCCCTGATGGAAGCTGTCGGAGAATTGGAATTTTATCTGGAAGAGCAAATCAAACAGGAAGACCTGACATGGGCCAGGAAAGCTAAAAAGCGGTTTTCCGCCGAATTGGCACAGCTTAACTCCTATTATCCGGAAAATATCCAGCAAAACGAGGAACTTTTAAAAGAAAAAAAGCAGCAGGAACAGGAGCTGGTCTGGCAATATCATCCACGCATCGAAATCAGTGTCATAAACGCCGGGCTATTTTACCTGGAATCATGAAAGAAACTGTTAACCCGACATCTTTTCCTGCTCATGGGGAACGATAAACACATTCATGTCCAATGCTTTGAGTACCTGTTTCACCTTCTCCATGCTGACACCACCATATTCGTTCCGTTCATCCTGTGACACCTGCAGCGGTGTTACTCCCGGCTTTTTGGACGGTTCAGCCTGGGACATCCCCCGGAAAATCCGGAAAGCGATTAACTGTCTCGCAATACAGATCCGCCAATTATAACGGATCGAACAGAACTTCAAATGATTGACTAGCAGGGCCGGTAAATGCCCGGGGAATCTCCGGCAACCCTTCTCTTTTAACCAGAATCGAGTTTCTTAACCGGGCAAAGCAGGTATTCACCAGGCTTCAAAAGAACATTGAATCTCACTATAAGATAACATTCCGAAAACGGCCTGTCTGTCAACTGCCAGCAACAACGATTAGCCGACATCCTTCTCCATCGCTGCAATTCAGTCCTAATATCAGACTAATTCTCATCGGTTAAACGCCCATCCAAATAGTTGCTGTAAGGCCTTGAAATTAAACGGGGTACTCTCTTCTGCCACTTGGAATTGATAAATAATCATATTTTAATATACGTCTTTAATTTTGTGAAAAAGGGCCAACCTGAACCGGTCCGCCCTTTATCTGTTCCTTATTCTGTGATGCCTTTAAACAGGATGACCCGGGCGGGGGCAGCTTCTGTATTTACCAGTTTAATCGGGGCAGCCACCATGAAGTAAGTATCTTCCGGAACTCCCTGGAGCCGTAATCCTTCCATGATAATGACACCTGCCCGGAACAAGTTCTTGTGGGTCGGATGCCCGGGTTGGGAACGTTCAATTCCCAGCGCATCAATCCCGACTCCTCTTATCTGTTTTTCCACCAGATAGATGGCTCCATCCTCTTTCAAATAGACAAACTCAAAATCAAATTGATCCTGCCCGGAGTTTCTGGTTTTGAGCAAAAGAAATTCCCCCGCCTGAATCTCTTTGTCTTCCAGATCCTCTCTTGAAATGCCGCCCTCAACATGAGTCAGGTCCAACACCCGTGCTTTTCCAACCAGACGGTCAAGCGAAATGGTTTCCATTGTTCCCCCCTCAGGAAACATATGCAGCGGGGAATCTATATGTGTACCGCAATGTACATCCATATCGATCCTTGATTCTCTGGCCGATGCTGTATCAAAATCCTGGACAACCCGGATCAACGGTTTCTTTTCCGGTTTGTTTTTATATACTTGCATATCTGGAACAATCGGCATTGAAACATCATATATTTTCATCGTTCTCTCTCCTTGGCTTATTTGAATGGCAATTCGTTCGCCTTGATAATCTCCGGCTGAGCCCCGGAATATTGCGGCCACCAGCCATGTCCTTCCTGTGCCAGTAATTCATGGGCTTTCTTGGGACCCCACGTTCCGCTATCATAAAACTGGAGCGACTGCGGGTCCTGATCCCAGAGGCGGCGGACGGGATCGATAAATTTCCATGCCAATGCGACTTCAGCCCAATGTGTAAAGTAGGTCTGATCGCCAATAATGGCATCATAGATGAGTGATTCATAAGCTTCCGGCGTCTCCTCTTCACAGTTGTTACAATATTCCATGGCAATGGGTGTTATCTGGTTATCTGTCCCCGGCTTTTTGGCATTTAAAAACAGTTTTATCCCTTCTTCAGGATGAATGCTGATTTCCAATATATTTGGTTTCAGATCGTTATCCCTGTTGAAATAGAGATTTTTAGGCATATCTTTAAACTGGACAATAATTTTTGTCACTTTTTCAGCCATGCGTTTGCCTGTGCGGATATAAAACGGAACCTCTGCCCAGCGTAAATTGTCCACATACAGTTTTGCCGCAACAAATGTTTCCGTCATTGAGTTTTTATCAATTCCCGGTTCATCCCGGTAAGCAGGAACCCGTTTTCCATTCATTTTCCCTTCCCGGTATTGGGCACGTACAAAATATTTTCCAACTTCGTCTTCTCCATACCGGCGCAGGGAACGCAGCACCTTGATTTTCTCATCATGAATGGCTTCTGTTTTCAGCCTGCTCGGCGGCTCCATACAAACCATCATTAACATTTGCAGTAAATGATTCTGCACCATATCCCTGAGGGCCCCGGCCCGATCATAATAATTGGCCCGTTCTTCCACCCCGACCGTTTCACTGGCCGTAATCTGAACCGATTCAATATATCTGTGATTCCACAAAGGTTCGAACAGGGAATTGGCAAAGCGGATCACTTCGATATTCTGTATCATTTCCTTGCCCAAATAATGATCGATCCGATATATCTCTTCTTCCTCAAATGTTCTTTTAATCTGCTTATTTAATTCCCTGGCTGACTCATAATCATGTCCAATCGGCTTTTCGATGATCAGGCGTTTGTAACCATTGGCAGCAGCCAGACCCGATGCCTTCAGTTTTTGGGAAACCGTCGCAAACAGGCCAGGAGCAATCGCCAGGTAGAATAAGCGGTTAAATGTGACTTCAAGCTGTTTTTCATGTTCTTCAATAATCCCCTTCATCTCCCGGTAGCCTTGATCATCGTGGATATCCGAGGAAGTATACTGAAAATGCCTTACAAACTCCGACCATTCAGCCTCCGAATCTATTTGAAACCGACTGTAGTTTTCAACGGAATTTCGTACAGCCTGACGAAAAGCGTCAACGGTTCGTATGGATCGTCCAACACCGACAATCAAAAAATGATCAGGCAATATTCGGCTTTTAAACAGATTGAACATGGCCGGAAACAGTTTCCGCTTTGCCAGATCACCCGTCGCTCCAAAAATAACCAGTGAAAAGGGATCTGCCATTCTAGTCTGAGTCATGATGTCACTCCTTTATTACAACAACGTTCTCTATCATTCCTGATGTTAATATGTGTTCCATCCTCGTTGTTCATTCGGTACACGACTCCAGGTTCCGGTGAACCAAGTTCTGCAAACAAAAATCAGATGATTGTAATATGGGATGAGATAAAACAAGCCCTTCCTTATCGGAAAGAGCATAGACTGCAAAAACATATTGTGGAGGCGGGTTTTAAAGCTGACCGCTTCAACAAACGCTCCTCTCATCTGGTCAGTACACCCAAGCTCCTGAAGCCGGTAAAGAGCTTGAGATTTATTATAACATATAATGGAAGATCATTTACAGAACCTGTTGCCATCTTTATCCCACTGAAAGAAAAAATGGTCAGGACAAATTTTCATCCGTTTCATTCCGTCTTCTCTTATTCCAAAGCAAGGTTAACAGGTTTGTTTTTAGCATTTAAGCAACTTTATACTACTATTCGGTCTTTTCCTGTCAAGCTGTCAAGGCAGTGTCATTTGCTCTCCCCCGTTTTTCCGTAAGCTTGCATTGTCCGTTTTTTTCTCTGTTTATGGAAGGTGTACAAAACCCACAGCAACATCCGGTAACGCTGATTCACTTCCTCCAGATAAACATGAAAATGATCTCCATTCATTTTCGTCCAGCTAAAACAGCATAATTCCAGGTAATAAATCAGCTCCTGCAACTGGGTATGGATTCCTTCCCATTCCCCTTCTTGCGTCCGCTCCAGCATCCATTCCACTTTTTTGCTGATTCTCATTATTTGGGCGGACTTTCGGTCTAATTCTGACAGCTCATTCAATTGCCGAATGCTTTCATCAATTTCTTTCAGGATTTCCCCTAACTCATTGGAGCAAGGTTTTACATTGTAAATCATGACACTACTCCTACCTCCGTCTCAAGTGGTGACGGGAAACCGATGGATTGATCCATATTGAATGAAGTCCATCTTCAGCTGCCTGTTCCTCCAAGTTTACAATTTCTTCCTCTTCCAAACTATATCACCGCCATCATGGTGTTCGCAATCTTGTACTTTCCTGATTTTTTGTTTTATTACAAAACCATTGCGTTCGCTGATCTGTTTGTTTTACTCTCCAAAGACAGCCAAACATCCCCTGTTTTCCGTTTTTCTTCAGTCAATAATCAAAAAAATTGCGGCTTTGTCCAAATAATCGGTCATACATCCGCATTGCAAATGAATCGGTCATGCCGGCAATGTAATCACACACCACCCGTGCGCGTTCCGCCTCGGTAGCTGAACAATTAACAAGCATCCGATCATGCTCTGTCAACAAACGGTCTTCTGTCATAAAAGCATGAAACAGACAATGAATGACATGCTTTCCTTTCCATGAAATGGTTTGCACCCGTTGTGAATGGATCACCTTTTCGGAAACCAGCTGTTTCAGACAGTCCAGCAAGGTTCGCAAATCTCCGGGTAAAGCCACATGAAACTGCAGCCGGGGCGTGCTGGCAGGAAATTGATTTTCCACTACCTGCACATGCGTAATAAAGGTGGAGATCAATCTGGCAAACACTTTTTTCAAACGATACTTTAACTGGGTGTCTTCCGGATCAAGACCGTCCAGATCTTTGCTCGCTTCCTGAAGTTCGGGGTAAATACCGCTATTGTGAAATGGACGCAAAAGTGTTTTCAGGCGGGATAGCCGAATTAATCCCAGTTGGATTGCGTCTTCTGCATCATGGGTTCCGTAAGCAATGTCATCAGCCAGTTCAATGATGGAGCATTCCAATGTCTGGTGCAATGTCCGGCGATGCTGGTTGGGAACTTTCTCGGTTTCCATCAGGAAATCCCTTTCCTGTTCCGTCAGTGAGGAAAGCGTCCATTCAAAAGCTTCCTGATCACAGCGAAAAACACTTGCTTTGGGAGGAAGTTTAAGGACTGGTTCCTCTTGTCCGGGATTCATGGCCGTATCCAGAAAGATCGGGTATTTCATGATGGACATGAGCAATGCCCTGGTCAGGTTTAATCCGCATGCATCCTGCTCCCCTTCGAGTCTGGTCAGAATCCGGAATGTCTGGGCATTCCCTTCAAATCCGCCATAATCTTCCATACACGTATGCAGAGCTTCCTCTCCGCGATGACCAAAGGGAGGATGCCCCAGATCATGGGCCAAAGCAGCTGCCTCCAGCAAAGAAACATCCAAAGCCTTGTTTCCCGTAAAATACGAAGAATTGTTGTTCAAATAAATGGCAATTCCCCGCGCAATTTGGGCCACTTCCATTGAATGGGTCAACCTTGTCCGGTGGAAGTCCCCCGCAATCCGCCCGATCACCTGGGTTTTTGACTGGAGCCGCCGAAAAGCGGCACTGTGCACAATCCGCCCATAATCCTTTTCAAAAGCATCCCGCGCATCTTTCCCATGTGTTGCTGCAGATGTTCTCCTTCTTTCCATGTCTGACGGCAAATATAAATTATTTTCCTGTGAACGATAAATGATCATTAACCTCACCCTTGCCTGATCCATCTTTCATGAGTTGTGACCTGAATTCCGGTTTTTCCTGGCCTTCAACCAATTCTACAGGACACAACCGCTCTCCTTGTCGAATCAATTTCCAGTATAACTCTTCCCATTCTTTAACAAGCTAATAACAAAACCTTGGAAAAGGAGAAATGGTTATGGACCTGGAACGTGCCAAAGAAATTTTGCAATCTCCGCAAAAGATTACTGTCAATTACCGGGGAGAACCGGTATGGATCGAAATGGTGGATGAAACTGCCGAAAAAGTACGCGTTCATGCAGAAACAAACCCGGATGAGATCAAGATCGTTCCTGTTTATGACCTGGAAGAGCAGCAACTTCATTGAGAAAAACAGAATGGAGGCGAATCAGAAGCCCTGAAATCGCCTCCAAATATATTTCCCCGATTTCCCTTGCTGAACTTTCTGCCAAAAAGGCTGAGATCCAGAAGTTGCAGGAATTATCCATAACGATGGATAAAGATGTTTTGAATTTTGTCTGTTTTTAAACTTGATTAAAATATTACAATTATAGTTTACTTGTAAGAAGCAGAATCAAGCGGCGTTGATCCTTTCCTGTTTCTCTGGGCAAAATTGAAATTTACTGATGAAAATTTGGTTTTTCTCTTCGGAATCATCCATCCTGTAAGTATGCGGTTTCCATAAAAATTTGCCGACCGTTCCCATCTTGCAACAGGTTCTTTCAGAATTCACCTGCTCCCTAAACCTCATTATCATTCCGCTTAAAGATTTTTCCCCTAATTTGTCTCAAATAATAAAGAAGCAAATCCTTTTGATATTTACAAACAGTAGATAAATAGGGAAATATAGCTCTTTTGAAATTGGTATGGTTAACAAAATTTTCTGTGATTGAGACACAATCTTCTTCATTAATTACCTGATGCCACCAGCCGCTCGGAGTAAAAATAATTTCTCCAGGTTTTTGTATGGCATAAATTGGTTTGGCATTTTTAAAAAGCGGATATTTTTCATAATCAGGAGCAAAAGCATTGACCGCCCCATTATACATGTATCCAGTCTGATCAGGAGAAAAAAAGGCCCAACGTTTTCTCCCTGACAAAATCGCATTCCAAGCGCCTGTCATCGCTACATCCATATGCAATCCGGTTCCAGAGCGGGCGGGCCCGATGTAAATCCAGCGTAAGGGAGGCATAACCACCCGTGGTACATAATGCAGCCAGTTCCCGAATAAATCCGGTACCTTGTAATCATTCAGCAGTTCTGGAAAATCAAGAGAAAAATTCCAGTCAGCCAAATAAAGAGGATCCTCCTCCTTTTCAGGTTTTAATAAATAATCGACATATTCCCCAAGACTTACTTCATACTGTTCATCTCGCTTTGAAGAACGTTTGACTATCACGGTGTGTTCATTAAAGAACGTTTTAAAAAATTCCAAAGTCCACTTTTGACTGGCTGGCCATTTCTCCATTATTCCAGTAAGTAAAACTGGTTTGCCAGGTTTTCCGTATTCGTTATCAAATTCTTCTACGCTCAGATTAAAACGTTTGTCAATCATTTTGTCCGGTGGTATCTCAAAGCTATCCATAAAATTCCTCCACTTACTAAAATAATAAAGCCAATTGCAACCTATTTTATTAATATATGAAATTATTATAATATTATATTAACTTGATTTTTTAATAAATTGCAAATATAATATTAAGTGCGCAAATAATATTCGGGAGTTGCAGCTATGAAAAAAATATTGTTGATAACAATGCCCTGGAGCTCACTAGACTTACCTTCAATTCAGCTAGGTATTCTAAAGTCTGTAGTTTACAATAAATTCCCTGAGATAGAGTGCAAAAATCTTTATGCCAATCTGTTGTGGGCGGACTATTTATACCGTAAGAGTGACGGAAAAGTTACCCGTTCCAACGACTATCCATTGATTGCGGAATCAACATTTGGTTTTGGTGTTGGGGAATGGATATTCACACCTGCCTTGTACGGTAAAGAATACAAGCGCGAAGAATACTTGGAATATATATCCAAAAAAAGCGTTTTGTCTAAAGAAGAGATTAAGGTAGTTGAATGGATGTATGAACAGTCTTGTGAATTTGTGCAATGGCTGGTATCCGAATTTATCACTGAGGAGTATAAGATAATTGGATTCACCTCTTCCTTTATGCAAAATATTCCCTCGTTAGCCGTCGCAAAACTCATCAAAGAAAAATATCCCAACACAAATATTGTTTTTGGCGGTGCAAACTGTGATGATAAACAAGGAGCAGCCTTGCATCGGAATTTTCCTTTTGTGGACTTTGTTGTTCGCGGTGAAGGAGAAATCACTTTTATTGAACTGATCAATCAGCTCTTTTATAAAGAGAATCCACAATTTAACCATATTTCAGGATTGTGTTATCGCAAGGATGAAAAATCGATCGTCAATCCGATGACCAAACAATCAATTGACTTTGAATTGGTTCCTATTCCTTATTACGAAGACTACTTCCAACTTGTTGATGAATTAGATATATCCGAACATATTCACCCTCATCTAACACTTGAAACTTCCCGTGGATGTTGGTGGGGCGCTAAACATCAATGCAGGTTTTGCGGATTAAATGGATCATTCATTAACTTTCGAAGCAAAAAACCGGATTACGCTTACAATATGATCAAGACGTTGGTTGAACGGTACAAGGTTATTGATATATTTATGGTTGACAACATAATGGATTTGGATTATTTAAAGGAATTATTACCACGCTTAAAAGAACTTCCCTGGGATTTAAATATTTTTTACGAAGTAAAGGCAAATCTCCTCGAAGAACACATCAGACTGTTTAATGAAGCTGGTATCAAAAAAATTCAGCCAGGCATTGAAAGTTTAAGTACACCAGTCTTAAAATTAATGAATAAAGGTATCGCCGGAATTCAAAATATTCAATTGCTTAAATATTGCGAACAATACAGTATTGCCCTAACCTGGAATATTCTTTATGGATTTCCTGGTGAACTATGGGAGCACTATGATCTGGAAAAAATGAAACTCCTGACTCATTTACAGCCACCTGCTGCCGCAAACCGAATTAGTCTGGAAAGATTCAGCCCTTATTACAGAAAACCGGAAATGGGATTGTTCGTCAAAGGTCCAGCAAAATTTTATGAATTGGTGTATCAGCTTCCACGGAATGAGTTGCTTGATATGGCTTATATCTTTGAAAGTAACCACGCCGGATTGAGTAAGGAAGAGGGAGCCATCCTTTCCGCTGAAATTGTTAAATGGCAAAAAGCTTATTCCCATGCAGACTTCTATTATCGCCAATCTCCAGATGGCAGCTTGCACTTTTTTGACACTCGACCAATTGCTAGGAAAAATGAATTTACAATTTCAGATCCCTTATTTGTAGCAGCTCATCAGAATTTGGCCACCGCCAAAACGGTGGAATCCCTTCATAAAATCCTATCAAGATCAATAGAAGACAATCGTCTGCAGAAAGGGTATGAAGAATTGGAACAATGGTGCAAAGAACTGGCAAAAACAGGAGTGCTTTATGAGGAAAACGGTCGTTATTTGGCGCTTGCTCTTCCTTATGATTCTCAGCGTTTACGTTATAACAGGTATTTAAGCGGGGTGCAACAATAATGAAACAGACTATGCCACAATACCCGGCAGCTAAAGTGTATTCAGCACGAGAAGATGCGATTCGCCTGCGTCTGCCGAATCTCCGGCTGACACTTAAATCGTTCGAGTTGCCGGAATTAGTCAATAATCTAACTGAGATTGGCAAGAATGATTGGCACCTGCACCTGCTCTTGGAAAGGGAAAACCATGACTTACTAGATGGACGTTATATAAAAACCCTCAAGCATTACGGTGTAGAAAGCATTTCAACAACATTATCCCTCAATCCCAAAAAACCAGAAGAAACAATTGGTGAACTTCATTTTCTACGAGAAGCCGCCTGCCATTATATGCGTGTGGATTGGACTCTTACCTCGCTCGTAAAGCCAGTTGACTACGCTCCGTTGGTGCATTGTCCTCCACCTGGTGAAACAAATAAAAATTTGTCTGAATGGGCTTCGCTTTGGAGACAAAACCACATTAATGAAGGATTAACTTTTCGCCGCGGTCCAGGATTTATATTGATTCGAGATAAACGGCCGACACTCGTTCCTCAACTATTTCAGACTCTGGAACCGGATGATTACCAATTGTTTTGGTATACCAGAAAGCCGGTAAGTATGGAAAAAGTATTAAAAAATTTTGCTGAAGATAAACTAAACACTTATTTAGAACATAAACTCTTCCTCCAAATAGGAAATTGGGTAATTAACCTGGTCAACCCGGCAAATAAAAAGATCATTCCATATTTGTAACAGGAGATGCTTAAATTGATATCTTCTTTGGAAAGTGGAAAACGCAACATTCGATTGCTGTTTTTTCAAACATTTTTTGGGAACGCCTATTTTGATCGGGCAATTTTTATGCTCTACCTCATTGATAAGGGCTATTCAATGCTGGAAGTCGGTCTTTTGCAATCGCTTGTTAATTTGGCGATGTTTGTCTGTGAGATTCCTGGTGGGATGTTCGCTGACCGATACGGCAGAAAAAATTCTCTGATTATTGGTCGGACTCTTATTATTTTGCACTTCTTGGGCATGATTTTCTCAACCAACTTTACCATGTTCGCAATTACCTTCATACTGCTTGGTATAGGAGTGACATTTATTTCAGGATCAGAGGAAGCACTGTTATATGACTCGGCCAAACATGCCAAAGAAGAAGCTTTGTACAGCCGATATGCGGGAAGATACATGGCGATTATCACTTTAGTCCTTTCACTGGCAATGGTAATTGGAGGATTAATAAGCAAATTTACTTGGAATTGGGTTTTCGTTGCCTCTATATTGTTCCAACTCGCGGCAATGTTGGTTTCTTTCTTTTTAAAGGAAATATCTTTCGAAGAGAATTCGCAAAAACCACATCGCTTACTTTTTATCATCAAGGATTCAATCCGGCTTTTAAAAGTAAATGTCCATGTTCGTTCTCTGGTAATAGGCATTTCATTATACATTGGCATGTTTTCAATCTATTATTTGTTTGCTCAGCAACTGTTTAAAGAAATAGGATATTCAACTTACATAATTTCAGTTATTTTTGCCGTCGTTTCCCTGTTGTCTGCTTTGGTTTCTGATAAAGCCCATCTCTTGGAAAAACGATATTTGCCTCAGGGCGTTATGCTAACTTCAGTGCTGCTATCGGGAATCATCTTCCTGACAGTTTTTTTTGAGTCAAAGATTTTATCATTAACAGCGTTTGTTTTGCTTAATCTCATTTATTTTGTGTTTTCCCCGATCTCAAACAGTTTGGTCAACTTCGAAATTCCTTCACAGCAAAGAGCAACACTGTTATCTACCATCAGTTTTTTGTCGTCTGCAGTCATGTTTGTTTTGGCTCCGATTATGGGATATACGTCAGAATTGTTTGGCACCCATAAATTTATCAGTCTTGCCGGCATTGGATCGATGGTGTTGGTCTGGTTGTGTTTGGTTCACTTCTTTAAGAATTACTTTTCCAAAACGGCTGATTCTTTTGAACCAAACTGAGGACTCATACCTTAAAAGGAGGTGAATCAAAGGATGAAAATCAAAAGAATTAAACCGACTTCCTCACGTCCAATGGCAGTACGTTCCTAGTTTTGTCCGTTATCATACACTTTCCCGGCTATTTGCCGGGAAAGTGTTTATTTTAAGACGTTAAAGAGGTGATAAAAATTTTTTATAAATTAGCTGACCGTATACAGGTAATTGTCTTAGATGACCAACGGGTTTTTCTGGTAGATGACGGAATAATGGAACTAGAAGGTTGTACCAAAGGACAAGTAAAGGTGCTTCAACTTCTAAAGCAGGGATATCCCGAAGAGAAAATCTGTAAATTATTAAGTGATTCAGAAAGAAAAGAATTATTCTCTTTTCTAAATGAACAAAATTTGTTACGCCGCAATTTTACCAATGAATTTGAAGGTGAGATAGTTGAAAAGCAGATTTATTTTCTCGATGATTTTGGATCAAACCCAAACCAGTTACAAAAGAATCTGTCTGAAGTAACAGTGGTAGTATTAGGTGTCGGTGGTATTGGTTCTGTTGTGCTACAGCATTTGGTCAGCGCCGGAGTACAGAAATTTATACTGATTGATGGTGATATTGTCCAAAAAAGCAATTTGAACCGCCAGTTTTTATATTGCCAATCAGATGTTGGCCGGAAGAAGGTAGAGGCGGCAAGAGACCGGCTGTTACAGATTAATCCCAATTGTGAAGTGAACACTTTTGGAATATTTGTCGATTCTCAAGATTCTTTACAGATGTTAAAGGATTTTTCGATTGATTTTCTGATCAATGCGGCCGATCAACCATTTAATTTGTCCCGGATTATCAATAACTTTTGCATAAAGCACCGGATACCATGGATCAGTGCCGGGGTAGGACGCTATTCTGGCACATGGGGACCTTTATTAGTACCTTTTCAAACGGTTTGCATGAATTGTTTCGAACGTGATGAGGAAGAACGGATGGGCCAATTGGAAAAAAGATTGCGCCGTTTGTGCACAGCGTCATTGCAAGCATCATTCGGCCCGACAAATACAGTAATCTCTGCCCTTCTAGCCAAAGATGTTATTCTTTATCTGGCCATCAAACACGAACCAACAAGCTTTGGCAGGCGTTGCATTGTTGATTTTGAAAAATTTCAATTAGAAACATCAGAATCAACCGTTCAAAAAACATGTGATTGTTGGAAAGGAGGCACCACTGAACGAAATGCGAGAGCTTATCTACGAGATTGATACAGATCCTTTGTCACTTAATCCCACTTTCGTGGCAGATTATCTCGGGCAAATCATATGTCAGGCTATTTTTGAGCCATTGTATGTGCGTAATGAAAAAAACAGTGAATGGATGCTGGGTGCAGCCATATCACATGAAATATCAATGGGAGGAAGAAGGCATATATTTGTACTGTCCTCAGAAAAACGCTGGTCGGACGGGATGCCTGTAAAGGCTGAGCATTTTGTAATGGCTTTTCGCCGTTTATTGTCTCCGGAGTTGGCGGCACCAATGAGTAGTAATTTCTTGCCGCTTTTGCATGCAAATGAGGTGGTGGAAGGAATATTGCCAGAAGAAAGTTTGGGTGTAAGAGCTGTCGATGATCAAACCCTGGAAATTATGTTAGCCTATCCAATCCCATTTTTAAAAGAACTTTTGGGCTGTCCGGCAGCATCTCCAATCCGTGAAACTGCTTGCCTTGGGAATGGCCCGTATACATTAGCAGAATATATAAAAGGATCTCATATCCGATTGAAAGCCAATCCTTATTATCCAGACAGCGAAAACCGAATTCAAACAATATTATTTAAAATAGAAAGGAACTTACATTCCACTGCAGAGCGTTATCTGAAAAAAAAGGTAGATATTACATGCAATACTTATTTCCCATTTGATCTGATAAAACACTGCACTGGAAGAAATGATCTTTACAGGGAATTATCAAGCGTTTTATTTATATTACAATTTAACAAGGATCGACATCCCTTATTTAGTGAGCGAAATGTGCGCCGGGCCTTGTATCAATCGATTAATAAAAAGAGAATTGTGAAGAAGCTAAATTACGGAATTGTAGATTGGGATCATTTTATTCCCAAGGGATTAATTAATATTTCGGGTCACCAGTGGAATCAAACGTCAAATATAGCATACAATCCGGAATATTCCCGGAAACTATGGGAAAATTATCAGATTCCTGAGTTATCCCTGTTATTTCCCGATTATTATCCAAATAGCGAAATTGCAAAGTTCATTGTTGGCATGTGGAATGAAACGTTGGGGATCAATATGCGGATGGAGGGAGTTTCGCTGGAAGAGTTCTCGAAGCGATTAAATCATAGAGAATTTGATCTCTGCTTATCATTGTTAACTCCTGGAAACGCAGAACCACTTGGTTGTTTGCAATATCATTTACCCGATTTGGATGAACAAATTCAGGATCAATTTATCGAATATCTGGAACGGGCAATGGATGAGGGTGAAACAAGATGGTTATGGTACCAAAAAGCAGATGAATTGCTTTGCGAAGAATTGCCATCTCTGCCATTGTTTAATGGTTTGAGTTTGTATTTTTGTTCTCCGAAAATTAAGGGTTATAAATTATTTACTGATGGCAGCGTGTCTTTTCGCCAGTTATCCTGGTTTAGCTCAAACAGTAACAGAAAATAATAAAGTCAATAAGGCGAATATTCCCAGTAAATAGCTTTTTTCTCCTGCCGGAAAAACCGCCACAAGTCAGGAATATATACAATTTCCCCACGCCTCCCTTAAAGGGTTACAGGATAATCCCGGTCCTGAAATGAAGATGTTTGTAGCGCGAAAATGGATTTATGTGATACGATTTCGTTTGTGATTATTATTAAGTTGAAGAAAAGGGGGCTGGGGTAAATTACCCCTTACCACTATGAAACCTGAACAAATTCGCAATATCGCCATCATTGCCCATGTTGACCATGGGAAAACCACACTGGTTGATGCCATGCTGAAACAGAGCCACATTTTTCGCGAAAATCAGCAGATAGAAGAACGAATCCTGGATTCCAATGACCTTGAACGGGAACGGGGCATTACCATCCTGTCTAAAAATACAGCCATTTATTATAAAGGCATTAAGATCAATATCGTGGACACACCCGGACATGCTGACTTTGGCGGGGAAGTCGAACGCGTAATGAACATGGTGGATGGAGTCCTCCTCCTGGTAGATGCAGTGGAAGGACCGATGCCACAAACCAAATTTGTTTTGAGGAAAGCACTCGAACGCGGGCACAAAACTGTCGTTGTCGTCAATAAAATTGACCGGAAATATGCGCAACCGGACAAGGTTGTCAATGACACCTTTGATCTGTTTGTCGATTTGGGCGCAACGGATGAACAATGCAATTTCCCCATTATCTATGCAAGCGGATTGACAGGTTCATCCGGGTTCTCTCCTGACGAACTCACTCCAACCATGGAACCGCTCTTTGACACGATTCTTGACTATCTTCCTTCCCCGCAAGTGAAACAGAACGGACCGACACAAATGCAGGCCACTTTGCTGAGCCATGATGAGTATCAAGGCCAGATTGTCATCGGACGGTTAAACAGAGGCTCCATCCGGCGCAATCAGACGCTTGCCCTGCTTCCCCAGTCCGGGGGTCAGCGAACGGTAAAAGTGGGAAAAGTTTTCACTCACAACGGCCTGCTTCGCCAGGAAGTGGAAGAAGCCAATGCCGGAGACATTATCGCCATCATCGGTCTGGGCAAAGTGGGAATCGGCGATACCATTGCTGATCCCGAACATCCTGAACCGTTGGCTCCGATCAAAGTAGAAGAGCCCACTTTGCGCATGATGATCGGAGTCAATACCAGCCCATTTGCCGGACAGGACGGTCAGTTTTTCACATCGCGCAAAATCCGGGAACGCTTGATCCGGGAAACGGAAAAAGACGTTGCCTTGCGTGTCGAAGATACCGACTCCGCAGATCACTTTCTGGTATCGGGGAGAGGGGAATTGCATTTAAGCATTTTGATTGAAAATATGCGCCGGGAAGGATATGAATTCCAGGTAAGCAAACCGGAAGTAATTCTGAAGGAAGAAAACGGGAAAAAACTGGAACCCTATGAGCTCGTGGAAATCGAGGTGAATAGTGAGCACCAGGGTTCCGTTGTTGAATTGTTAGGAAAGCGGAAAGGGTTTCTTCAGGATATGAAGGTACTGGAAAACGGAAATATCCGTTTTACGTACAAAATCCCTTCCCGCGGTTTGCTTGGTTTCCGCCTGCAGCTTTTGACCGCTACACGCGGGGAAGCGGTCATGAATACCATGTTTTACGATTATGAACCATTTGCCGGACCGATTGAGACCCATGAACATGGTTCCCTGATCGCCTGGGAATCCGGCACAGCCACAACCTACGCTCTCCATACTGCCCAGGAACGCGGACAGTTGTATATTTCTCCCGGCACGAAGGTGTATGAAGGAATGGTTGTGGGAGAGCATATTCGTGACAACGATTTGGAAGTAAATATCTGCAAGAAAAAACATTTGACCAGTATTCGCCGGGCAACGGCTGAAGAAGCATTGCGCCTGGATACTCCGCGACAATTAAGTATTGACGATGCGCTGGAAATCATGAAAGATGACGAGTTGCTTGAAATCACGCCCAAAACATTCCGTCTGCGCAAAAAATATTTGTCAAGAAGCGAACGGAACAAGCGGAAAAAATTTGCCATAACGGACGGATAAAAAGAAAGAGCTGGGTCAAGACCGGCTCTTTTTGTTTTGGGCAATCCATTCGTGATAAAAAAGATGCGGCATGGAAAACATCTCCCTGCTCCTGACATAATTTGTCCCGGCCAAACGCCCTACAGGCAGCAACGCTTTCTCATCAATCTTCCCGGAAAAATAAAGCTCATCGTCGATATGAAATTGCACAACTTCACTGATCAAAAAATCGGCATTTGGCCTTTTCTCCATTCCGTCCAGCGGCAAATGCCGATGAAGCCTGCACTTCATTTGAAGTTTTGTTTCTTTCACTCACAGAACCTGAATGACCGAAGAAGGAACCAGATAAAAACCAACCATTTCTACTTCGCTTTTGTCGGGCGGAAAATCAACAGCTGTTTCATTAACCATAGATACATTTTCCTCACTTACCATTATGCACGACAAATTCCTTATCTCTACAATATTCCGGGCCGTATCCTTCATTGCCCCGTCCGGTTTGTGCATACATGAAAAGCCGACATGCGGTGGTTCCGTAGCAACTGCGTTATAAAAACTGAACGGAACCGCGTTGACAACACCTGACAAGCTGACTGAAGTCACAAAAGCGATCGGCCACGGAAGCACGCTACCGATCAGCAACTTGTAGTTATCCTTTCCTGCCTTTGCAGCTGGATCAATTTGCACTGCCATCACCCTTCTGTTCAGGCAACCAACTGTATATATATCGGGGATCTTCAATTTCCAGCGCAGCCCCTGTCAATTTCAGAGGACGGAATGTATCAATCATCACCGCCAGTTCTTCCGTTCGTTCTTTTCCAATGCTTCCCTCGGTTTTCCCGGGTTGGGGACCATGAGGAAGCCCGGCCGGGTGCAAAGTAATTGAACCCTCGCTGACTCCGCGCCGGCTCATGAAATTTCCTTTCACATAATACAACACTTCATCACTGTCCACATTGCTGTGATAATATGATGCCGGAATTGCCAGCGGATGATAATCATACATCCGGGGGACAAATGAACAAACCACAAAATTGGGGCCTTCGAAAGTTTGATGCACCGACGGAGGTTGATGAATTGATCCGGTAATGGGCTCAAAATCCTCGATGTTAAATGCCCATGGATACAAATAACCATCCCAGCCGGCCACATCAAACGGATGAAAATCGTAAATATAGCTGTGAAGGCCACCTCTGGCCTTGACACGCACCTCGTAATTTCCCTTTTCATCCCTGGTCTGCAAATTTTCAGGAATGCGGATATCCCGTTCACAAAATGGACTGTGCTCAAGCAACTGGCCGAATTCATTCCGGTAACGGCGGGGAGTGGCAATTTCTCCATTCGATTCAATCACCAGAAAGCGGTGCTTGCAGTGACTCATACGGACTCGGTAGGTTGTTCCAACCGGAATGACCAAATAGTCGCCAGGACGGTACGACAAATCGCCAAATACTGTTTCCAGCACTCCTTCCCCTTCATGGACAAAGATGATTTCATCACCATCACTGTTGCGAAAAAAATAATTCATCGTCTCTGTTGGAGAAACCGTGGCAATCGCCACATCTTCATTGACCAGCCAGTGGATTCGCCCCTCTATGGGATCTTTTCCCTCTTTTGCCCGAAAGGTAAGCAAGTGCCGGTGACGATTTGCCTCTTCCCCGGTCACGGAAACCGACCATGTACGAATCCACCTGGTCTCCTTAACCTGAGTCGGGGGATAAATATGATACAAGATGGACGCTTTCCCTGAAAAACCTTTCGTTCCCATTACCTCTTCCCTGTAAAGACGGCCATCGGGCTGTCGAAACTGAATATGTCTTTTGGGAGGCAATTTGCCCAGGCGATGGTAAAACGGCATCTTATTTTCCTCCTGTCTTTTTTAGGAACCAGGCTTTATTATTATTTTAGCAAAATAATATGTTTTCATTCAAAACAAATTATTAAGACTATTCTCGCGTTTTGTCTTTTGTTGCAGAATAATCACACATACCAACCAAATAATCTTCCAATGAAACAGATCACCAATCTTGCCCGAATATATAACAGGAAAATTGATTCCAAATTACGATTGCTTCCCCCGGGGATCAGCTGGTCCTCATAGAATCAAAGATATCGTTATTCGGCTAAAGTTCCATCCCGACTGGAATCATTGTTGCCATTCTGGTCAGTATATTTGTTTTTCAGCCCACCAAAGTGCCTGAACCATCCATAAAACCCCCGATCAAATCAGACTAAGACGCACACCATCATCGATAATTTTTTCAGCTCTCCAGTCATCTGCCTTTTTGCAAACGGTCATCCACATTATCTTTGAACAAAAAAGTCATCGGACTGCGCGGGATGTGGTTGAAATTAAAAACAAGCAGGTTTGCCATAAATGACCGGCTGCACAAAGAAGACCACATCAAAGAGAAGATGGATACTCCGGATTCAAAGGTTGGTTAAAATAATCTCTAACATCATTTTTTGCAACCAGATGAAAAGAAAACCAGTCTAATAGAAAAAGACTTTTTTTAAAGGCGGTCTTTTCAATGAATAAAGATCTGATTATTTCTGGTTTGTCGTTAGGGTTTTTGATTTTTATCGTGAGTTGCATGATTTGGTTATCAAATCCAAATCTTCCCATGGCACCTGATCAGATCCAATTGCCGGTCACCGAAGCTGCCCCACAATGAAACATTGGAAAACTCTTTGGGCTGTATATCTTCTCCTTGAAGGGAACCAGAGAGCGTTTGCTTTCAGGCGGGCTTACAAAGGCATGCATTCATGCGGTTCACCCGTATTTCCTTCCGGCAAACACTTGAAAATCGTTCCCTTATCGCTGTTTCGAAAACAAGGTCCAAATCAGATTTTCTCATTCCACAAATCGGGCGGCGGCCTGTGGTACTTGTGCGAGTGCCCTGGCGAAAATGGATTCAGCTTCCTGCGGATTGGCTGCCATTCCTTCAGCAATCACTGACTGGATATCGGAAATCCCCATAAATTTCAAAATCGTGCAGAGGTACCGATCCGCAAACTCCATTTCTTTGGCCAAACCTTCGGAATATATTCCTCCGCGAGCATGCACGTGAACGGCCTTTTTTCCCTGCAACAGACCAACCGGGCCTTCTTCTGTGTACTTAAAGGTTTTTCCCGCTATACATATCGTATCAATGTACAGTTTCAGGCGGGACGGAATGGATAAGTTCCACATCGGTGACACAAATACATATTTATCGGCTTCGACAAATTGATCGGTCAGTTCATTGATGCGGTCCACTTTTTTCTGTTCTTCAGCTGACAGGGTTTGTCCATTTGCCAGTTTTCCCCAACCGCTAAATACATCCGCATCAATGAACGGGATACCTGTCTGATAGAGATCCATTTCCACTATTTCGTCACGGGGGCTTAATTCTTTCACCTTTTCAATAAAGTTTCGCCCCAGACGCAAACTGAAAGATTCCTGTTCCGGTTTGGGATTTGCGGTAATGTACAAGATATTGGCCAAAATGATCACCACTTAACAAATAAAATAACTAACTTGCAATCAGTAAGTAAATAATATATATAATTCCTTTGGTCAACATATGGATGGATGCCTGTATTATCCTCCTGTTATTCTGTTCTCATACATCCAATTATTGCCTGGCAAACTGAACTGCTGTCCGTTGGGCCAATTTTTTTGCCTGATTGATAATATCCTGGTATTGTTTTGGATCAGATGTCCCTTCTGCAATGATCGACTGAACCTGATCAATTCCTATAAACCCCAGGATCATCCGCACATAACTGTCTCCATACTCCATGATCCTGGCGTTACCATGCGAATAAATTCCTCCCCTTGCCTGGATATGGATCGCTTTTTTTCCCACCATCAGGCCAACCGGCCCCTGCTCTGTATATCGAAAGGTTTTTCCGGACATGCAGATCAAATCAATGTAAGCCTTAAACATTGGCGGCAATCCAAAATTCCACATGGGCGTCACAAACACATATTTATCCGCTTCGACAAATTGGTCAACCAACTGGTTTATTCTGGTCAGTTTCTTTCTTTCTGACAAGGACAGAGGGAGGCTTTCGGACAATTTTGCCCATGCATTAAACACATTCCCATCCAAAAGGGGAATATCATCCTGATAAACATCCACTTTCTCAATTTCATCAAACGGGTTTGCCAGTTCATAAGCACTTAAAAAAGCTCGTCCAACCTGCAGACTGACAGATTCAGACTCCGGTTTCGGGTTGGCTGTAACATAAAGTAGAGTAGCCATCATGGACAACCCCCATATTCAAAGATCAATTGAAATTGATCAATAATGTTCAGTTTGTGTATAAAAACCTACACTAAATCAATATACCACTCTTTGAGCAGGAAACGTTGGATAAAAATAAAAAAGCTGGCAATAAGCCAGCATCAGATTGCAGAAAAACTTTATTTAAAGGCATATTCCCGCTGCCTCCCGCCGTGGAGTGCCAACTCACTTTCTGGGAACATAACTAACACACATTGCCCAAAGATTTGCTTGCAGCAAACACTTGCTTCGCTTTCCGGAAACAGATCCTATTTATAATAATCAAGCAGATATTGATGAATGATTTCTTCCGCTGAAGGCTCAGATTCACCCTGCGCCAGTACAGCCCCGCAATGTTCGCAACGTTCTTCCTGCTCTTCGGAATATTTTTGGGCATCCATGGAAAAAACCCCCCGCAGAATTTAGAATTCGTTAACATTATATTATAACAGACTCCATTATGCAACAGTCTGTTATATTACATAATTTGTTTTTATCTGATTTTATACGTTAGTTGATGAATTGTTATTTTATTAGTTCAATACTATTTTGAGAAAGTATGTTTTAATTCCGAAGAAAACCGGGTTCGTATCAAATTTGATCGTCAAGCACTTGAACAGTATCAACATTTTGCGAAGAAGTTGTTGATCTTGTCAAAGTATGAGCAATTAAAACTCCAAAAAGAACCAGGTGGCAGAATGGAGAGTCAAATTGCTTTCGAATCGGGAAATTTGGCAATCATCGTTTGCGGGCCGGACTCATTGACAATCAGAGATCAGCACCATAGCGGGTAAAAAGCATTGCCCACAATTGGATATTATTTTCGGAACTGCTTAAGATCACAAAAAACCCCATCATTTGACGGGGTGACTTCTTCACTCTTTGTCGGTCAGCTCAAGACCACCATAAAATGGGACTTCCTCCCTATTCATATTGCACCAGTGAAATGATATCCAAACCTTCCAGCTTTTGACGTCCATTCAAATAACTCAATTCAATAAAAAAGGATGCTCCGACCGGTTCTCCTCCAAGCTGTTTGACAAGATCCAGGGTAGCTGAGATGGTACCGCCAGTGGCAAGCAGATCATCTGCAATCAACACTTTCTGTCCCGGAACAATGGCATCCTTATGCATGGCAAGGGCGTCTTTTCCGTATTCCAGACTGTATTTTACTTCAATTGTTTCAGCTGGCAATTTTCCAGATTTCCGTACAGGCACAAAGCCGACTCCCAAGGCATAGGCCAGCGGAGCACCCACGACAAAGCCTCTCGCTTCAGGTCCGACAACCAAATCGATTTCAGTTCCTTTCAGTTTTTCAACCAGTTCGTTGATCGCAGCCTGATACGCCTTTCCATCCATCAAAAGAGTTGTAATGTCTTTAAACCTGATCCCCGGTTGCGGAAAGTCTGGAATAACTCGAATCTTCTCCTTGAAGTCCATCTGCATATCCTCCTATATGTTTAAAAGCAATCCTTGAAAACAAATAACGGCATAAGTCTCTATAGCTGGAATATACCAGGGTCTTTAAAACATGTTCCCGATCCAACTGGGTCTGATAGGATTTCGATTCATTCAGCGGCTTTTTGGCTGGATGTTTTTGAAGAATCAATACATCCTGTTCAAGGGTAACAAATCCCAATTCCTCAAACACCTGAATCATAAAAGAAATAACACGTTTTTGCAATCCTGTAATTCGCATCAATGAGGGTAAATATTTTTGATAGGGGAATTTTCCTATTCTGGCGATCGCTTTGTATAGTTTTTTGAAATCATCACGTGTAGGTGTTTTAGGCAACAGATCGTCAAATTCCTTGTCTCCAAACATCACATAGATCCGTTCCGCCTCATATCCATAGCTTAACCCTTTCTTAAACAGCTTTAACGTGGGTGGTGATTCAACCAGAACCAAATACCTGGATTGCTTGAGAGATTGCTGTTGCTTTTCTTTTTTCAATTGTTCCCAGGTAACCACGATCCAATCCGGATGACCGGTTAACTGTTTGAAAAGGGGAGATCCCAAAGTACAGACAAAGCAAACCTTCTTCATATCCAGTTCGGTCAGCCGTGACCAGTCTTTGCGATTGCTTCGCCAATCGAAAACCTGAAGATGGGGAACTTCCAGATCACGGATAATCACCTGCGGCGCTCTCTTGCCATTCCACTCGTTCATTTGCAGTTCACCCAGCAAACGTACATTTACATGAGGAGCCAAACTGTTCGCCTTGCTTCCCAGGCGAAATCCTACAGCATTGATCATCCCTTTCTTTCCCTGCAAAAACAGTTTCATATGTTCCTTTTGTCTGCCCATCAGTTGCACCCGCGAAATCTGCGTCTCCTTTATGATAAACAGAGGAGTTGGATTTCCCACACCATACGGAGCCAGGGCTGCAAGCTGGTCAATCAGACCGGACACGATCTGGTCCGCTTCCAGTTCCCCTTCCGCCGTAAGAAGAGGGGTGTAATCTTCCGGGCGAATCCATTCTTTTGCCAAGCAGGAAAGCCGATCATGCAATTTCGGGATATCCTCTACTTTTAATGTCATTCCGGCTGCCATGGCATGTCCGCCAAAATGAGGCAGCCATTCCTTGCACTGCGATAAAGCCTGGAACAAATGAAAGCCTTGAATGCTTCTTGCAGAGCCTTTGGCAATTTGTTTTTTTTCGTCAATTCCCAATATCAGCACCGGCCGGTAATACTTTTCAACCAATCGGGAAGCAACAATCCCAACCACACCCACATTCCATCCTGGTCTTGCCACGACAATGACATATTGATGCTGCTCGGGATTTTCTTCCACCTCAGCAATCGCTTCAAGCGTCATTTCTTCCACCAGTTGCTGTCTTTCCCAATTCATCTTGTCCAGCGAACCGGCAAGTTCTTCCGCTTCATCGCAATCATCGGTAATCAGCAGACGAACGGCTGTATCGGCTGAGTCCAACCGGCCGCTGGCATTAATGCGCGGTCCGAGCGCAAAACCGACATGGGCTGCTTGCAGCGTACGATCGATCCCGCTTACCTCGATCAATGACTGAATCCCCTTGTTTTCTGTTTGGTTCATGCGTTTCAGTCCGTAATAGGCCAATATTCGATTCTCGTCAACCAGAGGGACGAGATCGGCGATTGTCCCGAGAGCGACAATATCAAGCCATTCCTCCGGAACGCGGTTTAACAGGGCCGTCGCCAATTTAAAAGCCACGCCAACGCCGGCCAGCATTTTAAACGGATAGGGACAGCCAGGTTTTTTGGGATTGATGACGGCCAGTGCATCAGGCAAAACCTCCTGTGGTTCGTGGTGGTCAGTAATAATCAGATTCAGTCCCAGTTCTTTGGCATAAGCTGCTTCCTCTACGGCAGAAATCCCGGTATCCACAGAAATAACAAGGCTAAATCCACGTTCCTTCGCCAGTTTGAGCGCTTCCTTATGAATGCCGTAACCCTCACGGAAGCGATGCGGAATATAATAATCGACAGAAGCCCCCAGATGAGCAAATACCTTTAACAGCAAACTGGTACTGCTTACCCCGTCAGCATCATAATCTCCATAAATCAGGATTGGCTCCTTTCCGGTTAACGCCTGGTGAATTCGCTCGGCTGCTTTATCCATTCCATCCATCAAAAAAGGATCATGAAGATCGCTTAAGGCAGGATTTAAAAAACGATTGGCTTGTGAAACGTCTGTCACTCCACGGCGTAACAGCATATTTGATACCACTGGATGAATCCCCAGCTGTTTGGCAATTTTTCTGCCAAGTTCTTCATCCACTGGTTCAAATTGCCATTTTGCCCTTGCATGTAACATTGCCGAACACCTCACTTCGCGTTAACATTATAGCACAAAGGCAAAAGTCAAGTATCCTTTATTCTGCCAAAAAAAAGAAGCCGTGAAATCAATCATGGCTTCTTTTTCTCTTACTCCGTTACCGGTCTGTTTTTGGTACTTTGTTTTTGCATCGATTTCCATTTCCAGGTGACCCAAATCGGGCTGGCAACAAAGACGGAAGAATAGGCACCAGCCATCAGACCAAGCAGCAGGGCCAGCGAGAAGTTGCTGATGCTTTCCCCGCCCAGAATCCACAAGGCAAAAGCGGCCAGAATCACGGTCAGCGCCGTATTTAATGAACGAACCAGTGTCTGGTTAATACTGTCATTGACGACTTTTGCCAATTCATCCCATTTTTTTGGTTTTACCAGATCAAGATTTTCACGAATCCGGTCGAATATAACAATGGTGTCGTTTACGGAATAACCCACAATGGTTAAGACTGCGGCAATAAAAACCAGGTCTACTTCTATTTGAAACAGGGAAAAGATCCCGACAATAAACAGGGCATCATGAAACAGGGCAATCACTGCCGCAACGGCAAACCGGTATTCAAACCGGAATGCCATGTATAGGATTATAAACAGGGATGCAATCAACACTGCCTTAATGGCGTTCATCGCTGTTTCCCGTCCAATAATCGGACTGACGGTTTGTTCCTGGATATTTACCTTGGTTTGGTATGCTTCGCTGAAAGCCGATTGAATCCGGTTGATTTGGCCGGTGTCTACCGTATCGCTCAAACGAAAGAAAATAAACTCGTTTTCAGATCCCCCGACACGAACATTCGGGTTCTGGTAACCAAGATCCTGCAATATTTCCCGCGCCTGTTCAAGATTCACATTGGGCTTCACATGAATGTCCAGCCGCGTTCCGCTGACAAAGTCAACTCCCAGGTTCAACCCTCTCACAAACAGGGATGTAACCATGACAGCCATGACCAACAGGGTGATGATGAAAATCTTTTTGCGGTGCTTGACAACATCAAACTTATAAGTCACTGATCTCATCCTCTCGAACCCTGAACAATGCCGGGTTTTTCACTAGATTGGAACGGATGATCAGGTTCATCATCATCCGGGAGAGTGCTATTGCCGTCAGGAAGCTGACAATAATGCCGGCGATCAGGGTAACAGAAAAACCTTTGAGCGCGGCAGTACCAAAGATAAACAGCACAACGCCCGCAATAATGGTGGTGATGTTTGCATCAAAGATGGTAAGGAACGAGCGTTTTGAACCCAAACGCACCGCTGCTTTGATGCTCTTGCCAATCCTGAGTTCCTCCCTGATCCGTTCATTCATGATAATGTTGGCATCAACTGCCATTCCAATTCCGAGGATAAAGGCTGCGATTCCTGGCAATGTCAGGGTGGCTCCCATAACCATAAACGTTACCAGCAGCAGATAGGAATAACAAATCAGTGTGATCACCGACACCAATCCAGGCAAGCGGTAAAAACCGATCATGAAGATAAAAATGCCAATAACGGCATATGCACCTGCAACCAGACTGTCTCTTAAAGAGTCATCCCCCAGGCTGGCATCCACCGTAAAGCTCTGCACTTCATTCAACTTGAGCGGAATGGCTCCGGCGTTCAGCAGATCAGCCAGTTGCTGGGCCTCTTCAACATTCTTTTGCCCCGTAATTTGAGCTGTGCCTCCAGTAATGACCTGTTGCACGACCGGTGCGCTCAGCTGTTGCTCGTCCAGATAGATAGGGATCGGCTGACCCAGATACTGACGGGTGATATTGGTGAACTTATCGGGATTTTTCAGTTGGAGCGTAACCACGGGTTGTCCGATTTGATCATAGTCTACTTTTGCGCCATTTTCCTTCAAGTCACTTCCTGTCAGCAACACTTTCCCCGATGCATCCCGAAATGTGAGTTTTGCCTGCTTTCCCAACATCTCGCGTGCCTTGTTTTTATCCTTTACTCCCGCCAACTGTACACGAATCCGGTTAGGCGGTTCGACGGTAATGTCCGGTTCGGATACCCCCAGCACATTAATACGGGTATTTAAAGCAGCGGCTGTATCTTTTAACATCTGCGTATTTACTTTCTGTCCGGGCGCCGCCTCATAAAGCACCTCAAATCCGCCCTGCAAATCCAGACCAAGGGTAATGTTTTTCCATATGTAACCGGTAGTTGTAGACACTAGCACGATAATTGCAACCACCAGGAGGATAAAAAAAACAATATTCCTTTTTCGTTCCTTCATTTCTTTGCTCCTCCTTCTATGTAGCACACCATAATCTTAATTATCCATGCTTTGAAAAACGATGTCAATTTAACGATCATAAAAAAAGACGACAGCATGAAAAGCGGCTGTCGTTATTCTACTCTTCCTCATCCTTGTAAACGGATAACATGAGCCAGTTCATAAACCGGTTCGCTTTCAGGGACATAATATCATTTACCAGGCGGTTCAAACGGGGCCATCCTCTCCGGTACCCTTCCGAAACACAGGCCCACACCTGCTCGCCAGTCACATTTTTGTAACCGTACATTCGAAATTCTTCGGCTTTGGTATTACACAAATTTTCGATACATTGCTTCAGTTCATACTCGGACAAAAGTTCAACCGACTCTTGCCGTCTGGTGACAGGCTTTAATGCACCATGTCTGGTCATACTGTTCCTCCTCAATCAAGTTCACTTCCTATCTTAAGTTAATCATTCGGGGTTTGCACAAAAACTCCTACTCAATCCCTGCTTCTTCTAGTTAACAACTCTGCATTGATTTGTGCAAGGGTTGCCAAGACATTTTACGTAAATGTAAACATTTTTTGTCATGAGTTGTCCCACCAACTCATACTTTTAAATAGGATACTGTGAAGGAGGCCGCCTAACAGTGCGCAGGGGATTCTTGTATGGAACCTTTGTCCTTGTCAGTGCAGGATTTATTACGAAAATTCTCGGATTTATATATCGGGTTGCTCTTTCCCGAATCATTGGCGATGAGGGCATGGGATTGTTTCAAATGGCCTTTCCGATCTTGATATTTACCATTGTCATTACCACTGCCGGTCTGCCGGTGGCTATTTCCAAACTGGTTTCAGAGGCGCAGGCGAGGAACCAGGAAGAAAAAATCCGTTCCATTCTTATGGTTTCGATATTTATCGTAATAATCACCAGCCTCGTCATAACCAGTACGGTTTTAATTGCCGCCCCATGGATTGCAAAGGTGCTTCTTACTGATGAGCGTGCCATTTATGCCCTTCTTTGCATTGCGCCAACCATCCCGATTATTGCCGTTTCTTCCATTTTTCGCGGTTATTTCCAGGGACGGCAAAACATGAGTCCTTATGCTTTCTCCACCATCGTCGAACAATCCGTCCGGATCTTTACCGTTTTGATGCTGGCACAGTTTCTGCTTCCCTACGGAGTGGAATTTGCCGCCGCCGGTGCGATGATCGGCATGGTTATCGGAGAATTTTCGGGAATGATGTTTCTCGTCTATTCATTTAAAAAAGATCCCATGCGCCCCAAATTAAGCCGCAAATTTTACAAACCCAAACGGGATTCATTCCGGCAAACATTGCGGGACCTGATGCGCCTGGCAATTCCTGTGACTGCCAGCAGACTGGTCGGTTCGTTCTCCTATGCGATCGAACCGATTGTCGTTGCCCAAAGCCTGGCCATGGCCGGATTTGCGACCGCAACCGCAACCTCCTTATATGGACAGCTGGAGGGAATGGCTGTCCCGTTAACCTTTTTCCCGTCTTTTATCACGTATGCCCTGTCCGTCTCGCTTGTCCCGGCAATCAGTGAAGCGGCCGCGCAAAACAATGCCAGGTTGATTGAACATCGCCTGCAACAGGCAATCCGGATGTCTTTCATTGTAACCGCCCCTTGCGCTCTGCTTTTGTATCTGCTGGCGGAACCACTCTCCATTCTGTTATATCGCCAGGATGATGTCGCCCGTTTGATCCAAATCATGGCACCTTTTACCATGATTCACGCTCTGCAGGGACCGTTGGCTTCCGTGTTGCAAGGTCTGGACAAAGCACAGGCCCCGATGCGCAACTCAATTATCGGAGCCGTGTTTAAAACCATTTTTATTTTACTGCTCGCTTCCCGACCGGAATTGGGCATCGACGGGGTCGCTCTGTCCATCAATTGCGGAATTCTCATTGTGACCACTCTGCATTTTATTGATATTGTCCGCCTGATCCCATTTCACCTGAACCTGAAAGAATGGGGGAAATTGTTGCTGACCATCATTATCACGGCATTGGTTTGCCGCTATGCAAGCCTGGACAAATACCCGTCTTTATTGGATAAAACCCTTTTCCAGGCGGGCTTGGCTTTGGCCGCCTATACCATTTGCCTGATAGCTTTTTCCCTGGTTCGAAAAAATGATGTATACCGCATCCCCTACATCGGAAAGTGGATCTCCCGTTTGCTGCCAAAGTAAATTTACGAGTGGTCTTTCCGATCGATAAACAACTTGCCATTGCTGTTTACTGTCGCATAATAAATTTCCTTAAAATCGCGATATCCCTGATTTTGAATTTCGTTTTTCAACCAAAACCGGGTCTTGCCAATTTTTTGCAATCCATCATCCTGGACCTTTCCATCGATAATCACCGGGATTGGCATGCTGAACGGCCTGAGGGACCGGCGGATATCCCCGCGCTGCGCCGGACGTTTTTCCTCTTTTTTAAAAACACTTAGCTTGCCGCTTGTCTCCAGGAACGCAAATTCAACATCCGAGACGTCGGCAATGTTTTTTTCCCTTAATTGCATGATCAGGTCACCGAGATTGTAACGGGACTGGGCCATCTCTTTTTCAAGAATTTTTCCATTTTTGATAATCATGACAGGTTTTCCATCGACCCATTCGCGCACTTTTTTGCTCTTCAGGGACAGATAGGAAAGGAGAATTTGCAGGAGAGCCAAGGTTATTATGGAGACCACTCCAAGGATCAGCGGTTCAGTCAGATTTTCAATTACCATTGCGGAGATATCTGCGATCATGAATGAAACAATGAGATCAAATATGGAAAGCTTGCCGATTTCCCGTTTTCCCATCAACCTCATAATCAACAGTAAAAATAGATAAATAAACACAGTCCGCAAAAACATGCTCCATATCACCTTGATCACTTCCTTTTTTCACGCTTAGTTTCACCAAACCCCCTGTTTTTATGAATCGGTGCGGGGGATATTTCAAAGCGTTGCGGCATAGAAATGTACCAATCGGCAAGGAGGGAAAAGTGATGAAAGAAACCTTTTATAATTCAGCCAAAAAAGGACTTCGCTCACCATGGATGATCGGGCAATTTGTGATTTGGGCCATCCTGATTTTCGGTTCCCTGATTATCGCCATGTTCCTGCAATATTCTTCATTATCTACCAATCAACTCCCTGTATTCGCACTTGTGCTTAACATAGTTGCGCTGTTTTGCGGCGGCTTTGTAACCGCCCGCAAATCGGAATACCAGGGATGGATTGCCGGCGGAATTCAGGGAACCTTGTACATACTGATCATCTTGCTCCTCGCTTTCCTGGCTTTTGATACATTTACAACGATTCATCCTTTATGGCTTTCCATGCTCGCCTTTGGAGGCGGCGCGCTGGGAGGCATTGCCGGCATACAAACGAAAAAGAATAAAAAAAGCTTCTGATACGGCGTCAGAAGCTTTTTTGCTTTCTTATTTGTTTTCTTCCGAGGAAGGCTCATCTTCCGATACGACTGAGTTAACAGCCGAACGTTCAAAAACAAGACGTGTGTTTTCACTTACTTTTAAAGTTACCCGATCTTCAGTCAATTCCACGATCTTCCCGTGAATGCCACCAATGGTGATGACTTTGTCTCCCTTTTTCAGGGAATTCAGCATGGACGTGCGCTCTTTTTGCCGTTTTTGTTGAGGGCGAATCAAAAAGAAATAAAAAACAACAAACATTAAAATGAGTGGTATCAATGTACCCCACTGACTCATTATGTTTATCCTCCTTAAAAAGCATTTTTTGGTTGCAAGGAACCATAATACTTCATCATAAACTCATCGCGGAAATCAAGCAATCGGTCTTCCAGGATCGCCTGGCGGATCTGTTTCATCAAGTTCAGCAAAAAATACAGGTTATGGTAGGTTGTCAAGCGTATGCCAAACGTCTCATCAGCCTTGATCAGGTGACGCAGATAGGCTCTTGTGTAATTTCGGCAGGTATAGCAGTCGCATTCAGGATCAAGCGGCGTGAAATCACGCGCATATTTGGCATTGCGCACGACAATGCGTCCTTGGCTGGTCATCGTCGTCCCGTTACGGGCAATCCTCGTCGGCAACACACAGTCAAACATGTCAATGCCCCGGATCGTTCCTTCAATCAGCGCATCAGGTGAACCCACACCCATCAGGTACCGCGGTTTATGCCTTGGCAACAATGGTGTGGTATATGAGAGCACCTCATACATCAGGTCTTTGGATTCCCCCACGCTTAATCCTCCCAATGCATAACCCGGCAAATCCAGTTCAACAAGCTGCCGTGCGCTTTCCTCGCGCAAATCCTGATACATTCCACCTTGGACAATACCAAATAACGCTTGCTCTTTCGGGCGCTGGTGAGCTTTCATACATCTCTTCAACCAGCGGTATGTACGTTCCGTAGAAGCTTTTACATATTCGCGTTGTGCAGGGTAAGGCGGGCATTCATCAAACGCCATAATAATATCTGCTCCAAGGGCGTTTTGAATCTCCATTGCTTTTTCAGGGCCGATAAACAGTTTTTCCCCGCTGAGATGAGAGCGGAAAGCGACCCCTTCTTCGGTGATGTTGCGCAGCTGGCTAAGACTGAACACCTGAAACCCGCCGCTGTCTGTCAGAATCGGGCGTTTCCAATTCATAAATGTGTGCAATCCCCCTGCTTCCTTGACGATCTCATGCCCCGGGCGCAAAAACAGATGATAGGTATTGCTCAAAATGATTTGCGCATTCATTTCTTTCAATTCCTCGGGACTCATTGTCTTGACGGTAGCCTGAGTTCCGACCGGCATGAATATAGGGGTATCGATCGTCCCATGCGGTGTATGTAAACGACCCAGCCGGGCACCAGACTGCTTGCATTCTTTGATCAGTTCATATCGTACAGCCAAGGTGTTTCCTCCTACTAAAAAACCATTCTAACCAAAATTACAAACTCCTGCTACCCATTATAGAAAACATGGGTACACAGGACAAGTTTTTTCAGAACCATTGCCTATTTGCCTGCCTACAATAATTTGAACAGCCCTTTCTTCCCACCGGCACAATCAGAGAATCAGCATCGCATCCCCAAAGCTGAAGAAACGGTAACGTTGACGAACAGCTTCCTCATAAGCGGACAAAATCAATTTGCGGGAAGCAAAGGCGCTCACCAGCATCAATAAAGTGGATTGCGGCAGATGAAAGTTGGTCAGCAGGGCATCTGCCACCCGAAAAGTGAAGCCCGGATAAATAAATATATCCGTCCAGCCACTGTCAGCTCTTATTTCACCGGCAAATTTTTGCGCCACGGTTTCCAAAGTACGGATGCATGTGGTACCTACGGCAAAGACTTTATTGCCTCTGCTTTTGGCGGCTATTATTTCCCTGGCGGTCCCTTCGTCCAGTTCATAGTATTCGGCATGCATTTTATGGTCTTCCACCCGCTCCACTGTCACCGGGCGAAATGTACCGATGCCGACATGCAGAGTAATAAAAGCAACTTTTACCCCTTTTTCCGTGATTTTTTCCAACAATTCCGGGGTAAAATGAAGCCCGGCTGTCGGAGCAGCCGCCGAACCGATTACCCTGGAGAAAACGGTCTGGTAACGTTCCGGATCGTCCAACTGTTCATGAATATAGGGGGGCAATGGCATCTGCCCCAACTCTTCAAACAGCTTTTCAATATCATTGCCCTCATATTGCAATTGGAAAATCCGGCCACCCGCGGCTTCTGTTTTTTCTTCAGCGATTGCCTTTATACGACCGCCTCCAAACAGAACCACCGTTCCCGGTTTGATCCGTTTGGCTGGCCGGACCAGGGTTTCCCAGTGATCTCCACCCAAAGGATTCAATAGCAGGAGCTCAATCCTGGCACCGGTTCCTTCTTTTTCTCCGATCAGACGGGCTGGCCGGACGCGGCTGTCATTTAATACAAGCACATCACCTGCATTCAGATACTCAAGCAAATCAGGAAAATGACCGTGTTTCAGCCGGGATGTCCGGCGATCGACAACCAGCAGGCGAGAACGGTCCCGATCCTTGATGGGAGTCTGTGCAATCAATTCTTTCGGCAAATGATAATCATACAAGGATACATCCACAACGGTTTCCCTTCCTCCTGACAAACTCAAACAAAAAGCCCGTTCCTATCGAAACAGGCGGAATAAATAGCTTAACAAGGATAGAACAATACTGATTACGATACATGTGACAATAGGGAAATAAATCCGGGTATTTCCCTTTTCAATCACGATATCTCCAGGCAGTTTTCCCAGGTTCAGGTACTTCCCGCCAACCTGCCATACAAGCCCGATCACAATCAGCACGATCCCAATGACGATCAGCATTTTTGCAACAGAATTCATTTTGGCCACTCCACTTTAAAATGCTCGCAACATCTCATCGTCACCATACGTCCCCTTGGCGTCCTTTGCAAAAAACCGATTTGCATGAGATAAGGCTCATACACATCTTCAATCGTGTGTGCTTCCTCGCCAATGGTGGCAGCCAGTGTACCTAGTCCCACGGGTCCCCCGCGAAACTTTTCGATAATGGCCATTAAGAGACGATGATCAACATGGTCTAGTCCCATTTTATCCACCTGGATGCGGTCTAATGCATCACGGGCGGCTTGTTCCGTGATAATGCCATCTCCCCTCACTTGCACAAAGTCACGCACCCGCTTCAGGAGCCTGTTGGCGATCCGCGGCGTTCCTCTGGCCCGGGAAGCAATTTCTCTCGCACCTTCGCCTACAATCTTAACGTTTAACAAATCTGCAGCCCGCTCAACAATCAGGGTTAACTCATCCACGTTATAAAACTCCAAACGGCTCATCACACCAAACCGGTCACGCAACGGAGAAGACAAGGAACCTGCCCTTGTCGTGGCACCAACCAGGGTAAACGGCGACAAATCAAGCCGGATCGAACGGGCACTGGGCCCTTTTCCAATCATGATGTCCAAAGCATAATCTTCCATCGCCGGATACAGGACTTCCTCAACAGACCGGTTCAAACGATGGATTTCATCGATAAACAGCAAATCGTTTGGTTGCAAATTGGTTAAAATTGCGGCCAAATCCCCGGGGCGTTCAATCGCCGGACCGGAAGTGGTCCGAATGTTAACCCCCAGTTCATTGGCAATAATATGGGAAAGAGTGGTTTTTCCAAGCCCTGGTGGCCCGTAAAGCAATACGTGGTCCAATGATTCGCCACGCATTTTGGCCGCTTCTATGTATATTTTCAGATTCTCTTTCACCTGAGTTTGCCCGATATACTCGTTGAAATAACGAGGGCGCAGACTATACTCGACCATCTCATCTTCATGGTTCATCCTGGCGGAGATGATCCTTTCCTCCATGTCCGACCCTCCTATTTGTTCATTATCATTTTAAGTGCCTGTTTAATCCAGGTCTCTGTATCGTATTCTTCTTCCGCAATTTTGGCGACTTCAAGAACTGCCCACTTCGCTTCCTCTTCATTATAGCCAAGGGTCATTAATGCTTCAATCACATCCCGTTTTCTGTCAGGACAAATCTGTGCCACAGATGGCTGCATTGCCACAAAATCAAAATCGCTGATCTTTTTCAATTTGTCCTTCAGGTCAAGCACCAGACGCTGAGCGGTCTTTTTCCCTACCCCTGGCAAACGCGTCAATGATTTCAGATCTTCCATCTGAATGGCCTGAACCAGCTGGTTTGGCTGGATGGCTGCCAGCATCCCCATGGCTGCTTTCGGGCCAATACCGGACACCTCCAGCAGCAGGCGAAACAGGTCGCGTTCCTGTTTCGAAGGAAATCCATACAGCAATTGGGCATCTTCCCGGACAACAAGATGGGTATACAAGAAAATCTCCGACTCTTTTTCCCAGGCCAAAGGATTGGTCACATAAACCTGATAACCAATCCCGCCCACATCCACGGCAAGATAACCGGTTTCCTGATAATGAACCTTTCCCTTGACAAAATCAATCATCGCTTCAATCCCCACTTACTATATTTGTGAACGGCCGATGATGAATGCGCCTCACAAATCGCAATCGCCAAGGCATCCGCAACATCATCCGGTCTGGGCACAGCCGGCAAATGAAGCAATAATTTGACCATTTCCTGCACCTGTTTTTTTTCGGCCTGCCCGAAACCGACCACAGCCATTTTTACTTGCAACGGTGTATATTCGGTAATTGTGATATTCGCTTCTTCCGCTGCAAGCATTATTACACCCCGTGCCTGCCCTACCGTAAAAGCGGTCGTGACGTTGCGATTGAAAAACAGTTTCTCAATCGCCACCACATCCGGCTGAAATTCCCCGAAAAGCCTGGTACAGGCATCGTAAATCTGCTTTAACCGGGTAGCGGTCGGTATTCCTGCCAGTGTCTGAATACTCCCGTAATCAACATCAATCAGCCGGGTTCCTTTCTGATCCAATATTCCGTACCCGACAATGGCAATCCCCGGATCTATCCCCATAATACGCATATGTAAGCTCCTCTCCAAGCATGAAGCGAACGTTCATTCCTATGGCATGACTAATTATAACACAGTTTGACCATGATCCTGCATTATTCACACAAAATATGCCCAGAAAAAAACGCTTCCCCTTTTAAAAAGGTTAGCGTTTCAACCAGCCCAACAACGTAAAAATTTTCAATTCCCTTTCAGCCTTTTCCCTGACCTCGGGCGGCCATCTGCTTTCCCATTCCTCCCAGGTTCCCTGTCCTTTCTGTATACTTAAAGCCTCCCGAATCGCCTTCTCCAACGCAAAGTTCCAAAAAATTTTTCCCATGGCCTGTGCTCCTGTACAGAAAAATGCCTTCGCTATACTTTATGATGATCATTGGTAAATGATGAAACTTACACAAACTATTTTCTCTTTATAACAAACCTTTTATAATATTAACTTTTCGGCTTTTCCGTAAAATGTAAATTGGCGAAAGCAGCCTGACAGGAGTACCGGTTCAAAGAACTAAAAAAAGGCGATGTTTCATCCCGAATCCGTTGTATCATTAATAATTGCCTGAACCCTCTTCATTTGCAAATAAAATTCAGGGATTGCCACTAACCAAAAAACAATTTGTGTTATCTGAGAAATCATTCGAAGAAAAAAGCAGGCAGCAATAAGCCTGCAACAGTTGTCCAGAGCATAGAGGGCGGGGTTGTACGGGGTGTTGTATGGGAGACGGCATTTATTCGTATACACCTCCTGTTCTCGGGCAAGTATCCATTATTTGCCGAGACGTCTTTGTGTATACGATGATACCCATAGACTGATAAATGAAAAGAATAACAGTGGGATCATGAGTGTCAAAGCAAGTGAATTAAGCATAGCCGGCGGTTGTGAACCAGAACCCTGCAGCACGCTGAATACCATAACATTCAGGGTTTGCGTTTTGGGTCCCGAAATTAACAGGATAATGGTAAATGTGTTGAACATGCGAATAAAAATATTGATAGCTGATGCAGTTATCCCGGGTACTATTTGTGGAATAATAATTCTTCGGAACAATTGAAACTTTGTTGCTCCAAGAGACTCAGCAGCATACTCCAGACGGGGATCGATCGATTCCATATAAGGAAGCAGGATAAATACAGAGAAAGGAACACCGACAATTAAATTAACGATAATTAGTCCAGTCATCGTTTCCGCCAGACCAATGGAATAAAATATGGAGGCTACGGGTATGGCATAAAGGAGATCCGGCAAAGTAAACGGCAATTGAAAGAAACTGATCAACGCCTGCTTGAATGGAAAGTTCCTTCTCGCTAATATATATACACTTGGAATACTTAAAATCAAGGAAATGACTGTAGCGATAAACACAATTTGCATGGTTATTTTGAAATATTCTCCAACCTCGTATGCGTTCCAGGCGTTAATAAACCATTCCAGCGTAAAGCCTTGTGGTAAAAATGTACCATACCATTCTTCTCCAAAAGCATTCAGAATCACTGACACGGTCATTCCCAGTACAACAGCAAGGAAAGCGATAATCAAAATCCATGAAACAGTTTGATACCCCCTGTAGAAAACAATTTCTTTTATGCTATTTTTTATAAAGGTTTTACCTTGAACAGGAGCATGGTAATTTCCGTTTTCTGAAACTGTTTTTTTCGTTTTCATCATTCATCACCCTTTATTTAAACGTGCTTGCACTCCCGATATATCCCCGTTTGCGAATCGCAAAAACAATACCAAGGATGACGATCTGGGTAATGCCCATTACGATGGCGACTGTATTGGCCATGTTATAATTAAAGTTGCGCATCGCTTCCTCAAATGCCACAACTACAAATGTACGGGTTTCAGAGGCTGGATTACCGACAATTACTGCAGATGAATAAACGCCGATCTGCATAATCAAATTTAAAGCAAAAACGGTTAAAACGTTGGAACGGATCAAAGGAAAATATACCCGCTTGAAAGTAATCCAGCGGGAAGCTCCAAGGCTCCGTGCTGCCTGTTCCAGGTTGGGGTCAATGTAATCCATTATTCCCACAAAGTTTGAAGCCATAAATGCCACTCCTAAAATAATTAGTGCCAAAAAAGTCCCCCAATAGTTGTAAACCAACTTGAATGGTTCATCGATTAATCCAATGTTTATCAAAACAGTATTAAACCATCCGGTGGGCTTGAAGAAAGAGATAATCCCCATGTCAATAATGATCGATCCCAAGGTAAGGGGAAAAATAGTCAACCCGGCGATAATTCCTTTTCCTCTCATTTTTCCCCTGATAAAATAGGTAATCCCGAAAGCAATAATCAGCTCGATAATTGTGGCCGGTATAACCAAATATAAGGTTCGGAAAATCGTATCATAGTATCTTGGGTTCGTAAAAAACTCGATGTAATTATGCAATGTTAAACCGGATGAACCAGTCTCCTGGAAAGTCATTACCAGTCCCTTCAATAACGGATAAACAAAGAGCAACAACAGGGGCACCAAAGAAGGAAGAAAAAAAAGATAATCTCTTTTTCTGGCAAAAACCACTCTGTTCATGTGATCACTCCTCGTCAACAATTAATATTTTGGCCGGATCCAGATACAGTTTCACTTTTTGACCAACAGCGTATGGATTCAAACCCGGTACGTTGACCTGAAACGTCCTTCCATTCTCCATCTGAACCTCATATCCGGTAGCGCTTCCAATATAGTCACTTGTCACGATTTCCCCATCCAACAGGTTCACACCCGTTTTCTCTCCTGTGACAATTTCCAACATTTCAGGCTTGATTGTCAAAAATACTTGATCACCGACCTGGTGCTTGTTATCACGGTTAACCGTTAAACGCAAGGAATCTTTCGTCGTTTCAAAAATAAATTGTCCATTTTTTTCATCCACAAGCTTGCCTTTTAAAAAATTGCCATATCCGATAAAATTAGCTACAAAATAATTTCTCGGTCTCCTGAATATTTCTTCAGGTGCTCCTATTTGCTGTATAACCCCTTTGGACATGACTGTAATTTTTGTTGACAGGGATAATGCTTCTTCCTGGTCATGGGTGACGTAGATCGTAGTGATGTCCAATTCCCTATGTAATTTTTTTAACTGAGTGCGCATTTCTTTACGCAATTTGGCATCCAGATTGCTCAAAGGTTCATCCAACAACAATATACGTGGCCTGATCACTATTGCTCTGGCCAATGCAACTCTTTGTTGCTGTCCGCCGCTCAAATCTTTAATAAACCGGTCCTCAAGACCATCTAATTGGACCATTTTAATAACTTCCCTCACCCTTTTTTTCTTTTCTTCTTTTTCTACTTTTCTCATATCCAACCCAAAAGCAATATTTTGGAAGACTGTCATATGAGGAAACAGGGCATAGTTTTGAAAAACCATCCCAATATCCCTTTTACTCATATCAATATGATTGATGGGCTGACCATTAAAAGCGATCTCTCCCGATGTAGGTTCCAAAATGCCCAATATCATTGAAAGAATAGTTGTTTTTCCACATCCACTCGGACCAAGGAGAGTCATAAACTCTCCGCTGTCAATTTCAAGACTGGCATTTTCAACTGCAGTAGTCGAACCAAATTTTTTAGTCAGGTTTTTCAGCTCTACTCTTGTAGAATTTCCTGTAAATATTTTTTTCCTCTCTACCTGAATCATTGTACCAACTCCTTCTCCCCGCCTTTTAGCAAAAAAGGCGGGGAATCTCCAAAATTATTTTTGTGCTTGAATTTTCTGTTCCCACAGATTATATAATTTATTTGTAACTTCCAGATCAGGGAATAAAACCCAGTTATTCTCAGGGACAAGAATCGTGTCTTTTTCCTTGAAATCAGGCATGACACCTTTAAGATAATGATTGTAAGTCTTTTTATATTTCGATTCCAGCAAAGCTGGAGAAGATTTCTCATTTGCCGGAATAAGCCCAACAGCGTAACCTTGTGCTTGAATTTCCTTGGAAGTTACGAACTTCAAAAATTCCAATGCAGCTTTTTTCCGTTCTTCTGGCAAGTTTTTCACCATTACATAGAAGTGAGAATCGATAATTTGTTTGGTATCTTCCAGGGCCACAGCTTTAATATGTGATGGAACTGTATTCGTCGCTACGAGGTTGGCAAACCAAAATGGGGTATGGGGAATAATATCCACTTCCCCTTCATAAAGTAAATCGAAGGTATCTGAAGTTTTTGAGGGGTAATAGTCAATTGTCTTGCCGATATCGGCCAGATATTTCCAAGTTTCGTTTAATGAATCAGGATTATTAAAATCCTCTCCCAAAGATTGGGCAAGACCAAAGAAAAATCCGCGAGCTGGACCGCTGGAAGGAACAGCAGCATAGGTAAATCTCCCTGGATTTTTTAAAATCCAATCTTTCAGTTCTGCGTATGTGGAAGGCGGATTGTTCACCTTTTTGCTGTTGTAAACCAGGACAGGCCCGCCGGATCCAGTCGTTACAGGAGCACCATATCCGTCATATTTTTCTATATAAGCCTTTCCAATTTCATTCCACTCATTGGCATGTATTTCGTTACTGTATTTGGGGTAAAGCTGTTCCCACAATCCCTCTTTTATTCCTAACGGAAGGCCATCCAAGCCTGTAATTACAATATCAATTGTCCCACTGTTCCCTTGCGTTTTAATCTTGTTAATAATTTCCTGTGCGGTTCCGCGTCCATATTCAATTTGATATTTTCCATTTGTCTTTTCTTCAAACATGGGAATGACAATATCTTTGTAGTATTCATCTCCACCTGCTACGGTATATATTGTCAAAGTCACAGCATCATCTTTACCCTCAGAAGAGGGATCCCACAAAATCAGCCCCACAGCGAGGCAAATGCCAAACAATAAAACAACCGTTATCACAAGCCATCTTTTTTCCAGCATGTTCTATCCTCCCCGTAATTTTGAGTATTTACAAACAAATAAACGTCGTGGGGACAACTTGTATGCGACACTTTGTTTAACAACTGAAAAATGGGATTTACTTCTCTCGGTTCTTCTCCGGCAATCACGAGTTCAGCTTG
Organism: Thermoactinomyces mirandus; assembly: GCF_013868055.1. GTDB lineage: Bacteria > Bacillota > Bacilli > Thermoactinomycetales > Thermoactinomycetaceae > Thermoactinomyces > Thermoactinomyces mirandus. The sequence continues at coordinate 12,236 of NZ_JACEOL010000002.1, read as the reverse complement.
AATTTGATAGCGGTTTCATTTTTGAAGAAAAAATATTGTCTGTTTGCTGTCTTTTGTACTTACCTACTATCAATTGTACAGATCGGTTGGCTGAAAATGCGTTTTCCAACTCCATCCAAAAAAACGTCAATTAACGTTGAGTAAAAAAACTTTATATATAACTTTGTTTAATGAATAGAAAAAGTTGTTAAAAAAATAATCTAATTATATGTTAACGTTTTTTTTTAGGGATGACAATTCATTTTCGCGTTTCGACGACAAAAACTGCATTTTGTTCATTAATCCATATTATTTGCTAGACCGGCAACTTTTTAATGCGGAAACATGACCACTCAATTTCATCGATAAATCATTCTGTTCTTCTCATCCGGTACACCCGATTTTCTGTAAAAATACGTATTGATTTGATCCCTCCATTCTATCGCATTTTCCAATTGCCGTTTTAACCTTTCTTTCACATTTTGAAATATCCCGTTATCTATTTTCCCTTCTAATGAATCCCACAGTTTGATAAACAATTTTACTGTTTCTACTCCTTCAAAATGTGTATCATATATATGCTGAATCACAGTCTTTCCTGATTTTAACTGATGACTGTAAGGAACATGGTGAAAAAACAGCAACAATTCATCCGGACAGCATTCCAATGAATTGTATATTTCCGAACAAGGACTGAAATATTGCGCTGTATAACCAGTTCCTGTTTCCACTGTACGGTCGACGCCAATACCGTCACGATCTGCAAAATGATATGTTCCCCATTTTGAATATTCATATCCGTCTACATTCGGTCCATAGTGATGATTTGGATTTACCATCCAGCCTACACCCAGTGGAGCTGTATAATTTTCATAAGTTTCCCATGAATGAAGCAATATCCATTTTATTGGTTCCACAACTTGCTGATGAATGCCGAAGGTTAAATAAATCCATTCTTTAGTAATTTGTTCTGTTGACAAATCCGGATTCCATATCAATCTTCCAAAACCATACAGATTAGCCTGTGCCAATGCATGCCCGGTCCAATTCACATCATCACCTATATTGGAAACTCCTGCTACTCCGCTGTATTTACAGTTATAAAGAGAACCATTCACAATGGATTTAACGGTTGAGCTTTCACCCTGAGCATAAGTATCAAAATCAAAAACTTCTTTCCATTGAGGAACCAAATAACATACATCTATTTGCTGGCCGGTATATTCTTGTGTAATTTGAAATTCGATCATTTGATTTGTTTTCTTCATCGCCCCCAAAAGTGGGGATACCGGTTCCCGAACCTGGAAATCCATCGGACCATTTTTGATTTGTAAAATGACATTATCCAGGAACTGGCCATCCAACGGCCCAAAATGGTCATAAGCTGCCTTTGCCCGATCAGTACTTCTGTCTCGCCAATCCTGCAAATAGTTGTAAACAAAACAACGCCAAATCACTTTTCCATTATAAGGTTTCAGCGCACGAGCCAATACATTTGCACCTTCGGCATGGCTTCTGTGATAAGTAAAAGGCCCCGGTCTGCCTTCCGAATCAGCCTTTACCACAAATCCGCCAAAGTCAGGAATATATTGGTAAATCTCTTTTGCTTTATTTTCCCACCATTTTTGGACATCTCTATCCAACGGGTCCGCAGTAGACAAACCGCCCAATTCAATCGGACTCGCAAAGTTAATACTTAAAAAAACAGTTATTGCATAGGATTTAAAAATCTCCGCAACTTCTTTTACTTTTGGCAAAAATTCTTTTGTAATCAACCTCGTTTCTAGGTTCCAAACATTTACATTGTTAATCGAAATGGCATTAATTCCAACAGATGCCAAAAATCTTGCATAATTCTTTACGCGAGTTAAATCATCCACAAAATCATTATCACGAAAAAAGATAGAATTGCCGGAATAGCCACGTTCAATCGAGCCATCCATATTATCCCATTGGTTTATCATTCTTAATTGGTTTTTTGGTGAATCGGTTATTTCCAAAGAATCAATCGGTTGTTCACACTGCAGCAATCTTAACAGATGGAATGTTGCATACAAGGTTCCCCGATCCGTTTTGCCGATTACAAGGATTTGATTGTTAACTGTTTTTAACAAATAACCCTCATCATCAAGACGATTTAATAACGAGGCTGAAATCCCATGGTTTTCCGGATTGATATCCTCATATGATCCCAAAAAAAGAAAAGGTTGCTGATGAAACGGATGTCGCCAAATCGACGGCTTGAGATTTAACATTGATTTCAAAGCATCCTGAAGTTCTCTTGCAGCTGAATTTATAATTTCAGTCTCCCTGGCAACCACAATATTAGAAACCCATTTTCGATATTGATAGAATCGCTGTGTATCCTGTACAAACCGATATTGCAGCCAGCAACGATAACTTTCCTCCATCGCCGATCACCTCATCAGTTCATATCCCTTTTTTGACAAAAAACACCTTACTGGACTTTAATAAACCTTCCACCTCAACAACTCTAAAAATATTTTTAAATTGATCATTCTAATTATAAGGCTTGATATAATAACTCCATATCAGCGTTTGCAAAAAAATTATAGATTAAAATTTTCTTAATCTAATGAAATAATTCCTTTTTTCTTTTTCAAGCCAATTGCACAGGCATGATGGTCGGGATATTATTATAGTTTTCTTCTGACTATTTTACAACTCTTTTATATTTATCTTTCCAAAATTGACAACGGTTTCATAGTGTAATAAAATTGGACCAAATAAAGGGAAAATTTTTTCATTAAACAAAAATACAAAACGCTTATGTTTAATTGATTAAGTAGCTTTTAAAGTAATTGATCACTTTGAAAAAGGAGGGGATTTTATTGCCAAGAAAAAATTTTACTATAATTTTCAGTGTGATTATAAGTTTGCTCCTTATGATCAGTATTTCAGGTTCAGGCAACGCTGTTTATGCAGCAAAGAATCCCCAATCTCCTGAAAATGTCAGTATCGTATACTGGAATGTGGAAAAACAGAAAATTGACGGATTTGGCGGATCCTTCGCCTTCCATAAAGGCGGATCTGTTATGCGATTGGATGAGCCAGTAAGATCACAGATTCTTGATATGATATTTAGCAAGGAGAAAGGCATCGGTTTAAGCATTGTCCGAAATATGATCGGTGACGGCGGAATTGATGACTGGGGAGACTCTCACTATGACGGCCCTACTGAGACCATTATGCCTGGTCCGGATAAGTACGTCTGGGACGATGATCGTTGGAATAAAGATGAATTTGACAAATATCAGATATGGATCATGAAAGAGGCAAAAAAAAGAGGTGTAGATACATTTCTGAGCACTGCCTGGAGTCCTCCTGCATGGATGAAGAAAAATAAAAGCGTAATCGATACCGGTGAAACACCAAACAAACTCGATGAAGACATGTATCAACAATATGCAGAATATCTGGCTGCATACGTAAAAGGCTATAAAGAACATTTCAACCTCAACATTACACACATTTCCCCCGCAAATGAGCCAGAACTGTCTACAAGTTATTCCAGCTGCCTGTGGACACCCGAGGAATTAAACACCTTCGTCCGTGATTATTTGGCACCTACCTTTAAAAAAGAGAAGATTCCCTCTAAAATCGTGCTTGGTGAATCGATGGAGTTCTCGGAAAATTATGTTTTGCCCGCTTTAAATGATATTAAAACAAACCCTTACATTGACGTCGTTGCCGCTCATGCATATCAAGGTTTGCTCGATGGTGACACGACTCCTGATCCCGATGAATTTGCCAGGTCCAAAGAATTGGGTAAAACCATCTGGCAAACAGAGTTCATGAACCAGGGCAATGATAAACAAACCTTTGAGAATAACACGATAACCGATGGCCTGAAATATGCAAATCTCATCGGAAACATATTCGATGTAACAGGTGTCAATGCCTATTTCTGGTGGTGGCCCGCAGCCAATAACGGCGCTGATGGTTCCGATTTGATCCGGCTCGTTAACGACGGCTCAGACCAGCGAGTCGCTCCCACAGAAAATAATCTGTTCCGTGTTTTCAAGCGTTTTTATACTTTTGGCAATTACAGCCGCTTTATCCAACCCGGTTACAAAATGATAAAAGCGGATAAACATCCGGTTAATGATGTGTTGATTACGGCGTATAAAGAGCCACGTGCCGGAAACTTCACAATTGTTGCTGTAAACAATAGCCCTGAGAATCAAACCGTCACCTTTAAATTGAAAGACTTTCCAGGCAATACCGGTGCAGTTGTTCCGTATCGTACTTCCGCCAGTGAAAATCTGAAAAAGCTGGATGCGATCAAAGTCAACAAGCAGCAGTTTTCCATGGAGTTAAGAGGAAAAAGTGTGACAACTTTTATACCCGAAAAATTCCAATTGCCTGCACTACCTGATCTGAAAGACGTATTTTCCAGCTACCTGGCATATGAAAATAACGGACAGTCCCCTGTACTTCAAGTGAAAAAGAGTTCGGAAGGCGGCAAAATGATCACAAATCTTAAAAACGGCTCCTATATCAGGTATACCAATGTCAATTTTGCTGACGGATCTGCCAATGGACAAGCAGATATGCGCGGTATTTTAAGTATGAACGCCCGTGTCGCCTCAAATGGTGGCGGAAAGATTGAAGTACGATTGGATCATCCAAAGGGCAAAACTGTAGGGATCATGGAAGTTCCAAAAATGAAGAATCCCAGGAAATGGTTTACCGTGTCGACCATGATTGATACAAACCCGACAGATGGAGCGTACGGCCTGCATGACGTATACCTTGTTTTTAAAGGTGACAAGAAGAAAAACATGTTTAATGTCAGCCAATTTGGATTTAGCGACGGAAAACTTGTACAAGCAACAAAAACAGAGTAACTCTGGCAGCGTTTGACTTTGAGTTTGACGTTCACACATTAAAAAGAAAAAAGGGGGGGTGTGTGTTCCCCCTTTTCATTATACTCTCCATCAACAATATCCTTTAATTGACTAAAAGACCGGAACAGACTTACCGTCTGCTCGTTACCTTGCACCATCGTGCATGATTGGAACAGACACGGAGCCAATCCGTTTCGGTAAATAACAGCTGAACCAAAGAAGAATATATTACATATCTGTCCAGTTGTTGCGTTACTGATGTGGTTCATTATCTGGCGATATCGACTGTTTATTTCTCAATATTTATTCATCCATAACCTTTGCCAGTTCCTCATCATTTGCTTCAAAATTGGAATATACATTTTGAACATCATCATGATCTTCCAGCGCATAAATCAGCTGGATCACCTTTTTAACCGCATCCCCGTGAATCTCCACCTTATTTGAAGGAATAAAGGTGACTTCTGCCGTTGAAAAGGAAAGCCCCTCTTTTTCCAGTGTCTCTTTTACCGTTTCAAAGTTTTCCGGGGAAGTGGTAATTTCATAATTGCTGTCCGTGGACTCGATATCTTCTGCCCCGCTTTCCAGAACCACAAGCATCAATTCTTCTTCATCCAGGCCTGTTTGTACACGGTCAGCAACCAGGATACCTTTTCGTTCAAACATCCAGGATACACAACCGGATTCCCCCAGATTCCCGCCATTTTTTGAAAAAATATGGCGAATATCTGCAGCTGTCCGATTGCGATTGTCCGTTAACGCCTCAACCATAACGGCGGTGCCACCTGGCCCATATCCTTCATAAGTGATTGATTCAAAATTTTGCCCGGTTCCGCTGCCAGATGCTTTTTTTATTGCCCGCTCAATATTTTCATTGGGCATGTTCTGCGAACGGGCTTTGGCGATAACCAGCCGCAATTGATGGTTATTTGCAGGATCTTTGTCTCCTGAACGGGCTGCAACGTAAATCTCCCGTGCGAGTTTGGCAAATATTTTCCCTTTCAGAGCATCCTGACGCCCTTTCCGATGTTGAATGTTTTTCCATTTTGAATGCCCAGCCATTCTTTATCACTCCTTTTGAAGTTTACAAGCCCCAGTCGCGCAAATAGCGGAAATCCACACCAACTGTCCGTTTGCTTACTTTCAGGATCACAGGCATGGTCCGTTTGTATTGATTTCGAATGATCCGCTTGCTTACTTCCTGGATAAAAGCATCATCAAACTGAAGCGCGTGCAGCTGATCCAGGGTATAATGCTTGTCAATCATATAATACAGCAAGCGATCCACATCAAAATAATTAAATCCCAGCTCGCCTTCATCTGTCTGGTCTTCCCATAAATCAGCGCTGGGAGGCTTGGTGATAATCGGCTCGGGCACTCCCAAATAGGCGGACAACTGACGGACCTGGGTCTTGTACAGATCCCCAAGCGGATTAATTGCCGACGCCGAATCTCCATATTGCGTACCGTATCCCAGCAAAAGCTCCGTCCGATTGCTGGTTCCAATTACCAATGCATCATACTGGGCAGATAAATCATATAAAATGGTCATCCGCTCTCGTGCCATTTTGTTTCCTTTTCGCAAAGGCGATGCGTCAGGCATACGTTCAAAATAAGCGTCAATCTGTGGCGTGATATCCACTGTCAACGCTTCAACTCCCGTATCATCGATGACAAGTTGCGCATCTTCCAGGCTTTCCGGGCTACTTGTCCTGTAAGGCATGCGGACGGCAACCACATTTTCAGGTCCCAGTGCTTCGACACACAAATACAATGAAAGGGCAGAATCAATTCCACCGGACAAGCCTACAATGACTTTATCGAATCCAGCCTTATTCACTTCTTCACGTAAAGCCGTTGTCAGAAGGCGGGTTGCCAATTCTTCATTTAATCGCAAACAAGGAGCTTTTTCCAAAAACTCATCGATCATTTGCATAATCAGCTTCCCTCCCCTGCCCGCTTCCGTCTGATCCGACTTAATTCACGGATGGTTAAATCCAGATTTTCGTCCCTTAAAACTGGTGTTTGAAAACGGGCTTTTCGAACTTTGTCCAGATCCAGGTCAACGACCAGCAGATCTTCATGAAACAAATCGGCTCGTGCTTCTATCTCTCCAAATGGATCTATCACCTGTGAGCCGCCGAAAAACGTAATTCCGTCTTCCGTTCCGACACGGTTACAGTAGAGCACATAACTGCCATTAAGCATGGCTTGATTCTTCAGCAAAGTATCCCAGGTATCCTGTGCTCCCAATTTTGGGCCTCCTACACCTGACGCTGGCGCATTTGAGATAACAACCAGGATTTGTGCCCCATCCTGTGTCAGAATGTAAGAAGAAGAACTGTGCCAGACATCTTCGCAGATCAGCAACCCCGCTTGCCCAAACCGGGTCGGAAAACTGCGAATCACTTCACCTTTCCCAAAATAACGCCCTTCATCAAACATTCCGTATGTAGGCAAATAAATTTTACGATGCAAATAATGCAAATTCCCGGCAGAAATATAAGCTGCGGAGTTATACAAAATATGTTCAGGGCTGTGCTCAACAAAACCAAATACCAGATCCATATCACCAGCCAATTGAATCAGCCCTTGTATTTCAGGACTAAATGGATCTCTCGCCATTTCATAGGTAAGATCTAACAAATTATAGCCTGTTAAACTCAGTTCAGGAAAAACCAGAAGATCAACCTGTTCTTCCTGGGCACGGCGGATCATTTCTTCATGCAGTTCGACATTGCTGTCCACTCGCCCCAATCGTGGTCTGATTTGTGCAAGTCCTACTTTCATTCTTTTGCCTCCTCAAGCAGGAACAAGGCTTCGATAAAACCATTCTACATCATACCATAAGCATCTAACCACTACCAATACATGAATTCGGCAATTTGTTTTTTCCATTTTTTTCTGTTGCAGGCGATCTGTTTCAGGTATGGATAGGAAACCTTTATCTCATAACCTCTCTTCCTCTCCACCAGCCCGATCATTTCCCGAAAAAACTCATTCGGGTACAAAAATAAAGCAGCCAAAATCTTTTTTTCAATTCCGGCCAAAGGGCGAACCATCTCATAAGCACGAAGTATCGTCTCAATCCCCCGCTCAGGATATTGGTTTGCTGCCAGAATTCGTGTCGACATCTGCCATACATCCCCTACCTGGGCATCATAATCAGCCGTTTCAAAATCAATTAACCACAATGCGCCCGTTTGATCGGTCATCCAGTTGTGACTTGCCAGATCGCGGTGTGCCAGCACATGGTGACTCCGCTCCCGCTCAATCCAATCCTGAAAAGGAAGCTTTTCCAGCCGTTTCCAGGCCTCGATCCCGTCCAGATAAAAATCTTTGCCCGTTTTCAGCAGAAGTTCCCTTAGCGGGCTCTTGACCTGATCCGCCGATAACAGCAGCCTGTGAAATTTTTGCAGCCGATTCACCAACCGGTGAGACAAAAGAAACGCCGCCTCTGGTGGCGGCGTTCTGAGATTTCGTCCCACCCGATGAAAATGTGCCAGGGTTTTCACCATTCGTTTTACTTCACTCATCTTGTTGTATTTGCACGATTGTCCCTGAATAAATGGGGTTAAAATCCACTGGTAACCATCCGTAATCATTGGAAGCATAGAGTGAAAACCGCGGTTTCGCAGTTCACTGTCCACCTGATGCCACCATTTTGCTTTTGAACCGGGAACCGGCTTGGCTATCCACCACATAAAATCCGTTTCAATACACCAATTGTTTCGATATGGTCTGATCCGGCGCACAGGTGTATGTAACACTTTTTCCAAATGAAGTGGATCAGGTTGAATCATCGGCTCTCCCTCATTTTCCTTATCCTTCGCTTGATGAACTTTCTTTCCACTCCCGATGCTCCACGGCAAAACCATTTTCCGGTCCGGAAACAGCAGGGTGAGGATAAGACAGGTTTATATATGGATTGCTGATTGGTATTGGCGGTACATAACAGGGCGCGGGCCCCCATCCCTGCACCATCGGATAACAGGACAGATTCAAAAACGGTGGTACCGGCAGCATACCGGATTCCTGCCGAAAACGGGGATAAGGCTCAGGCGGCGTTTCCAAATATAAAGTATCAGAAGTATCCAGATTTTCATAAACCGACGAATAATCAAATGACGAATAATCAAGTATGGAAGATGAATCCATCATTTCAGACCAGTTAGTCAATTCTTCAATTGAAGGCGGTTTTGGCAACTGATTGGACAAAGGTTCAGCATCGGAATTTTTTTCGTTTTCTTTGGGATACCCTTCATACTCTTTATATCGAACCTCCTCATCCGGATCTGTGCTTTCTTCTCTTTTTTCCACAGCCAGTGCAATTTTTCCGGTCGGAACCCGAACTTTTTCCCCTGCATTCAGCATTTCCGACTTACTAAGATCCGGATTCAATTCTTGTAACCGCTCCAGAGTTATATTATACTTTTGGGCAATATCCGACAATGTTTCACCGGAACGGACAATATGGATTTTCAATGTGACTACCCCCTTTTAGATTAAGCCCTGAATCAATACCATCCTATGCAGCAACAAACGCTTTCTTGCTTAAAGAAATAGCAGATGTCTCAAAAAAAGACCCGTTTTGGAATGATTAATTTTTATCCGGAAAGAAGGCGAAACTGAATGAAACCTGGTCCAATATGGACGAGAATCATCAATTGGCTGGCTTTTTTATCCTTCTGCCTGTTGCTTGCCGGGTTTGGACTGGCTGTGCAGGAAATCCTGGGGCCTGCAGAAGCAAACAGCACTGCTGGTATTAAACCGGCCTCTCCTGACCGGGAAGGCATACTGCTGGGGCTGGGAGATTCTCTTACGCGTGGTGTCGGAGACGAAAACGGGCTTGGTTATTTCGGAATCATCAAAAAGAAATGGCAGGCTACAGCCCATGCTTCCGGATCGGTAAATTTGAGCATCCGCGGGCAAAGTTCGCAAAACTTGCGTGACCAGTTCAAAGAAGCTCAAATACGCCGATTTGTTAAAGAAGCAGGAACGATCGTCATCACCATCGGAGGAAACGATCTTTTCCGGGAAAGAAAGGACATCGAAATGATAGACCTGCAAACCATCCGGAAAAGGGAAGAACGGTACAAGGAAAATCTGACCGCTATTTTAACTGAAATTCAACGGCTAAATCCCGAATGCCCTGTTTATCTGTTTGGCCTTTACAATCCTTTTGGCGATTTGCCAGACTCTGACCGAACTTCAAAAATTGTCGCTGACTGGAACCATGCCACCATTGTTACAGCACAACCATTTAACCAGGTTACGATCGTTCCGGTTTATGACCTTTTTCATAAAAGTCCCCGGTCTTACCTTTACAGTGATCATTTTCATCCCAACAAAACCGGCTATCAGAAAATGGCAGACCGGTTATGGCAAGTGATGAATACAACCGAATCGGGGGTGGCATCTCCTCATGCAACCAAAAATAAATAAAGATGAAACCATTCTTTCAGTAAAGAAACTGGGCAAAAAAATTGGTGGCCGGGACATCGTTCGAAATCTTTCATTTGAAGTACGTGCAGGAGAGATTTTTGGTTTTCTGGGCCCCAATGGAGCCGGTAAGACAACAACTATCCGCATGCTGGTCGGGTTGGCCAGTCCGAGCGAAGGCAGCATCCATATTGCAGGATATGACCTTCAGAAAGATTTTATGAAAGCAATCTCCCATGTGGGATGCATTGTGGAAAATCCCGAGCTTTATCCATATTTAACGGGTCTGGAGAACCTGGAATTGTTTGCCCGCATGACCGGAATTCCCGATGAACGGATCTTTAAGGCTGTTGAACAGGTAGAATTGACAGACCGGATCAACGATCTGGTAAGAACATATTCCCTGGGCATGAAACAGAGGTTGGGAATTGCACAGGCATTGTTGCATCAACCAAAACTTTTAATTCTCGATGAACCGACGAATGGCCTCGATCCGGCGGGAATCCGGGATATGCGTTCTTTTGTCCGTCAGCTGGCTCGCGAAGAAGGGATCGGCATTTTTATATCCAGTCATATCCTGCATGAAATCCAGAATCTCTGCGATCGGGTTGCCATTATTCAAAACGGTCAATTGCTGCAAATCGGACCCATCGACCAATTGACCGGTGTCCATTCGCTGGTCGAATGGAAGTTGGAGCCTTTTGAAGAAGGACTCCTCCTTTTGCAAAGCTTGCCTTATATTGCAAAAGTCCTACAGACCGGAAATAGCAAAGTAACGGTCCAGATGCCTTTGGATAAAATTGCGGAAACAAATCATTATTTGTTAAAACATGACATTCGTGTTTCTGAAATCAGCCCTCGAAGGCAAACGTTGGAAGACCTTTTTTTTGATATTACAGGGGGATTCGGTCTATGAAAGCTTTGGTCTACAATGAAATGCTGAAAATCCTGCGGAACAGACGGATTCTTGTTATTACACTGATTTTGCTGGTGTTAATCCCTGTTTTTACTTATGCGCAATATCGAAACTCACAGGAACAGATAAGGCAACTGGGCACATCCGACTGGAGGACATTGCTGCAGCAAAAAATTGTTGACCAGCAAAACCGGATTGCATCAAGCCGGATTCCGGAAGAATGGAAAACCTGGGCCAAACTGAATATAAAGCAGCAACAATACTATCTTGAACATGACATTAATCCGGGCGCACCGGGTGCTCCGACATTTTTGCGCAAGTTTATTGAACAATCCACTTCACTTTTTCTCCCATTGCTGGTGGTTGTGTTAGCCGCAGACATCGTGTCCGCCGAGCATTCCCTGGGTACAATCAAGCTGCTTCTGTCACGGCCAGTACCCCGATGGAAAATTTTGCTAAGCAAATATATGGCGCTTGGTTTGGGAATTTCTCTGTTAATGCTTTTGACAGCCTTGCTCGGCTATGTTATCTCCGGTGCGGTATTTGGTTACCGGGGTTGGACAATGCCTGTACTGACCGGTTTTAAAGTGCAGGGAGACCAGCTTGTTACTCAAGGCGTCCATCTGATTCCGCAATGGAAATACCTTTTAATGGCTTACGGGCTGGCCTGGTTTTCAGGCCTTATGGTCGGGACTCTGTCGTTTATGGTGTCAGTCCTTGTCAAAAGTACTGCGGCAAGCATTGGAATTATGCTGGCTGCTGTCATCTCCGGCAGTTTGCTTACACAAATGGCCCCAACCTGGACCGCGCTAAAATATTTTGCCTTTACCCACTTGAGCCTGACCGATTATTTAGCGGGAAATCCAATTTTGATTGAGGGAATGAGTCTGCCCTTTTCCCTGACCGTTTTAAGTGTCTGGGCCATTTTGGCCTTGACGGTTGCTTTTATTACTTTTATGCGCAGAGACGTATTGGCATAATAAAAGAATGCCATGCTAAACAGCATGGCATTGAGGCTGTTGACAAAA